>JBIKPY010000034.1:0-27204 GCA_044357185.1 Polaromonas sp.
ACTCGGACAGATCAAAGAAGTGATCACCGAGCCTGGCCTGAACTTCAAGCTGCCGCCGCCATTTCAAAATGTGTCCTATATCGACAAGCGTTTGCTCACCCTGGACAGCACGGATGCCGAGCCTATGCTGACAGCTGAAAAGCAGCGAGTCGTGATCGACTGGTACGTGCGCTGGCGCATCTCCCAGCCATCGGAATACATCCGCAATGTGGGCCTTGACGAGCGCGCTGGTGCCAACCAGCTCAACCGTGTGGTTCGCAATGCTTTCCAGGAAGAAATCAACAAACGCACTGTCAAGGACTTGCTCTCGCTCAAACGTGAAGCCCTCATGGCCGATGTCAAGGCCGAAGTCTTGCAGGTGGTGCGTGGTGCCAAACCTTGGGGTGTGGACGTGGTCGATGTGCGCATCACGCGCGTGGACTATGTCGAGGCGATCACCGAGTCTGTCTATCGCCGCATGGAAGCTGAGCGCAAACGCGTGGCCAATGAGCTGCGCTCAACCGGTGCAGCTGAAGGCGAAAAAATCCGCGCTGACGCAGATCGTCAACGCGAAGTCACTATTGCCAACGCTTACCGCGATGCACAAAAAGTCAAAGGCGAGGGCGATGCGCAAGCTGCTGCCTTGTTCAACGAATCTTTCGGCCGTGACCCGCAGTTTGCGCAGTTTTACCGCAGTCTGGACGCCTACAAGGCCAGCTTCAACAAAAAGAGCGATGTGATGGTGGTGGACCAGTCTTCGGACTTCTTCAAGGCCATGCGCGGCTCCGGGGGCGCATCCGCCCCCGCCAAAAAATAAGCTGAAAAGCTACACAGCGCAGCCCGGGTGCTCCGGTCTGCGCTGCTTTTCCGTGCTGCCGGTCCAAAACCGGGCCTAAGCACCGGTAAAATCGTTCTTTTAAAGCTCTTCTGAAGTAACGCATGTCCGCCTGGTCGTCATCATGGCAATTGCCGGATCAAATTGCCGATGTCCTGCCCTCCGAGGCGCGTCATATCGAAGAACTCCGTCGCCTGTTTTTGGACACGGCCCGCAGCTACGGCTACGAGCTGGTCATGCCGCCGCTGCTCGAGCACCTGGAATCACTGCTGACCGGCACGGGTGAAGCGCTGGATCTGCAAACTTTCAAGCTGGTCGATCAGCTCTCCGGGCGCACCCTGGGCTTGCGCGCGGACACCACCCCCCAAGTTGCCCGCATTGATGCGCATTTGCTCAACCGCACTGGCGTGGCGCGGCTTTGCTACTGCGGCCCGGTCCTGCACACGCGCGCTGAGCGTCCGCACTCCACCCGCGAACCGCTGCAGTTCGGCGCTGAAATCTTCGGCCATGCCGGTCTCGAAGCCGACCTTGAAGTCCAGTTGCTGGCCCTGGAAGGCTTGCGTGCAGCCGGTATCGGCACCTTGTCGGTCGATATGGCCGATGTGCGCATCGTCAGCAGCTTGTTAGCCGACGCCCGCATCAGCAGCCCGGCTGCACTGGCCCGCCTGCATGCTGCATTGGCTGACAAAGACGCGAGTGAGCTGGCCAGCCTGCTGGCGGCCGAGCCCGGTATTTCTACAGCTTCTGCCGATGGTTTGAAAGCTTTGCTTCAGCTCTACGGCGACGAGCAGGTCTTGAGCGATGCTGAACGTGCCCTCAAGCGGGTACCCGGTGCGCTGCAAGCCATCGAAGGCATGCGCTGGCTGGGCACGCAAGTGCGACACCTGGGCGGTGATGTGAAGCTGGGCTTCGACCTGGCCGACTTGCGCGGTTATGCCTATTACAGCGGCACTCGCTTTGCTATTTATGGTGATGGCGCAGAGCTGGCCCGTGGTGGCCGGTATGACGAGGTCGGCGCCGTGTTTGGCCGCAGAAGGCCTGCCGCCGGCTTCAGCCTCGATCTCAAAGAGCTGGTCAGTAACTTGCCCGCGCGCTCCTTGCGGGCGGCGGTGCGCGCGCCCTGGGGCGTAGACGCTGGCCTGCGCCATGCTATTGCCAGCTTGCGCGCCCAAGGTGAAACGGTCGCCTGTGTGCTGCCCGGCCATGAACATGAGGTCAATGAATTCGATTGCGACCGAGAGCTGGTGCAAGCTGCCGGCTTGTGGGTTATTCAATCATTGACCAAGACTTCTGCCTGATGGCTTGACCGCCTCATCCTGTCCACTTTTACGAGCAAGTAACCCTGAAATGACAAATAAAAACACCGCAGCTGCGGGCCGCAATGTTGTGGTCGTCGGAACCCAGTGGGGTGACGAAGGCAAAGGCAAGCTGGTGGACTGGCTCACCGAGATGTCACAAGGCGTGGTGCGTTTTCAGGGTGGACACAATGCCGGCCACACACTGGTTATTAACGGCGTGAAGACCGCCTTGCACCTGATCCCCAGCGGCATCATGCGTCCGGGCGTGAAGTGCTACATCGGTAACGGCGTGGTTCTCTCGGCGGCCAAACTCTTTGAAGAAATTGAAGGTCTGGAAAAAGCCGGTGTGGAGGTGCGTTCGCGCCTGCGCATCAGCGAAGCCTGTCCACTGATCCTGCCGTTTCATGCCGCGCTGGACATCGCCCGCGAAGCGGCCAAAGAAAAAGCCGGCATCGCCAAGATCGGCACCACCGGCCGCGGCATCGGCCCCGCCTACGAAGACAAGATCGCCAGGCGCGCCCTGCGCGTACAGGACCTGAAATACCCTGAGCGTTTTGCCACCAAGCTGCGCGAGTTGCTCGAACTGCACAACTACATCCTGACCGGTTTTTTAAATGCGCCGGCCATTGATTTCGACACCGTTTACAACGAGGCCATGCGCCACGCCGAGTTGCTCAAGCCCATGATGGCTGACGTCTCGCGCGAGCTCAACGACGCTCACCGCGCAGGGGCTAATTTGCTGTTTGAAGGCGCGCAGGGCACCTTGCTCGACGTGGACCACGGCACTTACCCCTTTGTCACGTCCAGCAACTGCGTGGCCGGCAATGCTGCTGCGGGTGCCGGTGTGGGGCCGGGCATGCTGCACTACATCCTGGGCATCACCAAGGCCTATTGCACCCGCGTTGGCGGCGGCCCTTTCCCGACAGAACTCGACTGGGAAAAGCCAGGCACCGTGGGCTACCACCTGAGCACGGTGGGCGCAGAAAAAGGGGTGACCACCGGGCGCAGCCGGCGTTGCGGCTGGTTTGACGCGGCGCTGCTCAAACGTTCGGCGCAGGTCAACGGCTTGTCAGGCCTGTGCATCACCAAGCTGGACGTGCTCGACGGTATCGAGACCCTGAAGCTGTGCACCGGCTACGAGCTCGATGGTGCGATCACTGACATCCTGCCCATGGGTGCAGAAGATATTGCCCGTTGCAAGCCCATCTACGAAGACATGCCCGGCTGGACGCAAAGCACGGTAGGCGTCACTGACTACGCCGCCTTGCCGCCAGCTGCCCAACGCTATTTGAAGCGCATTGAAGAAGTTACCGGTGTGCCGATTCACATGGTCTCGACCAGCCCGGACCGCGACCACACGATCCTGCTGCGCAACCCCTACGCGGCCTGATTTTTGGCAGCACCCTCATCGTTTTTTTGAACCGCTCTTTTTGATTGGACGCATTTCATGTTGACTGAAGACGGCAAACATCTGTACGTTAGCTACGACGAGTACCACAACCTGATTGAAAAACTGGCGATCAAGATTTACCAATCGGGCTGGGAGTTCGACACCATTTTGTGCCTGGCGCGCGGCGGCATGCGTCCCGGGGACATCCTCTCGCGCGTGTTCGACAAGCCTCTGGCCATCATGTCGACCAGTTCTTACCGCGCAGATTCGGGCACGGTGCAGGGCAACCTGGACATCGCCCGTTTCATCACCACGCCCAAGGGCGAGATTGCCGGCCGCGTTTTGCTGGTTGATGACCTGGCCGACACCGGCCACACCCTCAACGCCGTGATTCACCAACTGCGCACGAACTACAAGCCCATCACCGAGTTGCGCAGCGCCGTCATCTGGACCAAGGGCGTGTCTACTTTTCAGCCTGATTACTCGGTGGACTATCTGGCCACCAACCCCTGGATTCACCAGCCCTTTGAGGGGTATGACGCTTTGCGCCCGGCACAACTGATTGAAAAGTGGAAAGTCTGAACCCGCGCCAAGGTCTGTAACATGGGGTCATGAAAGACCTCACTACCCAGCTCATTCACCACCCTTACCAGCCGCCGGCAGGTTTTCAAGCTGTTACCGTCCCGGTCCACCGGGCTTCCACGGTGATTTTCCCGAACGTCGCGGCCTTGCGCCAGCGTGACTGGAAACACAAAACCGGCTACACCTACGGCCTGGCCGGTACACCCACCACCTTCACGCTGGAAGCGCGTATCGCCACGCTCGAAGGCGGTCGCTATTGCACGCTGGTGCCCAGCGGACTGGCGGCCGTGGCGCTGGTCAATATGGCCTTTTTGCGCGCCGGTGACGAACTGCTGATTCCCGACAACGCCTACGGCCCCAACAAGACGCTGGCCGAGCATGAAATGAAGGCCTGGGATATCAGTCACCGCTACTACGATCCGATGAACCCGGACGATTTGCGGCAAAAGCTGAGTGCCAGGACGCGCCTGGTCTGGCTCGAAGTTCCGGGCTCCATCACGCTCGAGTTTCCGGATGTGAGCGCTCTGGTCGGCGTCATTCGCGCTCACACGGACCGGCATCCCGAAGGCCTGGTCAGCGTGATCGACAACACCTGGGGCGCGGGCTTGGCCTTCAATGCTTTTGAGATGGGTGCCGATGTCTCGGTGCAGGCCCTGACCAAGTACCCCAGCGGTGGCGGCGATGTGCTGATGGGTTCGGTGGTCACGCGTGATGAGGCGTTGCATCACCAACTTCTTTACTGCCACATGCGCGTGGGTTTTGGCGTGGCTGGTAATGACGCCGAGGCCGTGCTGCGCGGCTTGCCCAGCATGGCGCTGCGCTACCAGGCGCAAGACGCCGCCACACGCGCACTCGCCGGCTGGATGCAGGGCCAGGCTGCTGTTGCCGAGGTGCGGCATCCGGCGCTGGCCGGCTCGCCGGGGCATGCCGCCTGGCTGCGTGACTGTTCGGGCGCTGCCTGCCTGTTCAGCGCCATCTTCAAGCCTGAGATCAGCCAGGCGCAGATCGACCTTTTTTGCGACAGCCTGAAGCTCTTTAAGCTGGGCTACAGCTGGGCCGGCCCCATGAGCCTGTGCGCGCCTTATGACGTGCCATCGATACGCAGTGTGTCGTGGCCGCACCGCGGTGGCCTGGTGCGTTTTTCAGTCGGACTCGAATCGGTGGCGGACCTGCAGGCTGACCTGTCGCAAGCACTTGCAAAGATCTCAGCCTGATGAAGTACAGTGGGGGCTGTCAAACATGAAAGCACTTTGTGGCAACACCTAATTATTCTTACGAAAAACGCCAAAAAGAGCTCGCGAAAAAGCGCAAAAAAGAAGACAAGCTCAAGCGCAAAGCCGAAGGCAAGCCTGACGAAGCCGAAGATGGCACAGAAGGTGGTGACGAAGCCGGCGAGGCAGGTGCGACAGACGCCCCGGACGCACCACCGGCTACGCCAACTGCCTGAATCCAAATTTCTTTTTTACAAACTGCAGCGCCCCCGGGCCCTGCAGTTTTTTTTCGTCAAGAGCCGGCCAAGGTGGCGGCCAGCGCCTGCATGGCAGCCACGCTGTGGTCTCGCGGTGCCAACGGCCGGGCGGCGGCGTAGTGTGTGAAATTACGCTGCATGGATTGCAGGTAAACCGGGTCGTAGTGAAGTACCAGCAGGTCTTTGACCACACCGGCAACGCCACCCGCGCGGGATCGGGCCTGCCAGTCGGCCACCATGGCTTTGCCGCGAGCTTCGGTCAGTGCGCCCAGGCGATTGCAAAAGAATTCGATGTCGCGCACAAAAAAATCATAGTCCTCGAGCAGTAGCTTGACGCGCTCTTCTTCACAGAGCTGCAGGTGCAAACATGGGCTGCGGCGCATGGCGGTCATCAGGCTCTCCGGAACCACCACGTTGCCGACTTTCTTGCTTTCGCTCTCAATGTAAACAGGCCGTGTCGTGTCAAAGGTCTGCAGCGCCGTCCAGACGCGGGTGTCAAAAGCCTTCTGGGTCGGTTGCGACTGGCCGGGAATCAGGCCCAGCACCGAGCTGCGATGGTTGGCCAGGGCTTCGAGGTCCAGCACTTGCGCGCCCTGCGCTGCCAGGGCCTGTAAAAAACGCGTTTTGCCCGAGCCGGTGGTGCCGCACACCACTTCAAAGTGCAATCGCTCTGACAACTGCGGCAGGTCGGCGACCATGGCGGCGCGAAAGGCCTTGTAGCCGCCCTCGATCAAGCTCACCTTGAAACCGATCTGGTCGAGGATGAGCGCCAGCGAGCCACTGCGCTTGCCGCCGCGCCAGCAGTAGACCAGCGGTTTCCAGTCTTTGGGCTTGTCGAGCACCTCGCGCTCGATGTGCCCGGCCACGTTGCGTGCGACCATGGCCGCGCCTTGCTTTTTAGCTTCGAAGGCGTTGACCTGCTTGTACTGTGTGCCGACCTGGTGGCGCTCGGCATCGCGTAGGCTGGGCCAGTTGACGGCGCCCGGTAGATGGTCTTCAGCGTACTCGCTCTCACTGCGGGCGTCGATGACACTGGAAAATTCCGACAGCCCGGTCAGTGCCTGTTCGGCGGAGATCAGTTGCACGCTCACTTCAAAAGCTTTCTGAGTTCTTGCCAAACATTGGCCAGCATGATGGGATGGGCTGACTCATTGGGGTGAATCCGGTCGCTTTGAAAAAATTGCAAGGCGTTGTCAATGTCGGCGACGCCTTTGAGGAAAAACGGTACCAGCGGCGATTGTGTGGCCTTGGCAACCTTCACGTACATGGCCTCAAATGCGGTCCTGTAGGCGTTGCCGTAATTGGGCGGTACTTGCATGCCCAGCAGCAGCACACGGGCGCCGGCTTTTTGGGCGGCCTGCGTCATGGCCATCATGTTTTCTTCGGTCATGTTCATCGGCAAGCCGCGCAAGGCGTCATTGCCGCCGAGCTCGATGATGACGACCTGAGGCTGATGCTGCTTGAGCAGGCCTGGCAGCCGGGAACGCCCGCCAGAGGTGGTATCGCCACTGATGCTGGCATTAACCACTGTGAAGGAGGATTTTTCGCTGAGCAGGCGTTTTTGCAGCAAAGCGACCCATCCCGTGCCACGGGCCAGCCCGTACTCCGCACTCAAAGAGTCGCCCAGCACCAGGAGCTTGAGCGGTGTCGCAGCCGCCGGCGCTGACGATGTTTGGCCCAGCGCCGCCCAGGGCACGGCGCTCAGCAGAAAAAGCAGGGCCACTGTGCGCAGCGCCTGCAAGATGCGCCCGGTCAGTGAGCCAGCGCCGGCTTGGGGCTTTTTGACTGCCAGCCGGCAACCGGGGTGCTGCTTGTTACAGTCCCATGTGCCAAGGCAAATAGTGGGTGTTTTTACCAAAAAGGCTGTCATGTCCGAAATGAGTTCCGTTGCGCGTTCCGACACCGATGCGGTGCCAATTATTTCCGTCGAGCATGTTTTCAAGAGCGTGACCGACTCCAGCGGCACTTTGCGTATTTTGCGCGATATCCATTTCACCCTGGCGGCACGCGAAACTGCAGCCATCGTCGGAGCTTCTGGCTCAGGCAAAAGCACCTTGCTGTCCATCATTGCCGGCCTGGACACGCCGAGCGAAGGCACTGTGCGCCTGGTGGGTCAGGATATTTTTGCGCTCAACGAAGATGACCGCGCAGCCTTGCGGGCGCAAAAGGTTGGTTTTGTGTTTCAGAGTTTTCAGCTCATGGCCAATTTGAGTGCCCTTGAAAACGTCATGCTGCCCCTTGAATTGTCGGGTGTGCGCGGCGCGCGCGCGCTGGCCACGGAGATGTTGGGACGCGTTGGCTTAGGCCAGCGCCTTAGCCACTACCCGCGTGTGCTGTCCGGTGGCGAGCAGCAGCGCGTGGCGCTGGCCCGTGCCTTTGTGGTCAAGCCCGCCGTTTTGCTCGCAGACGAGCCCACCGGCAGCCTGGACTTTGCCACCGGCGAGAACGTCATGCAGCTGATGTTCGAATTGAACAAAGAACTCGGCACCACGCTGGTTCTGGTCACGCACGACCAGGCCATCGCCGAGCGCTGCCAGCGCAAGATCACCATCGAAGCCGGCCGGGTGGTGCCGGCCTGAAGCTGCTGCCTAGGCGGGCGATAATTGCCCATGTCTTCAACCCCCAAAGTTCTGTTCGGCTTTCATGCCGTGGGCGTGCGCATCAAAACGGCACCGCAATCTGTACTCGAAGTTTTTTTCGATGTCGCCCGCCGAGATGCGCGCATGCGCCAGTTCACCGACCGTGCCCGCGAGGCCGGAGTCCGGCTGATCGAGTCTGACGGTTTACGATTGGCTAAAATGGCCGGCAGCCATGGCCATCAAGGTGTGGTGGCGCGTGTCAATGCGGTGGCGCAAGTCACCTCGCTCGATGAATTGCTGGAGCAGTTGGAGGCCAGCGGCGTGGCCGCACCCCTGCTGCTGGTGCTGGACGGCGTGACCGATCCGCACAATCTGGGCGCCTGCCTGCGCGTGGCTGACGGCGCCGGTGCACACGCCGTGATCGCCCCCAAAGACCATGCCGCCGGCATCAATGCCACCGTGGCCAAGGTCGCCAGCGGCGCGGCAGAAACCATGCCTTACTTCATGGTCACCAACCTGGCACGCACACTTGGTGAGCTCAAGGAGCGCAACATCTGGTGCATAGGCACCAGCGACGATGCCCCTAAAACCATTTATGACGTGGACCTCAAGGGCCCGGTGGCCTTGGTGCTGGGTGCCGAGGGCGAGGGCATGCGCCAGCTCACACGTAAAACCTGCGACGAACTCGTCAGCATCCCCATGCACGGCGCGGTGGAAAGCTTGAACGTGTCAGTGGCCAGCGGTGTCTGCCTGTATGAGGCTTTGCGCCAGCGCCGCTAAACTAATCTGCGTTCATCAGACCCAGCCGAACCAGCCTGTCAAAGCGCCGGCTGTCAGTAGCCACAAGATGTGCAGCTTGGTGCGCCAGCAAATCAAAGCGGTGACGGCGGACACCAGCCACAGGGGCCAGTGATCCAGCGAGTGACCGCTGGCGGTAGCCAGAATCAGGCTGGTGGACATGATCAGGCCGACAACGATGGGCGCCATACCTTGTTTGAATGCGCGCACGCTGCGCAGTTCGCGGTTGCGCTGGCCCCATTGGGCTGCGTTGTAGGTCAACAGGGTGCTGGGAATCAGTATGCCGGCCATGGCCAGAAAAATACCCCACAAGCCGCTCAGATACCCACCTGCATTGAGGCCGACGTTCCAGCCCAGCAGGGCGATGAACAGGACGTTCGGCCCCGGCGCAGCCTGCGCAATCGCAATGGATGCATTGAACTGGGCCTCTGTGAGCCAGGCATTGTTGTCCACCAAAAAGCGGTGCATGTCCGGTATGGTGGCAATCGCACCACCGACGGCCAGCAGTGACAGCGAGAGGTAGTGAAAGAAAAACTCCAGCCAATCGGCTGCCCCTAAAACCAGTTGCGGCGGCGCGTTCATGGCTGCAGCTTTCTATAAGCCAGAGCGCAGGCCAGACCGCCCAGCCCGAAGATCACATAGACCAGCGGCACGCGCAAGGCGGCAATGGCCACCAGGCTGGCCAGGCCAAAGGCCGTGCACCAGCGCCAGCCCAACACACTGGTTTTAAGCCCTTTTGCCAGTTTGATGGCGGTGGCGCCAATCAGGCCGGCGGCCACCGCACCCATGCCGCGCAAGGCGCCGGCAACTTCCGGGCGACTGGCAAACTGCGCGTAGACCAAGGCCAGGGTCAGCACAATCAGCAGGGGCGCCGCCAACATGCCGGACAAGGCCGCCATGGCACCCTTGAGCCCGAAGTAACGCCCGCCGATGATCAGTGCCAGGTTGATCACATTGGGTCCGGGCATGACCTGGGCCACGGCCCAGTCCTCAATGAACTCCTCGGTGGTCATCCAGCGTTTTTTTTCGACAAATTCCCGCTGAACCACAGCCAGCACACCGCCAAAGCCCTGCAAGGCCAGGACGGTGAAGGAGACAAACAAGTCAGTGATCGATTGAGGGCGGGGGCGGTCTGGTGCGGGCAAAGAACTCATGGATGGGATTATGGCCGTTTGACGGCTTTGGAGTGCAGGCTCAAAGCGTCATGCCGCCTGCCACCTCGATGACCGCGCCATTGATGTAGCTGGCTTCATCGCTGGCCAGGAAGGCGTAGACGTTGGCGATTTCCTCGGGCTTGCCCAGGCGTTTGAGCGGAACTCTGGCTTTCATCTCCTGCATCAAGTTCTCGGGAATGGTGTCCAGGATCGGGGTGGCTATAAATCCGGGTGCGATGGCGTTGACGCGAATGCCCTTGGGGCCGAGCTCACGGCTCCAGGTTTTGGTGAAACCAATCACGCCGAACTTGGTGGCGGCGTAGTTGGTCTGGCCGAAGTTGCCGTAAATCCCCACCACCGAGCTGGCGTTGAGTATCACGCCACTGCCTTGCGCAACCATGGTGTCTGCCACCGACTGCGCGCAATGGAAAACACCCCGCAGGTTGACGTCAATCACTTGGTCAAACTGCGCCTTCGTCATTTTTTGCAGCCGGGCGTCCTTGGTGATGCCGGCGTTGTTCACCAGCACATCGATGCGGCCGAACTGATTCTTAACTTGCGCCACCACGGCATCGACCATCTCGCGGTCGGTCACGTCCATCAGGCAGCCGATGGCCTGCGCGCCCAGCGCCTTGCATTGCGCAACAGCGGCATCCACGCCCGCTTGCCTCAGGTCGCAGACAACCACGATGGCGCCTTCGGCGGCAAATTTGAGGGCGGTGGCAAGGCCTATGCCCTGCGCTGCGCCGGTGATGATGCTGACTTTGTTCAATAGTCGTGTCATAGGGCTTTCGTCTTGAAGTAAATACAACGGGCCTGAAGAAGCTGCCCGCCAAAGCCGGAAAACTCAATTTCATCATATCGCCCCGGATTGACGCTGGAGCTTGGTTGGGCGCACGACAATAAAGACAAATCTGAACGCTGCATCCACATCATGAACCCTTTACCGCTCTCACCTTTGCGCTGTGCGCTGATTGGCTTTGGCAATGCCGGGCGCAACTTTCATGCGCCTGTGATGGCCGCTGTGCCCGGGCTTGAGCTGACGGCCATCGTCAGCAGTCAGCCCGCAGCCGTGCATGCGGCCTGGCCTGGCGTGCTTGTGCTGGCCACACCCACACAGGCCTTTGCCGACCCGGCCATTGAACTGGTGGTGATCGCCACGCCCAACGACAGCCACCATGCGCTGGCCCGTGCAGCCTTGCTGGCCGGCAAGCATGTGTTGGTTGACAAACCCTGCACTGTCACGCTGGCCGAAACTGAGGATCTGCTGGCGCTGGCGCAAGCGCAGGGCAGGGTGCTCACGGTCTACCAGAGCCGCCGTTTTGACGCGGATTTTTTAAGCCTGAAGAAAGTGTTGGCCACGAGGCAGTTGGGCCGGCTGGTGCAGTTCGAGTCGCGCTATGACCGTTTCAAGCCGCAGGTGCTGGACCGCTGGCGGGACAACGATGTGCCCGGTGCCGGCCTCTGGCTGGACCTGGGTTCGCACCTGCTGGACCAGTGCCTGGTGCTCCTAGGCGTGCCCGATGCGCTGCTGCTGGACGTGGCGGCCCAACGCGACAGGGCCCAGGCGCATGACTGCTTTCATGCCCAGCTGCGCTACGACAGCCTGCAGCCCGGCCTGCGCGCCGTGTTGCACGCGGGTTCTTTGGTACCTGCCGGCAGCCCGCGGTTTGCGGTGCATGGCACGCAGGGCTCTTTCATCAAGCATGGCATGGACAGCCAGGAAGACGCCTTGAAAGCCGGCCGCCGGCCTCAACTTGCAGCGCCCGCCGACTGGGGCCTGGACCCGCAGCCCGGTGAAGTTATCACTTGGGAAGACGGCCAGCGGGTCAGCCGGCCAGCGCCTGAGGCCCGCGGCTGCTACCCCGCCTTGTATGCGCAACTGCGCGACTGCCTGCTGGCCAGGCGCGGCGGACTGCCGGCCGATGCGGCCGTTTTACCGGCCCCGCCGGTGTCGGCGCTGGAGGTGCGGCAGCTGATGGCTTTGCTCTCGCGCGGCGAGCAAAGCGCCCGCGAGGGCCGCTGGGTGCCCTGCGCTGATCTGCGTGCCTGACCCGCGCTTTCAAGGGCCGTTCAGGCGCACGGGTGCTTTTAGGGCTAAAACCCTACAATGACGGGTTACCTGAAGCCCCCATGAACGCCCCTTTAGACGTCTCCTTTTTCACGCGCGCCGCCAAGCCGCTGACCAGTTACCGCAAGTACTGGGCGGCGCGTTTTGGCACGGCCAAGTTTTTGCCTACCAGCCGTGAGGAAATGCAGGCGCTGGGCTGGGACAGCTGCGACATCATCATCGTCACGGGCGACGCGTATGTGGACCATCCGAGCTTTGGCATGGCTGTCATCGGCCGCATGCTCGAGGCGCAGGGCTTTCGGGTCGGCATCATTGCCCAGCCCGACTGGCAAACCGCTGACCCGTTTCGAATTCTGGGCAAGCCCAATCTGTTTTTCGGCGTGACCGCCGGCAACATGGATTCGATGATCAACCGCTACACGGCGGACCGCAAGATCCGCACGGATGACGCTTACACCGCAGGCGACATCGGCGGCAAGCGGCCGGACCGCGCCGCGCTGGTGTATTCGCAGCGCTGCCGCGAAGCCTACAAGGAAGTGCCCATCATTCTCGGCGGGATTGAAGGCTCGCTGCGGCGCATCGCTCATTACGACTACTGGTCAGACAAAGTCCGCCGCAGTGTGGTGATCGATGCCAAATGCGACTTGCTGCTGTACGGCAACGCCGAGCGGGCGATTGTCGAGATCGCCCACCGCCTGGCCGCCAAGGAGCCGGTGGCCAACATCACCGACATTCGCGGCACCGCCTTTTTGCGCCGCAGCGGCGACGAGACGTCTGCCGGCTGGTTTGAAATTGACTCGACCAGCGTGGACGCGCCGGGCCGCGTTGAGGCGCATGTCAACCCCTACCTGATGATTTCCGAGCAGGCCAAAGAGCAGGGCGCCACTTGCGCCCGCGAAGACGAGGCCGCCGAAGTGGCCGTCAAGGCCGAAGCGGCCGGCTCGCCGGCGATCAAGGTGCAGGCCAAGCCCTCGGCAGCACCAGCCAACCCGGCCATCAAGCCGCTGACCTTTGTGCAAAACCCCAGCCTGCCGTCCATGCAGGGCAAGATCAAGGTGCCGCCGCGTGACCGCTCGGTGATTCGCCTGCCGTCCTATGAGCAGGTCAAAAGCGACGCCGTGCTCTACGCTCACGCCAACCGCGTGCTGCATCTGGAAACCAATCCCGGCAACGCGCGCGCGCTGGTGCAGGCGCACGGCGAGGGCGCCACGGCGCGTGACGTCTGGATCAACCCGCCACCCATCCCGCTGACCACGGCCGAGATGGACTATGTGTTTGACCTGCCTTACGCGCGCTCGCCGCACCCCAGCTACGCCGACGAGAACGGCAGCCACGACCACGCCACCAAGATCCCGGCCTGGGAGATGATCCGCTTCTCCGTGAACATCATGCGCGGCTGCTTTGGCGGCTGCACTTTCTGCTCGATCACCGAGCACGAAGGCCGCATCATCCAGAGCCGCTCTGAAGACTCGGTGATCCGCGAGATCGAGGCGATTCGCGACACGGTCAAAGGTTTTACCGGCGCGATTTCCGACCTGGGCGGGCCGACCGCCAACATGTACCGCATCGGCTGCAAGTCGGCTGAGATTGAAGCGGCCTGCCGCAAGCCCTCCTGCGTTTACCCGGGCATCTGCCCGAACCTCAACACCGACCACGCGCCGCTGATCAAGATGTACCGCCGCGCCAGAGCGCTCAAGGGCATCAAGAAAATCCTCATCAGCTCGGGTGTGCGCTACGACCTGGCGGTCGAAAGCCCCGAGTACGTCAAAGAACTGGTGTCGCACCACGTGGGCGGCTACCTCAAGATCGCGCCCGAGCACACCGAGCAGGGGCCGCTGACCAAGATGATGAAACCCGGCATCGGCAGCTACGACAAGTTCAAGCAGCTGTTTGAAAAGTATTCGCTCGAAGCCGGCAAAAAGCAGTTTTTGATTCCCTACTTCATCGCCGCCCATCCGGGCACCAGCGACGAGGACATGATGAACTTGGCCGTCTGGCTCAAGAAAAGCGGTTTCCGGGCCGACCAGGTGCAGACCTTTTACCCGTCACCCATGGCCACGGCCACCACCATGTACCACACCAGCCGCAACCCGCTGCGCAAGATCACGCGCGACAGCGAGACGGTGGATATCGTGCGCGGCGACAAACGGCGGCGTCTGCACAAGGCGTTTTTGCGCTACCACGACGCCAACAACTGGCCGCTGCTGCGTGAGGCGCTCAAGGCCATGGGCCGGGCTGATTTGATCGGCAACGGCAAGCACCATTTGATACCCACCTTCCAACCGCTGACGGATGGCGGCTACCAGAGCGCGCGCCGTAAAAACTCGACCTCAGCGCCTAGCAAGACGGCAGCGCCCGTCAAAGGCCGCCTGCTGACCCGTCACACCGGCTTGCCCCCGCTGGCCCAGGGCGCAGGCCCTGCCAAATCGGCCGGCCCCAAGCCTTCCAAGCGCCGCTGAAGCCTTAAGCCTGAGGCCTGAACTCCAGCCTCAGGCCATGGTGTGCAGCGGAATGTCCTTCGCCAGAGCCAGCGCATCCAGCTGGGCCCGCGTTTGCTTCTTCAAAAACCGGGCGATTGCCGTGCGTGTGGCGGTGCTTTGCAAGCTGGCCACATCAGACACTGCCACGCCGGCGGCCGCACACAGCGCCGCCGCAAAATGCGGCTCCAGCGCCGCAACGGCCACGCGGCCGTCCCGGCAGGCATACACACCGTAGCCGGCATGCGCGCCGCCCACAAAGCCGTCTGGCCGGGTCAGCCCCCATTGCCGGGGCAGCGCCAGGTACTCTGCTGCGCTGGACAGTGCCACCTCCAAATACACGCCCTTGCCGCCCATGCGCTGGCGCAGCGCGGCTTGCAGCACCGCCTCGCTGGCCATGACGGAGCCGCTCATGTCTGCAAACAAGGTGGCTGGCAGTTCCAGCCCGGGCACCAATCCGTGGTCGGCCAGGTAAGTCAGGTCATGGCCGGGTATTTCAGCGCCAGCGCCCGGGCTGCCGACGATGGCGACATGCGACAGGGCAGGGTAGAGGCGGTGCAGGCTTTTCCAGCCCAGGCCCAGCTTCTCAATGGCCGACGGGCGAAACGAAGTCAGCAGTACATCGGTTTTGGCCAGCTGGCGGTGCAGGGCTTGTTGGCCGGCAGCGGTTTTCAGGTCGGCAGTGATGGTTTTCACGCCCTCGTGCAACTGAGCGTAGGCAGCAGGGCTGTAGTGCTGCATCGGGTCGCCAGCGGGCGGCTCGAGCTTGACGCAGCGCGCGCCCATTTGGCGGCAACGCATCAGCGCCGCCGGGCCGGGCAAGTTCAGCGCCAGGCTGAGCAGGCGCAGGCCTTGGAGGGATTTCAATGCGGGTGGGGCCGGGTGCTGTGAACGAGGGCTTGTCATGGGTTTGAATTTAACCCAAGGCCAGCAGCCGGCTTACTCGCCGAAGTTCAGCGGCAGCCCGACATAGTTTTCAGCGACCGAGCGCGAACCGGCTTCGGAATGAACGATGTAGTCAAGTTCGGCCTCTTGCAGCTTCTGGCCGATCTCGCCGTTGTCAGGAAAGTGGTGCATCAGGCTGGTGAACCACCACGAAAAGCGCTCTGCGCGCCAGACCCGGCGCAGGCAGCGCTCTGAATAAGCGTCAATGCCGGCTGCGGTCTTGTCCCGGTAAAACTCGATGAACGCGCCTGACAGGTACTTGACGTCGCTGGCGGCCAGATTCAGGCCCTTGGCGCCGGTGGGCGGCACGATGTGCGCTGCGTCACCGGCCAAGAACATGCGGCCGAAGCGCATGGGCTCTGTCACAAAGCTGCGCAGTGGCGCGATGCTTTTTTCAATCGACGGGCCGGTCACCAGTTGCGCGCACGCCGCCGGGTCCAGCCGCAAGCGCAACTCGTCCCAAAAGGCGTCGTCACTCCAGTTCTCGACCTTGTCAGTCAGCGGCACTTGCAGGTAGTAGCGGCTGCGCGTCTGGCTGCGCTGCGAGCACAGGGCAAAGCCACGGGGGCTGTTGACGTAAATCAGCTCATGGTGAACCGGCGGCGTGTCAGCCAGCACGCCCAGCCAGCCGAAGGGGTAAACCTTTTCGTATTCGCGGATTGCGCTGCGCGGTGCGCTGGCACGGCAAACGCCATGAAAGCCGTCGCAGCCGGCAATGAAATCGCAGGCGATCTCGTGTTGCTCAATGCCTTTGGGGCCGGTGGTTTCATAACGCACGCGGGGGCGGTCGGTGTCAAAGTCATGCACCGTGACCTTGGCGGCCTCATAAACAGTGGGCAGACCGGCAGCCTGGCGCGCATCCATCAGGTCCCGGGTGACTTCGGTTTGGCCATACACCATGACCTGCTTGCCGCCGGTCAGCGCCTGCATGTCGATGCGGTGGCGCTCGCCCTTGAAGAGCATGTCAAAACCGCCGTGCACCAGGCCTTCCTGGTGCATGCGCGCGCCCACCCCGGCTTGGTCAAGCAGGTCCATGCTGACTTGCTCCAGCACGCCGGCACGAATGCGGCTGAGCACGTAGTCGGGGCTCTGGCGCTCGATCAGGATGGCATCGATGCCTGCCTTGTGAAGCAGTTGCCCGAGCAACAAACCGGCGGGTCCTCCGCCAATGATGGCTATCTGGGTGCGTTGAATTTGCATACTGAACTTGCCCCTGTTAAACGTACCTCTTAGCAGGCAGTTTATGCGGCTTTCTTGAGCTCTTCCAGGAGCCAGCTTCTCTCAATTATCTTTTGGCATTGAACGCCAAAAAAGCGCGGTGAATGCATGAGGCGACATCCCAAAAAACCCGCAGTGCCAAAGCCCTGGCTATGCAATTCATGTAAGCTTTGCTGAGTTCATTCATTCCACATGCGCCATGAAATTTATTTCTGTTTCTTTGGGGATATGTTTCAGCATTGCATTAGCCGCACACGCCCAAGTGCCCGGGCCTGAAATCAAGAAAACGCCAGACGGTTATTGCCTGCTGCGAAACACACCAGCGTATGCACTGGCAACGCAATTTACGCCTTTACCAGGCCTAGGTGAGTGCCTTCAATCTGGCGGTGTGTTGCCACAACCTCCTGAAGGTATTCAGCCCAACGGGTTGCAAATTTACTGCCGGGGGGTTGATTGCGTCGATTCACTTTCAAAATTCAAGGCCGTTTACCCCATCCAGCCATCTGGCCGACCCCGCCCACTTCCCTTGGCGACCAGTTTAAGTTTTAAGCAACGCGCACTTATCCAAAATGCGAATCGTATTTTTGACACTAGCCCCACGCTGGCCATTCTGCTTGTCGAAAAAGGTGAAGTTATTTTTGAGCGCTACCACCCTCAAGTTGGCCCTAAAACGCCGCTCCTGGGTTATTCCATGAGCAAATCTCTGACAGCTCTCACTGTGGGTCGGGTTCATTGTTCGGGCTTGCTGCCAGACTTGGACCGCAAAGCCAAGTCCTATGACGACCGGCTTGCCGGCACGCAATATGGCGAGGCTACAGTTCGGCAGTTGCTCATGATGGCCAGCGGTGCAGCCCGAGGGTCTGTCAATAGAGGAGGGAACCCCTTGAATCCGCCAGCCCATGTGCCCAATGCCTTTGCTGGGAACCCTTGGTACGCAGGCTACGCGGATGTTCAAAAACAATTAATCGATTATGGTGCGCCGCAAAAAAAGCAGGACCAAAGTTCAGTGACTGCGGGTGAAGAGTTCTCTTACAAAAATTTAGACACACAAGCCATGGCCTTTGTCGCTGGCGGGCAAGATCGCCCCGAGTTTTCAATGTCATTCTCAACATTGTTTTGGCCAAGCGTTCAGGCTGAAGACGTGGCTTATTGGATTCATGACCAAAAAGGGATTACGCATACCCCGTCCAGCTTTCATGCAACCCTGCGTGATTGGGCCCGCATAGGCCTGCACATCATGGATGAGCGGAGAACGCCAACAGCGGATTGCTACAACCGATTCGTTGAAAAGGCGAGCACCACGCAGATTCAAAACCAATCTAAGTCATTTGGCGAAGAATTTTGGGTAGGCCGGTCCTTTAAAGGCTACGGTTATCAAATATGGACAGAAAATTTAGACGATCCAAGCGGCACCTTCTACCTCAACGGCGCCAGAGGCCAGCGAATTGCCATTAACCCAGAGCGTCAGCAAATGATGGTGGTGTTTTCGGTAGAAGAAAACTACATGGACAAGCTGTACCAGCTATTTGCTTCTTGGAAATAAAGCAAACCGTGTGATGTTGTGAGACTGCGCGAGATGAAAACTGGTCTGCCCGGAGGGGATCGAACCCCCGACCCTCAGCTTAGAAGGCTGATGCTCTATCCAACTGAGCTACGGGCAGCCGCTTGAACAGGGCTTTGGATGGCTTGCTAATTAAATTATTGTCTCACGGCGCTTACCGGGTCTGCATCTTTGTGATGACGGCGCAGCGGGGGTGATACGGCAAACTGGCAGGCACAAAAAAAGCACAGCGGCCTGTGCTTTGTTGTTTGCAGAACCGGGTTAGCCGGTGTTTAAAGCTGCTTTGGATGTATCTGGTGCCCGGGAGAGAACTCGAATCTCCACATCTTGCGATACACGGACCTGAACCGTGCGCGTCTACCAATTCCGCCACCCGGGCACAGCCAGCAGTGTACCATTAGCGCGGCATCAGACAGAGGCCCTTGCGCAAAAATCAGTCTGTAGACGGCTCAGTTCTGACACATGTGTGCATTATGCTGAGCAGGTCGGGGTCAAGGTTTGACCCCTCAGTGAAAGAGATGACTTATCAAAACCAATCATTCCCCTAAGAGCCAGGCTGCCAGCCTTCTTGCCGAATTTGAAGGCACGGTTTCCGGCCACCGGGACGGCCACGGCTTTGTGCAGCGCGATGACGGCGAGGCTGACATCTACCTGCCCCCCAACGAAATGCGTGCAGTGCTGCACAAAGACCGGGTCAAGGCCCGTATCGTGCGGCAAGACCGTAAAAACCGGCCTGAAGGCCGTGTCACCGAGATCATTCAGCGCTCGCCCAACCCGATCATCGGCCGGCTTTTGCAAGAAAGCGGTGTCTGGCTGGTCGCCCCTGAAGACAAGCGCTACGGTCAGGACGTGTTGATACCCAGAGGCGCGACCGGCACTGCGAAGACCGGGCAGGTGGTGGTGGTGGAACTCACCGAGCCGCCGGCTTTGTTTGGCCAGCCGGTGGGCCGGGTCAAAGAAGTGCTGGGCGAGATTGACGATCCCGGGATGGAGATTGACATTGCAGTGCGCAAGTACGGCGTGCCCCACGAATTCAGCGAAGAGGCCATGGCTTTGGCCCGCAGCTTGCCCGATCCCGTGCGCGCTGTCGATAAACAGGGCCGTATCGACCTCACCGACGTGGCGCTGGTGACGATAGACGGTGAAGACGCCCGCGACTTTGATGATGCCGTTTACTGCGAGCCGGCCAAAGTCGGTCGCGCCAAGGGCTGGCGTTTGCTGGTAGCGATTGCCGACGTCAGCCACTATGTGGACACGGGTAGCGCCATTGACATCGATGCCTACGACCGTGCCACCAGCGTGTATTTCCCACGCCGGGTGATCCCGATGCTGCCCGAAAAGCTGTCTAACGGTTTGTGTTCGCTCAACCCGAATGTCGAGCGTTTGTGCATGGTGTGTGACATGCTGATCACGGCCAAGGGCGAGGTTCACGCTTACCAGTTCTACCCGGCTGTGATGTTCAGTCATGCCCGATTCACTTACACCGAAGTGGCCGCCATTCTGGCCAACACGCGCGGGCCCGAGGCTGCGCAGCGCAAGGCGCTGGTGCCGCATCTGCTGGATTTGCATGACGTTTACCAGGCCCTGCTCAAGCAGCGCGGTGTCCGTGGCGCGGTGGACTTTGAAACCACCGAGACGCAGATTGTTTGTGACGAGGCCGGCCGCATAGAAAAAATTGTGCCGCGCACCCGCAACGTGGCGCACCGGCTGATTGAAGAAGCCATGCTGTCGGCCAATGTCTGCTCGGCGGACTTTATTGCGCAGAGCAAGCATGTGGGTTTGTTCCGTGTGCATGAGGGTCCGACGCCCGAGAAAAAAGATGTGCTGCGCAACTACCTCAAGGCCATCGGCCTGGGTTTGAACATCAGCGATGACCCTGCGCCAGGTGAGTTCCAGGCCATTGCCATGGCCACCAAAGACCGCCCCGACGCCCAGCAGATCCATTCCATGCTGCTGCGCTCTATGCAACAGGCGATTTACACGCCCATGAACAGCGGCCATTTCGGCCTGGCGTATGAGGCCTACACGCACTTCACCAGCCCGATCCGGCGCTACCCGGACTTGCTGGTGCACCGTGTCATCAAGGCGGTGCTCAAACAGGCCAAGTACCAATTGCCGGCGCTGCCGACGCCCGGCGAGGCGCATGCCAAGCTGTCCAAGCGGCTGGCTTCTCGCGCTGCTGAATCGGGTGAGAAGCTCAAGAAACCGACGGTCGATCAGATGGCTTGGCAAGCTGCCGGCCTGCATTGCAGTGCCAACGAGCGGCGCGCCGACGAGGCCAGCCGCGACGTCGAGGCCTGGCTCAAGTGCAAGTACATGCGCGAGCATTTGGGTGAAGAGTTTGGCGGGGTTGTCAGCTCGGCCACCACCTTTGGC
Organism: Polaromonas sp.; assembly: GCA_044357185.1. Lineage (GTDB taxonomy): Bacteria > Pseudomonadota > Gammaproteobacteria > Burkholderiales > Burkholderiaceae_C > Polaromonas. The sequence continues at coordinate 20,732 of JBIKPY010000034.1, forward strand.
ATTTTTGTCACGCTGGACGCGATGTATGTGGAAGGCTTGGTGCACATCACCGAGCTGGGCGGCGAGTATTTCCGTTTTGACGAGGCCCGTCAGGAGCTGCGCGGCGAACGCACGGGTTTGCGCTATGCCATCGGCACCCGGGTGCGCGTGCAGGTCAGCCGCGTGGACCTGGATGGCCGCAAGATTGATTTCCGCTTGGTGCGTGAAGGCGAGGAGTTGCTGACGCGGGCCATGAAAGACAAGTCCGGTGAGGGTGCCGATGCGCCACGAGGTGACAAACGGGCTGAAAAAATGGCCGGAAAAGGCGACAGCAAGCGCGACAAGCGTTCGGCTGCGCGCGCTGGCGGCGCTTCAGACCGGGGCCTGGCCCGCTCCCCTATTCAGGCTTTGAAAGCGGCGGTCAAAAAAGCCTCCGCCGGCGGGCCGCGCAAGTCCGGCAAGAAGCCACGAAGATAGGGCGATCATGCTGCGCGTGCTTGGATTTTTACTTGAAACAGTTTCTTACCTGCTGGTGGGTGCAGCCTTGCTGCGCGCCTACATGAACTGGCTGCGCATCAACATGTCTTCGCAGCCAGGTACCTTTGTGATGGCGCTCACCAACTGGCTGGTCCAGCCTCTGCGTCAGGTTTTGCCTAAGGCTTTGGCCAGGTCGCGTTTGGACAGTGCCAGTTTGATAGCAGCGGCCTTGCTGGCGCTGGTTTATGCCCTGCTGGCCGGCTTGTTGTTTGGCTGGGCGGACGGTGGCCAATTACCTTGGTTGGGTTTACTCAAACTTTCGCTGCACATGCTGGCACGCGTTGCCCTGCAGGCGCTGACCATGCTGGTGTTTGCCTTTGTCATCATTTCCTGGGTGCAGCCCGGCTCTTACGTTCATGGTTTGCTCTCGCGGCTGGTCGAGCCGGTACTCAGGCCTTTGCGGCGGGTGGTTCCTTCCATTGGCGGGGTGGACCTGTCTGCCATGGCCTTGCTGTTGTTGTTGCAGATCGGCTTGATGCTGCTGGGTTGAAATCCGGCTTGAAGCTGGGCCGAAAGTTGGTTTTATGCGCCGGCCCGACGGGCCAGTGCTGAAGCCGTCAGGATGTCCCCGGGCCACCGCTGAGTCCACATATCGGCCAGACGGCCATGGCTGAAAACTGCACTGGCTGCGGCCTCCCAGGCTGTGTGCCCTATGGCCAGTGCTGCACCGACCATGCCGGCCAGCACATCGCCGGTACCGGCTGTCGCCAGCAGAGCGTTACCACTTTGGTTGATCAGTGGTTTTAGCCCCGGAGCCGCAATCACACTGCCTGAGCCTTTGAGAACCACCACGCAGGCAAACCTGTCTGCCAACGCTTGCGCGGCACTGAGGCGATTGGCTTGAACCATTTGCACACTGCATTGCAGCAGGCGGGCAGCCTCCAGGGGATGTGGAGTCAAGACCGTGGCATACCCGCGCCCGTGGCGCGCTATCAGCTGGGTTTGCAATTGCGTGTCGTTAGCGATGGCGTTAAGTGCATCGGCATCCAACACCGCTTTGCGGGCGCTGGAAAGTGCGCCCGGTAAATGCGCGCGCACGGCCTGCCCACCGCCGCATCCGCACACCAACACCTGGCGCTTGAAGTCCAGCGCATCAGGGCTTCTGAACATCAGTTCGGGCTGTTGCATGTCCAGGGACTCTAAGGCATTGGTCAGCAGTGCGACAAACACCCGACCGGCCCCTGCATGCAAGGCCGCGCATCCCGCGAGCACAGCCGCGCCGCCCATGCCCTTGTCGCCGCCCAGTACGGCGACATCGCCGAAACTGCCTTTGTGACTGGCCTGGGCAGCGCCATGGCGGGACAGCGGTGACACGCGGTCTGCACCCAAAAGCCAGGCACAAGGCGGCACTTCCTGCGGTAGGCTGACAGCCAGATCTGCCAGCCAGACCTGCCCTGCCAGATCGCGGCCCTGGGCGGTGAAAAGACCAGGCTTGAGCGTTAAGAAGCTCAAGGTGTAGCGGGCGGCGGGCGCTTGGCTGGCAGTTTGTGAGCTAGGCGGCAGCAGTATTCCGCTGTTGCCTGTGTCTGCATCCAAGCCGCTGGGCAGGTCCAGCGCCAGCACGGGTGCGCCGCTGCTGTGCATTCGCTGCAGCCATTGATGTATTTGGGCCGTACCGGCCCGCTCGGGCGTCAGGCTGGCGCCCAGGCCGAGCAGAGCGTCGATGGCAACATCAAAATGCGCAGGTGGGCTGCCCGATATCTCCAGGCCTGCTGCCAAAGCGCGTTGACGCGAAGCGCTGGCATCGGCAGCTTGGCGATGGGCTGGCGGGCCCGCGTTTTGCGCGTGTTCAGTCCAAGTGATGCTGACCTTTTTGCCGAGGCGGTGCAGCATCAGCGATGTTTCAAAACCATCGCCGCCGTTGTTGCCGGGGCCGCAGGCGACCCAGATGTGCTGGGCGTGCGGCGCCAGGGCAAGCGTCCACTGAGCAGCCGCCAAGCCCGCCCGCTGCATGAGGGTGTGGTTCGGTAGACAGGCGCAGGCAAGTTGCTCGATGGCCCGCGTGGCGTCAGCCGTGAAGAGCGGATAGCTTTGTTGTGCACTGAGCTTAATGGGGCGGTTCATGCCCCATTGTGGCCGCAGCGCGCGGGTTCAGCCCTTAGGTCGTGTGAGTCGTTCCAGGCCCAAGCCTTCAGTATCGATGGCAGATTTTTTACCGCCCAGCATGTCGGCCACCAGGCGTGCGCTGGCGCAGCTGAGCGCCCATCCGCTGGAGCCGTGCCCCAGGTTGAGCCAGACACCGGGCACCCCTGCGCTGCCAATAATCGGCGGGCCATCCGGCAACATAGTCCTGGCACCTTTCCAGATTTGTACGCTGGATTGGTTGCCGTTGAGCTGCGCTGCCCCCGGAAACCAATCTTGCAGGACTTTGTAGAGCGTTTGCACTGCAGCTTCATTTTTGTGAGCCAGCGAGCCGCCGATCTCGGCGCTGCCGGCCACCCGCACGCGGTTACCGATGCGAGAAATAGCGATTTTGTAGCGCTCGTCCATCAGGCCGCTGCGGGGTGCATCCAGAGGCTCACGCACTGGCGCGGTCAGCGAGTAGCCGTAGATGGCGGTGGTTGGAATCCGCACGCCCAGTGGCTTGAGCAGGCGCGCCGAAGCCAGCCCGGAGCAGACCACTATCGCGTCATAGCGGCGGGCTGCGGTTTCGCCTGCAACAAAGACACTGGTGGGCTGCGCATTGTCGAGCCCTTGGATGGTGGTGTTGAAATGAAACTCTGCGCCCAGTTGCTGAGCTTGCGCTTTGAGCAAGGAGGCAAACTGGCGGCAGTTGGCAACTTCGTCTTCCGGTAAGTGAATCGCCCCTGAAAAAACGGTGTCAGGGTTCAGGGCAGGCTCAATCAATCGGGCCTGGGCGGCGTCTATCGCCTTGAATTCAACCCCCGCATCGCGCAGCACCTGCAAGCCTGCTTCCACCATGGCCCGGTCTTTGTCAGAGCGCAGCAGTACCATGTAGCCATCGCTGCGGTCGTATTCCAGACGCAAGTCGGCACTGAGTTGGTGAAGTCGTTCGCGGCTGAAAAATGCCAGTCGCTGCAAGCGGGCCCGGTTCAGAGCATAGGTGGCTGGTTTGCAGGAGCGCCACCATTTCCATACCCAGGCCATGTCCTTGGCTGACATTGGCCAGCCCAGGCGCACTGGAGAATGGCGGCTGAGCAGGTGGCTGAGGACCTGGCCCGGCATGCCGGGTGCAGCCCAGGGCGTCACATAGCCGGGGGCCACCACACCTGCGTTGGCAAAACTGGCTTCTTCGGCGACCGAGTCGTGCTGCTCTATCACGGTGACTTCGTGGCCGTCAGCGGCCAGCTCATAAGCTGTGGTCACACCAATGATGCCGGCACCTAGAACGGCGACTTTCATTGAATGCTCACGGGCCAAGCCGTTTGAAAATGGGTTGAGACAGACAAGTCGGGCATGTGGTGTGTATTGATGGCTGGACGCGCAAATCTTAATTGGCTAAGACAAATTGCTTAACTCTCGAGGCTCAGCATTCTCAGCGGGCGATTATCACTGCCAGCTCGCTGCGTTCAGCGCTGCTTCGACTTGCAGCGATGTGTCTAAAAGCGCATCGTCATGCAAAGCAGCCTGCCACAGCATCAGCCCGACCGGCTGCTGTGTTGCCTTATGTGGCGGCGCAAAGCAGGGCACAGAGATGGCGCAACCGTCGAGCATGTTGACCACGGCGGTGTTGCGCAGCAGCAGCCCATTGACCCTGAAAAAATTCACATCGTCATCGATCAAGCCGGCCAATGGCGGCGCAACCATAGGCACGGTGGGGGACAGCACGGCGTCAAACCCGGCCAACATAACATTCATACGGCCGATCCAGTTGTACCTGGCCGCCATCAGATCGATGTAATCGGCGGCGCTCATGGAAGCCCCCTTGAGAATCCGCAAGGCCACCCGCGGGTCGTAAAAGGCTTGCTTGTGGGCGATCAGTTCGCGGTGCCAGGCATAGCTTTCGGCCGCTGAAAGTCCGCCGCTGGCATTGATGTTGGCCAGCTCCGAGAGCTCGGCTAGCGGGATCTCAATGACTTGCGCGCCTGCTGCGCGCAGTACGCGCAAGCTGTTGTCAAAGGCAAGGGCGACACTTTCGTCGAGGCCTTCTTGCATGAGCGTGCGGGCTACCGCGAAACGGCTGGCCGACAAAGGTTTACCTGCCAGTGTTACGCGCCGGTCGGCCAGTATTTCGTGCACTGTCACGGCGTCACGCACAGAGCGGGTCAAGGCGCACACTGTGTCCAGCGTGGTTGACAGCGGCAGCGCGCCCGTCGTGGGCACCAGTCTTGCGGTACTTTTAAAGCCGACCAGGCCGCACAAGGCGGCCGGTATGCGGATAGAGCCGCCGGTGTCTGAGCCCAGACCCACAAAGGCTGCGCCGGTGGCCACAGACACGGCTGCGCCAGACGATGAGCCTCCGGTGATGCGCGCAACTTCGGGGTCGGCAGGGTTGGCAGGCGTGCCGTAGTGCGGGTTGATGCCGACACCGGAAAAAGCAAATTCCGACATGTTGGTGCGCCCGGCAATCAGGCCGCCGGCCTTGCGCAAGCGTGCTACGGCTGGGCAGTCAGTCATTGCCGGTGCAGCGCCGGTCAGTGCAGTGGAGCCGGCCAGCGTGACTTGGTCTTGAACATCAAACAGATCTTTGACTGACACCGGCAAGCCAGCCAGTGCGCCGATTGCGCCAGACTGGCCCTTAAACCCGACCTCGCTGGCGCTGCGGGCCGCTGCCGCCAATACATCAGCCGGGTGCAGGGTGTAGGCGTGGGCGCAGGCGGCTCCGAGGCTGAGCTCTCGGGCCCGCAACAGGGCGTCTTGAAGGCTGTCTTTGCCGGCGGCGATGGCCCGGGCCTGGGCGTGAAGGTCTGCAGTCATGGGTTTCGCGCCTGGATGGGGTGATATACTCAGCGGGTTTTGTAAATGCCTGTGAGGGCTTAGCAAAATAAATCGCAAGTCAGCCACTCAAGGTGTCGCACCGGAAATAACTCCAGTCGATAAGCGCTGATTTTAGACACAACCTTTGGAGTTTTTATATGTCCGTCAGCATGCGTGAAATGCTTGAAGCCGGTGTCCATTTCGGTCACCAAACCCGCTTCTGGAACCCCAAGATGGCTCAGTACATCTTCGGCCACCGTAACCGTATTCACATCATCAACCTGGAAAAATCGCTGCCGATGTTCCAGGACGCGGCCAAGTTCGCCCGCCAACTCGCCGCCAACCGCGGCACCATCCTGATGGTCGGCACCAAGCGCCAGGCCCGCGAGATCGTCGCTGCTGAAGCCCAGCGCGCCGGCGTGCCTTTTGTTGACCAGCGTTGGCTCGGCGGCATGCTGACCAACTTCAAGACGGTCAAGACATCGATCAAGCGTCTGAAGGAAATGAAGGCCCAGCAAGAAGCCGGCCTCGACACCATCAGCAAAAAAGAGCAGCTCACCTTCAAACGTGAAATCGAAAAGCTCGAAAAAGACATAGGCGGCATCCAGGACATGGCTGCGCTGCCGGACGCCATCTTCGTGATCGACGTGGGTTTCCACAAGATCGCCGTGGCTGAAGCGCAAAAGCTGGGCATCCCTCTGATCGGCGTGGTGGACTCCAATCACTCGCCTATCGGCATCGACTATGTGATCCCCGGCAACGATGACTCCTCCAAAGCTGTCGCCCTGTACGCCCGTGGTATTGCTGACGCGATCATCGAAGGCCGCGCCAGCGCGGGCAATGAGATCGTTCGTGCCGTGGCTGCTGAAGGTGCTGACGAATTCGTCGAAGTGCCCGCTGCTGCCTGATTTTTCGCGGCCTTGTGCCAATCGAAAAAGGGGCTCGGGTAGCCCCTTTTTCACAAGTAAATTTCGGCAGTCTGGCTCAGGGCTGCCGTTTAGATCAAGTCAACCGACATTCAAGGAGAAACAACAATGGCAATTACTGCAAGCATGGTCGCTGAACTGCGCGCCAAGACC
>JBIKPY010000035.1:0-27047 GCA_044357185.1 Polaromonas sp.
GGCGGCGTTGGGGTAAATGGGATCTGACCCCAATTAACTATGCCGGTGCTGGTGGTGCACATCCGGCACATGCGGGTGCACATGGCGTTGCGGTGCGTGTTGGTGCCAGTGGCTGTGCGGGCCCGCGGGCATGTCGGTATGGGTGTGCTGGTGGTGGCCGTCGTCGTGAGTGTGGGCGTGTTCGTGGTCCAGGGCTTCGTGCGTGTGTTCATGCGCGTGGGATTCGGCCAGGTGCAGCAGCACGCCCAGCAGCATCAGCGCGCCGCCGGCGGCCAGCAGCCAGCTGCTGCTGCGCTCGCCCATGGCCAGCGCGGCCAGTGCGCCTATGAAAGGTGCAAAGGCAAACACCGAGCCGGTGCGACCGGCGCCAAATTCGCGCTGGGCCAGCAGGTACAGGCGCAGGCTCAGGCCGTAACCTGTAGCGCCCACGGCCAGCAGGGCCAGTGCTGCAGAAACAGGCGGCCAGGTCTCACCGGCCAGCGCCGCCAGCGCAAAGCTGGCCGTAGCGCCGATGGCGGCTTTGACCAGTACCACCTGCGACGGGTCGCGCTCGGCCACGGCGCGTGAGAGTGTGTTGTCTACGCCCCAGGCGGCGGTGGCGGCCAGCACCGCCAGCAGTCCGAGCAATTGCACGCGCCCGGCCAGCCCTTGCTCCAGCACCAGGGCCAGACCGCCGGCCAGCAGCAAGGCCATGGCCAGGGCGACGCGCCGGTCCAGCGTTTCGCCGTACAGGCGCCAGGCCAGCAGCACGGTGAAGGCGGCTTCCAGGCTGAGCATGAGCGAGGCGCTGGAGCCACTGGTGTGCTGCAAACCCCAGGCCAGTGCCACCGGGGCGATGACGGCGCCCAGGGCGGCCATGGCCAGCAGGCGCGGCATGTCGCTGCGGCGCAAGCGCGCTTCACGGCTGGCCGGTTGGCGCAGCGCCAGGCCGACCAGCGCGGCGCCGGCATACAGCAAGGCGGCCGTGGCAAACGCACCCAGCCCCCGGCCGAAGTGCTGCACCAGCGGCGTGCTCAGGCCAAACAGCAGCGCCGCCAGCAGGGCCAGAAGACCGCCACGCAAGGCGGGTGAAGAAGTTCGTTCAGACATGCCGCTATTTTGCCGCCGTATCATCCGGCCATGCCTTTGACTACTGTTTTGATTTCTGCGCGCCTTCCAGGCGCCCTGCGGCGGGCCTTGCTGGCCGCAGCCCTGCCTCTTTGCTTGTGGGGCGCGCAGGCCACAGCGCAGAGCGTGTTGCCCGGCAGCGCCGCCAAGTTGAGCAGCGTAGTCACAACGTCCGAGGTGCGCGCCGAGTTGCTGGCGCATGCGCCGCAAGGCGTGGCCGCGGGCCAGCCGCTGTGGCTGGGTTTGCAAATCATGCACCAGCCTGAGTGGCACACCTACTGGAAGAACCCCGGCGACTCTGGCCTGCCCACCGTGCTGGAGTGGACGCTGCCGGCCGGCGTGACAGCCGGTGAGATTGCCTGGCCCACGCCTAAAAAAATTCCCATTGGCAACCTGGCCAATTACGGTTACGAAGGCACGGTCTTGCTGCCGGTACCGCTGACGGTGGCGCCCGGTTTTAAAGACGCGCAGCTGAGCGTACGGCTCAAAGCTTCGTGGTTGGTGTGCCGGCGCGAGTGCATTCCGCAAGAAGGCGAGTTTGTGTTGAATGTGCCGGCGCGCAGCTCTTACGCGGCGCAGGGTGCAGCCTTTGAAGCGGCGCGCAAGACCAGCCCCCAGGCGCTCACAGGCGGCAGCGGGCAGGCCACGCCAGAAGACAAGCTATTGCGCGTGTCGGTGACCGGCCTGCCTTCCAACCTGCAAGGCAAAGCGCTTGAATTTTTCCCTGAAACCGGCGGCGTGACCGAGCCGGCCGGCGTTATCACGCAGGGCTGGCAGGGCGGCGTGTGGACGGCGCAAGTGCCGCTGTCGGCGCTGCGCAGTGAGAGCCCGACTCAGATGCCGGTGGTGCTTGCGCTGGCCGACGCAAGCCAGCGTGCGCAGGCCTGGCGCATGGAGTTGCCGGTGCAAGGCCAGTGGCCGGCCGTGGCGCCTGTGGCTGCGGTGTCGCCCGCGCTGGAAGCGGCACTCAAAGCCAACCTGAACCAAGCCAAGCCGGCGCCGCTGGGTGCCTGGCTGCTGGCGCTGTTGGGCGCTTTGGTGGGTGGTTTGATTTTGAACCTCATGCCTTGCGTGTTTCCGGTGCTGGCCATCAAGATGGTTGGCTTTGTGCAGGTCAAAGACCCTGCGGCCCGACTGCGCTCTGGCGCGGCTTACACCGCCGGGGTGGTGCTGTCGTTTTTGGCGCTGGGCGGATTGCTGCTGGTGCTGCGTGCGGCCGGCGAGCAACTGGGCTGGGGCTTTCAGTTGCAAAGCCCGGCGGTGGTGGCGGGCCTGGCCTTGCTGTTCACTTTGCTGGGCCTGAACCTGGCGGGCTTGTTTGAGTTTGGCCAGCTGCTGCCAAGCCGCTTGGCCTGCCTGCAAGCCAAGAGCCCGACAGTCAATGACTTTTTGTCGGGCGTGCTGGCTACGGCCATTGCATCGCCTTGCACCGCGCCATTCATGGGCGCTTCACTGGGCTTGGCGGTGGGCTTGCCGCCCGTGCAGGCGCTGGCGGTGTTTGCCGCTATTGGCCTGGGCATGGCGCTGCCTTATGCGCTGGCCAGTGCGCTGCCCGCTGTGGCACGCGTGATGCCACGGCCGGGGCCTTGGATGGTCGGCTTTCGGCAGTTGATGGCTTTCCCGATGTTTGCCACCGTGGTCTGGCTGGTCTGGGTGCTGGGCCAGCAAAGCGGCATTGACGGCGCGGGCGCTTTGCTGGGCTTGTTGGTGTTGCTGGCGCTGCTGGTTTGGGCCTTCACGCTGCAGGGGCGGCCGCGCACGCTGGCCGTGGCGGCGGTGCTGGCCTTGAACGCCTGGGCCTGGTGGGCCGTCGGTGCGCTGCTGGTGACGCCGCTGCCTGTCGGGCCGACTGCGACTGTGGCCGCCACCGAGCGCTGGCAGCCCTGGGCTCCAGGGCGCGTGGCCGAACTCAATGCCCAGGGGCGCAGCGTGATGGTGGACTTCACCGCCGCCTGGTGCGTGACCTGCCAGTACAACAAAAAAACAGCGCTGGCCAACAGTGCCGTGCTGGCCGATGTAGAAGCTAAAAAAGTGGCCCTGCTGCGTGCCGACTGGACGCGCCGCGACCCGGCCGTGACTGCCGCCCTGCGTGAGCTCGGACGCTCCGGCGTGCCTTTGTATGTGATCTACGCTCCCGGCCGTGCGCCGGTGCTGTTGTCAGAGATTTTGTCGGTAGACGAATTGCGCCGCGAGCTGGCCAAACTCTGAGCCCGAAAGGGGGCCCAAGTCCTGAGACAATCAGGTCATGTTTGCACCTTTACAAAACGATACCTTTTTGCGCGCCTGCTGGCGCCAGGCCACACCCCACACCCCTGTCTGGCTGATGCGCCAGGCCGGGCGCTATTTGCCCGAGTACCGCGCCACGCGGGCCAAGGCGGGTAGTTTCATGGGGCTGGCCACCAACACCGACTACGCCACCGAAGTGACGCTGCAACCGCTGGAGCGTTACCCGCTGGACGCGGCCATTTTGTTTTCTGACATCCTGACAGTGCCTGACGCCATGGGCCTGGGCCTGTCGTTTGCGCTGGGCGAGGGCCCGAAGTTCGCCACCGCCGTGCGCGACGAGGCGGCCGTGGCCAAACTCGAAGTGCCCGACATGGCCAAGCTGCGCTATGTGTTTGACGCGGTCACCTCGATTCGCAAGGCACTCAATGGCCGGGTGCCGCTGATCGGTTTTTCGGGCAGCCCCTGGACGCTGGCTTGCTACATGGTCGAAGGCGCGGGCTCTGACGACTACCGCCTGGTCAAGACCATGCTGTACCAGCGCCCCGACCTGATGCACCGCATGCTGGCTGTGAACGCCGACGCAGTGGCCGCGTACCTGAATGCGCAGATCGAAGCCGGTGCCCAGGCCGTGATGATTTTTGACAGCTGGGGCGGCGTGCTGGCCGACGGTGCTTTTCAGCATTTCAGCCTGGCCTACACCGAGCGCGTGCTGGCCCAGCTCAAACGTGAACATGATGGCGTGAAGATTCCGCGTCTGGTGTTTACCAAGGGCGGTGGCTTGTGGCTTGATGACATGGCCCCGCTCGACTGCGAGGTGCTGGGCCTGGACTGGACCGTCAACCTGGCCAAGGCGCGCGCGCTGGTGGGCGGCGCTGTGGGCGGGCCGGGCAAGGCGCTGCAAGGCAATATAGACCCCAATGTGCTGTTTGCCCAGCCGGCGCAGATAGAAACTGAAGTGGCCAGGGTGCTGGACAGCTTTGGCCAGCCGCACACGGATGCAGCCACCACCGGCCCCACGCACATCTTCAATCTGGGGCATGGCATCAGCCAGTTCACACCGCCCGAGCATGTGGCTTCGCTGGTGAACGCCGTGCACACGCATTCGCGGCGCATGCGTCAAGGTGCATGACAACTGGCTACCAATGTTTTAAAACGCCGGGCCTTTGCGTAAAGACTTGAATCACATTAATCGTTTTTTATTGCCTAACACAAAAAAAACGGCCAGGGCAAGTGACTTATGCACAAAAATAATGCTGCATTGCAGTGAACAGTCACAAAAGCTCACAGCAACGCTACAAAAGGGATAGCGAGCGTAAGTTGTTGATTTATAAGGATTCACATAGTCTGCTTTTTTTACGGGCATTCTGGGAAAGCCCTTGATTTCAAAGGGCTGGCGCCCTGCCAATGCGAACTATCAACAAAGTTATCCACAGAAACTCTGGAAAACTGAAAGTGAGTTGTAAATCAAGCACTTAGAGACACATGCGCAAGTGAAGCCCGAGCAAATCAATACAAACATGATTTTTTGGCTGCGCATTGTGGTGGCTGCGCCGGCCCACAGTGGCATTGGCGGGCCTTTGACTTACCGAAGTGAGTTACCACTGGCGCCGGGCCAATTGGTTCGCGTACCGCTGGGCCGCCGTGAGGTGCTGGGCGTGGTCTGGGAAACGCTGCAGGACAGCGGTGATCTGCCGCCTGAACAAGCCCGTGCGGTGCTGGGTGCACTCGAGGCTGTACCGCCGCTCAATGCCTCCTGGCGCAGTCTGGTGGCTTTCACGGCGGGCTACTACCAGCGCTCGCTGGGCGAAGTCGCCCTGGCCGCGCTGCCGCCCCAGCTGCGAGAGTTGACGGCGGTGCAACTGGCGCGCCGGCTCAAGCGCCCGCAAGCCGACACCTCCAGCGCCGAAACACCGCATGAAGGACTGGCGCTCAGCCCCGAACAAAGCGCCGCGCTGGACCAGCTGGCGGCAGACCCGCGCCCGGCCCTGCTGTTTGGCAGCACCGGCAGCGGCAAGACCGAGGTCTACCTGCGCGCTGCCGCCCGTGTGCTGGCCCAAGACCCCGAGGCCCAGGTGCTGGTGATGGTGCCCGAGATCAACCTGACGCCGCAATTGCAGGCGCGTTTTGAAGCGCGTTTTGCGCACTTGGGGCGCGAGCGCGTGGTGGCGCTGCACAGCGGCCTGACGCCGGCGCAGCGCCTGAAAAGCTGGCTGGCCGCGCATGCCGGCGTGGCCCGGCTGGTGCTGGGCACGCGCATGGCGGTGCTGGCATCGATGCCGAATTTGCGGCTGATCGTGGTCGATGAAGAACACGACCCGAGCTACAAGCAACAAGAAGGTGCGCACTACTCGGCGCGTGACCTGGCGGTGTACCGCGCGCGCTTGGAGGGCCAGCGCTTGGCGCCGGCTGGCGAAACCAGCCAGCTGCCGCAGCCCGCACAAAGCTGCAACATCATCTTAGGCTCTGCCACGCCTTCACTGGAAAGCTGGCAAGCGACACTGGCCGGCCGCTACCAGCGCCTGTCCATGCACGAGCGCATAGGCGCACAAACCGACGATGGCAGCGTCCAGGGCGAACTGCCCAAGGTGCGCCTGGTGGACATGAACCACCAGCCTAAACACTGCACGCTGGCGCCGCCGCTGCTGGCGGCGATTGCCCAGCGTATTGCGCGCGGCGAGCAGTCACTGATATTTTTAAACCGGCGCGGCTATGCGCCCGTGCTGGCCTGCCATGACTGCGGCTGGAAAAGCGAATGCCCGCATTGCAGCGCGTACCGGGTGTTTCACAAAATAGACCGCACGCTGCGCTGCCACCACTGCGGCTTTACTGAGCGCGTGCCGCGTGCCTGCCCGTCTTGCGGGAACGTGGACATTGCACCGGTGGGCCGTGGCACCGAGCGGCTCGAAGAGCACCTGGCCGAACTGCTGCAAGGCATCACAAGGCCGGACGGCAGCCCGCTGGTGATTGCGCGCATTGACGCGGACACCACGCGGCTCAAGGGCACGCTCGAGTCGCAACTGGCCAGCGTGCATGCCGGCGAGGTCGACGTGCTGGTGGGCACGCAAATGATTGCCAAGGGCCATGACTTTAGGCACATCACGCTGGTGGCGGCGGTGAACCCCGACGGTGCGCTGTTTTCCAGCGACTTCCGGGCGCCTGAGCGCCTGTTTGGCCTGTTGATGCAGGCCAGCGGCCGGGCCGGGCGCAATGCGGCGCAGGGCGCGCACAGCGAGATGTGGGTGCAGAGCTTTCACCCGCAGCACCCGCTGTTTGATGCGCTTCAAAAACACGACTACCCGGCTTTTGCGGCGCAAGAACTGGCCGAGCGTGAAGCCGCCGGCATGTCGCCCTTCGGCTTTAGCGCGCTGGTGCGTGCCGAGGCGCGCAGCCAGGACATCGCGCAAGGTTTTTTGAATGCCGCTGCTGCCGCCGCGCAGGCGCAGGCGCTGCCGGGCCATGAGCTGGTCACGCCCTACCCGGCCGTGCCGATGACGATTCAGCGCGTTGCCAATATAGAGCGCGCGCAAATGCTGGTGGAAAGCGCTTCACGCGTGGCGCTGCAACGCTTTTTGGCGGCGTGGCAACCTGTGATGGATGCCACGCGCCAGCAGGCTGAGTTCAAGCCGCTGATGCGCTGGGCGATCGACGTCGACCCCCTGGCGATCTGAGCGGCCCGCCGTCTTAGGCTTTGACGGTTTCCAGTGCCGCGTTGAAGGTGGCGCTGGGGCGCATGACAGCCGTCATTTTGGCCATGTCCGGCTTGAAGTAACCACCGATGTCCACAGGCTTGCCCTGAACCGCATTGAGCTCGCCGACAATTTTTTGCTCGTTGTCGGTCAGGCTCTTGGCCAGTGGCGTAAACAGCGCTTGCAGGGCCTTGTCTTCGGACTGGGCAGCCAAAGCCTGGGCCCAGTACAGGGTCAGGTAGAACTGGCTGCCGCGGTTGTCGAGCTGGCCGGTTTTGGGTGAGGGGTTTTTGCTGTTATCCAGCAATTTGCCGGTGGCAACGTCCAAAGTCTTGGCCAACAACTTGGCTTTGTCGTTCGCCGTTTTGATGCCCAGGTCTTCCAGGCTGGCGGCAATGGCCAGAAACTCACCCAGCGAGTCCCAGCGCAGGTGGTTTTCTTCGGTCAGTTGTTGCACGTGCTTGGGGGCAGAGCCGCCGGCGCCGGTTTCATACAGACCGCCACCGGCCATCAAAGGCACGACTGACAGCATTTTGGAGCTGGTGCCGAGTTCCATGATGGGGAACAAGTCGGTCAGGTAGTCACGCAAGATATTACCGGTCACCGAGATGGTGTCCTGGCCTCGCACCACACGCTCCAGGGTGTAGCGCATGGCGCGCACTTGCGACATGATCTGAATGTCCAGCCCGCTGGTGTCGTGGTCTTTGAGGTACAGCTCTACTTTTTTGATGATCTCGTTTTCGTGCGGGCGGTACGTGTCCAGCCAGAAGACGGCTGGCATGCCGGAGTTGCGGGCGCGGGTAACCGCCAGTTTGACCCAGTCGCGAATCGGTGCGTCCTTGACCTGGCACATGCGCCAGATGTCGCCTTCTTCGACGTTTTGCGTCAGCAGCACCTGGCCGGTGGCGATGTCCACAATGCGCGCTTCGCCGGCCTCGGCCACTTCAAAGGTTTTGTCGTGCGAGCCGTACTCTTCAGCTTGCTGGGCCATCAGGCCGACATTGGGCACGGTGCCCATGGTGACCGGGTCAAAGTTGCCATTGGTCTTGCAGAAGTTAATGACTTCCTGGTAGATGCGCGCAAAGGTACTTTCGGGATTGATCGCCTTGGTGTCCTTGGGCTTGCCGTCGGCGCCCCACATCTTGCCGCCCAGGCGGATCATGGCGGCCATCGAGGCGTCCACGATCACGTCGTTAGGTGCGTGCAGGTTGGAGATGCCCTTGGCCGAGTCGACCATGGCCAGCTCGGGCCGGTGCTCGTGGCAGGCGTGCAGGTCACGGATGACCTCGTCGCGCTGGGTGGCCGGCAGGCTTTCGAGCTTTTCGTAGAGGTTGGACAGCCCGTTGTTGACGTTCACGCCCAACTTGTCAAACAGCTTGCCGTGCTTGGCAAAGGCGTCTTTGTAGTAAACCCGAACCGCGTGACCGAACACGATGGGGTGCGAGATCTTCATCATGGTGGCCTTGACGTGCAAAGACAGCATGAGGCCGGTTTTGCGCGCGTCTTCCATCTGCTCTTCATAGAATTCGTACAGCGCTTTCTTGCTCATGAACATGCTGTCAATGATCTCGCCGGCTTTGAGCGAGACCTTGGGTTTGAGCACCGTGGCTTTACCGGCCGCATTGACCAGTTCCATGCGCACGTCGCAGGCTTTGTCCAGCGTCATGGACTTTTCACCGTGATAGAAGTCGCCCTTTTTCATGTGCGCCACATGGGTGCGTGAGGCCATGCTCCACTCAGCCATGCTGTGCGGATGCTTGCGGGCAAAGTTTTTAACCGCCAGCGGAGCGCGGCGGTCTGAGTTGCCTTCGCGCAGCACCGGGTTGACGGCACTGCCCAGGCAGCGGGAGTAGCGCGCCAGCGTGGCTTTGTCGGCGTCGGTTTTCGGGTCTTCAGGCAGGTTGGGCAACTTGTAGCCATGGGCTTGCAATTCGCGAATGGCTTCGGTCATCTGGTGCGCCGTGGCGCTGATGTTGGGCAGCTTGATGATGTTGGTGTCCGGCAGCAGGGTCAGCCGGCCGAGCTCAGACAGGTTGTCGGGCATTTTTTGCTCGGGTGTCAGGACATCGGAAAACTCACCCAGAATGCGGGCAGCCAGAGAAATGTCGCTCTCAACAACATCAATGCCGGCTGGTGCAGCAAAGGTACGCAGGATCGGCAAGAACGAACAGGTGGCCAGGTAAGGCGCCTCATCGGTTAATGTGTAAATAATTTTTGATTTTTTGTCAGCCATGATGTCCTTTTACTTTGAACTGGGAAGGTGATGGGGGTGTGTGAACCCGCAACCCGTAATGATAGGCCACTCCATGAAGGGCCTGTGGGGTGAGGGTGATGCCAAGACGGTCTAAAAAAAGGCGGCGCCTGTGACCAGGGCGACGGCGCCGGAGAAGCTGAAGAAAGCCAACACAGTCGACAGCAAGATGATGCGGGCGATGCGCCCGTTGTCTGCGCCAAAGCGTTCGGCCAGCAGTGAAACATTGCTGGCGCTGGGCAGGGCGGACAGCAGCACCAACACGGTCAGGGCGAAGGGGTCCAGGGGCAAGCCCAGCTGAATGGCAGACAGGCCCATCAGGCCCACCAGCACAGGATGCACCACCAGCTTGATGAGCACCACCGGCACATAGTCAAGGGGCTGCGTGGGCGTGGTGGTGTTCATTTGCGAGCGAGCCAGCACGGCACCGATGGTGAACAGCGCCACGGGCGAGGCAGCGTCTGCCAACAATCCAACGGTGATGGCCACCGGGCCCGGCAATTCAAAGCCAATGGCCGAGGACACGCCGCCCAAGGCAATGGCCCAGGGCAAGGGGTTGACCACCACGCCTTTGAGTGCCAGACGAAATGCCCGGGCAGCGCCATGCTCGTCAGCGCCGTCCAGACGCGACAGCGCAATGCACAGCGAGGAGGTGATGATCATGTCGACCGTGATCGAGACAATCGCCGGGCCGGCCGCTTTGGCGCCCAGCAGGGCCACCAGCAGCGGCACACCCATGAAACCGGTGTTGGGAAAGGCTGCTACCAGCGCCCCGAAAGATGCGTCGTTCCAGCCGGTGCGCGGGCCGCGTGTCACGGCAATGGTGAAGCCCACCATGATCAGAGCGCACAGCAAGTAAACGCCGATCAGGCTGACATCGAGCAGCTGCGCTATCGGCGTGCTGGCACCAAAGCGGTACAGCATGCAGGGTAAGGCGAAATACAGCACAAAGCTGTTGAGCCCGGGAATCGCAGCCTGGGGCAGCATGGCCCGGCGCGCGGCGATATAGCCGCACAAGACCAGCACAAAAAACGGAAAGGTAACTAAAAGAATACTCAGCACAGCGCGTATTGTGACCCGCTTGGCACTGTGCCCCGGCGACTGGCTATGATGACCGCCATGCGGCCTTGAATGAGGGTCGCTTTTTCAGGCCCTGCCTGCGGCCGCCCGCCGTTTAACACCCCCTCTTTTTCTCACGTCCATGTCGCCTCCCTCGCCTTCAGCCGCTCTGGCCGGCCTGAACCCGGCCCAACAGGCGGCCGTCAATTACATGCAGGGTCCTTGCCTGGTATTGGCCGGCGCCGGTTCGGGCAAGACTCGGGTGATCACGCACAAGATAGGCCGGCTGATTCAAGCCGGTTTGAAGCCCGAGCAGATTGCCGCGATCACCTTCACCAACAAGGCTGCGGCCGAGATGCGCGAGCGCGCCAAGAGCCTGATCGGCAAAAGCGCTCGCGGGGTGCTGATCTGCACTTTTCATGCCCTGGGCGTGCGCATGCTGCGCCAAGACGGCGGCGAGCTGGGCCTGAAGCCGCAGTTCAGTATTCTGGACAGCGACGACGTCACGAGCATCATCAAAGACGCCGGCGGCAGCACAGACGCTGCGACCGCGCGCCAATGGCAGTGGCGCATCAGCGCCTGGAAGAACAGCGGGCTGAACGCCGCTCAGGCCGAAGCACAGGCCGACAACGATGAGGACCGCACGCTGGCGCGCATCATGGCGCGCTACGAAGAGCGGCTGACGGCCTACCAAAGCGTGGACTTTGACGACCTGATCGGCCTGCCTCTCAAACTGCTGCAAGAACACGCTGGCGTGCGCGACAAATGGCAGGCGGCCCTGGGCCATGTGCTGGTGGACGAATACCAGGACACCAACGCCACGCAGTACGAACTGCTCAAGTTGCTGGTGGGCGCGCGCGGGGGCTTCACGGCGGTGGGCGACGACGACCAATCGATCTACGGCTGGCGCGGCGCCACGCTGGACAACCTCAAGCGCCTGCCGGTCGATTACCCGACGCTCAAGGTCGTCAAGCTCGAACAAAATTACCGCTCGACCAGCACCATTTTGCGCGCGGCCAACAATGTGATCGGACCCAACCCCAAGCTCTACCCGAAGACGTTGTTCAGCGAACTGGGCGAGGGCGAGCCGGTGCGCGTGGTCGATTGCGACGGCGAAGAGCACGAGGCCGAGCGCGTGGTCGCGCGCATCCAGAGCCTGCGCGCCGGCGGCGATTTGCAGGCCGTTGGCAGCCAGTACAAAGAATGGAAAGACTTCAGCGTGCTGTACCGCGCCAACCACCAGGCCAAGGTGTTTGAAAAGGCTTTCCGGCGTGCGCAGATTCCGTACAAGGTCTCGGGCGGGCAAAGCTTTTTTGATCGCGCTGAGATCAAAGACCTGTGCAGTTGGCTGCGCCTGCTCAGCAACAACGACGACGACCCGGCTTTCATGCGCGCTGTCACCACGCCCAAGCGCGGTATCGGTCACACCACTTTGCAAGCGCTGGGCAACTTTGCGAGTTTGTACAAGCTCAGCCTGTTCGAGTCACTGTTCAGCCATTCGCTGGGCACGGTGTTACCGGCCAAGGCCGTAGGTTCCCTGCAAGAGTTTGGCCGCTACCTCAATGAACTGGAATACCGCGCCAAACACACGGTGGGCGCTGAAGATGCGCGTGTGTTCCTGACCGACTGGCTCAAAGACATTGACTACGAAAAGCATTTGTACGACGCCGAGGACAGCGAGACAGTGGCCGCTGGGCGTTGGAGCAACGTGATGGATTTTTGTGACTGGATGGCGCAGCGCTGTGGCGGTCAGTTGGAAGACGCGGTCGGCACCACCATGGAAAAAGAGCGCAAAAGCATGCTCGAGGTGATACAGACCATTGCACTGCTGTCCACCATCAGCGAGCGCGAGGGCGAGCAGAACGTGGTGACCCTGTCCACACTGCACGCCGCCAAGGGACTGGAGTGGCCGCATGTGATGCTGGTCAGCTGCGTTGAGGGGCTGCTGCCCTTTAAGCTCGACGAAGAAAATGAGCTGGGCACCAACGCCGACAGCATTGCGCTGCGCTTGCAGGAAGAGCGCCGGTTGATGTACGTGGGCATCACGCGCGCTCAGCGCACGCTGGCCGTGAGCTGGCTGCGCCGCCGCAAGAAAGGCCGCGACATGATTGCCGGCACCGTCAGCCGCTTTGTCGGCGAGATGGGCTTGGACAAGACCACCGTGCGCGAAGACCCGCATGAAAAAATCCGTGCCCTGCGCGCCGAGTTTGCTCAGCGCGCCGCCGATGGCGCAGCGGCCAAAGCGCTGGCCGAATCCAAAGCCAATTTTTGAGGTACCAATGAGCTTGCAGCGTATGCAAAAAACGCTTGTTTGTGATGCAGCCGTGCGCTGTTTTTTGGGCGCAGCTCTGGCGCTGACGCTGGCCTGCGCACAAGCTCAGCAAGTTAATCGACCGGCCGCGGCCGGCGCAGCTGCGGCGCCAGCGGTGCCCTGCCCTGCTGCCAAAAAGTTGCTGGCGCCGCAGCTCTACGGGCAGTGGCTGGCGGTATTTGACAAGCCGCCACGCGGCCTGCCGGTGCAGGCCCTGGTGTTGCTGGAAAAGCACGCTGAGTTCAGCGACAGCCTGGCGGGCATGGTGCAGCGCGACCTGCGCAGCGCGCCCGGCGGCAGGGTGGCGGGCCACGCCAGCCGCGCTCAGCTGGCCGGCGACATTGAAGCCGGTACGCTGCTGCTGGACGAGTCATCCAACGGCATCAACCTGACGGCCAGCTGGGACGGCCAGATCGTCGAGGGCAGCTGCGGTCGCACGGTCAAAGGCCTGTGGAAAGACCTCAGCAACGAGGCCCTGCCCGATGCGCCGGATGTGCCTTTTGTGTTGACCCGGCAAAACGGCTGGTAAATCACTGGCCGGCAAGCGGTTTTTTCGTCACGCCTTTGTCACTGCAATGACCGCCAGTTGACTTAATCGCCCCGCAGAATCGGCGCGATGCCATCAGGTTTTTATCTCATCCTTGCGGCTCAGTTTTTTTCTGCACTGGCTGACAACGGTTTGCTGATTGTCACGATTGCACTGCTGTCTGAGCAAGGTCTGCCTGTGTGGTGGGCACCGCTGTTGAAGTTTGTTTTCACGGTGTCTTATGTGGTGCTGGCTCCTTTTGTAGGACCGCTGGCCGATGCCTTTCCTAAAGCTCGCCTGATGGCATGCATGAATGGCATCAAGATTGTGGGCGTGTGCGCTTTGTTGCTGGGTTTGAACCCGCTGCTGGCTTTTGCCATTGCCGGTTTGGGTGCGGCCGCTTATGCGCCGGCCAAGTACGGGCTGATCACCGAAATCGTCGGTCCGGACCATCTGGTCAAAGCCAATGGCTGGCTGGAAACCTCCATCGTCTGCGCCGCCTTGTTGGGCGCCGTGCTCGGCGGGGTCTTGGTCAATTCCAGTGTCATGGCCGGCTTGGGCAGCCTGCCTTTGTTAGATACGCTGGTTTTGCACTCTGCGCTGTACCCTTCGCTGGTGGCGCTGCTGCTGATCTACGCACTGGCCAGCGTGCTGAACATGGGCATACCGCACAGCGGTGCAAAGTACCCGGCCAGCACACTGCACCCCATTGAGTTGATGAAAGATTTCTGGCGTGCCAACCGTTTGCTGTGGCGGGACGCAGAAGGTGGGTTGTCCCTGAGCGTGACCACAATTTTCTGGGGCCTGGGTGCGACGCTGCAATTTGTGGTGTTGAAGTGGTCGGCAGACATACTGGGTTTACCGCTGGAGCACGCGGCCTATTTGCAGGCGGCTGTGGCTGTTGGCGTGGTGGCGGGCGCAGGCATAGCCGGACGCTGGATTGCGCTGCGAAATGCCAAGCGGGTTTTACCGGCAGGAGTGCTGATGGGCTTGCTCATTGTGGGCAGCGCCCATGTAACGCAGCTCAGCACCGCACTGGTCGTGCTGTTGGTCATGGGTGCCGTGGGCGGTATTTTGGTGGTACCGCTCAATGCGCTGCTGCAGCACCGGGGCTTCGTACTGTTAACCGCCGGGCGGTCGATTGCCGTTCAGGGTTTTAATGAAAACCTGAGCGTTTTATGCATGCTGGGGATTTACGCGGGGCTGGTGGCCGCCGATGTTTCAATCGTCAGCCTGATGACTCTGTTTGGCCTGTGTACCGCAGTCGCGCTGGGCCTGATGATCAGACGCGCGAGGCGTTAAGCGGCGTGCTGCGCTGCGGGGTTCCGCTGTGCGTGATGAGACGGCTTGCATCGATCACTTCTTGCAGTTCGTTTTCGAATTTTTCAACAATGCAAGCCCAGTCCAGCCCCAGCGCTGTCTGACGCGCAGCTGCAGCCATGCTTTTGAGTTGCACCGGCTGCGCTGCGACTTGGCTCGCCGCAAAAACAAAATCTTCAGCATCGCGCATCGCTGCTAGGCGACCGTTGACACCGCTGACGATCATTTCTGCCGCCGCAGCGTAATTAAAAGCCACCACCGGCAGGCCGCTGGCCATGGCTTCGGTGGTGACATTGCCAAATGTCTCAGTGAGACTGGGCATCAAAAACAGATCGGCTGAGGCATAGTGCTCGGCCAGGGTGTGACCGCGCAATTGCCCGGTGAAAATCGCCCCGGGGCACTTGAGTTTGAGCTCTTGCAGCATCGGGCCGTGACCCACCAGAACCAGGCGTGCGCTGGGCTGGCGTGCCTGTATCGCTTCGAATGCGCGCAGCAACAAGTCCAGATTTTTTTCTTTGGCAAGACGCCCGACACACAGCACTGCCAAATCTTGCGGGGCAAGCCCCCATTGTTCGCGCAGGGCATCACTGCGGTGTGCCGGGTCGTAAGCGACCGTATCGACGCCACGGCTGACTACTTTGAGCCTTTGAAAACCAACCGCTGCCAAAGACGCGCGCAAGGCTTCTGTCGGCACCATGGTGCAACCTGCAAGGTTGTGGAATTTTTTGAGATACGCCATGATGGGCTTGTATAAAAATCCGACGCCGTAGTGCGTGCTGTAGCTTTGAAAATTAGTCCGGTAGTCCGTTGACACCGGCAGCTTCAAGTACATGGCAGCGCGCAAAGCAGACCAGCCCAAGGGCCCCTCGGTAGCGATGTGGACAACGTCAGGTCGCTTGAGTTGCCACAGCCGAATCAATGTACTTTTCGAAGGAATCCCCATGCGCAAGTCAGGATAGTTGGGGATAGGAAAGCCACGCATCAAGACTTCTTGGTAGCCTGCATACATGTCATCCTGGGCAGCGGCATCTGTGCCGTTTTGTCGCAATCTAATTAGCTGTACCGCATGGTTTGCGCTGCGCAAACCTTCCACCACCTTGGACAGCGTCACGGCAACGCCGTTGACTTCCGGCGGGTAAGTTTCCGATACGACAGCGATGCGCAATGACCGGTTGTTGGCCGGGAAATTATCAACAACCAGATTCTGTGGGTATTCAAATTCCATGCCCGAATCTTGCCGGCAATACATAACGATTTTGTGACAAGCCGGTGTTTAAATTGAAACTGTTGCGTCATGAAAATGTCATGCTTGCAGACTAAATTGATGATTCAATACCCGTCTTAGTGCATTGCCTGTTGCTTCCTGAAAACTACTTGAGGTTCTTATGCCCGCAATTTTCGATGAATTGAAAACCCAGCGCTGGGATGACCACCGTTATTACCACCACAGCCGCATTAACCAGAGTCTGCACCTTGTTAGCGCCTTGAGCTTTGTTACTTCGTATGCGCTGCTGTTCGTCAACCCGGCCTGGGCTGCGCTGCTGGCATGGACAGTTTCTATGACGAGTCGCCAAGCGGGTCACTTCTTTTTCGAGCCACGCGGCTATGACCATGTGAACCAGGCCACTGACGAGCACAAAGAGGAAATCAAGATCGGCTACAACATCCGCCGCAAAATTGTGCTTCTGGCCATCTGGGCGCTGATGCCTGTGGTGCTCTGGCTTGAGCCCTCACTCTTCGGTTTGATTGTTCCCGCTAACGGTTTGATGGAGTTTCTCAACGACGTCGGTCTGTCCTGGCTGGCCCTGGGTGTGGCCGGTCTGCTGTTTCGGGTGCTTCAGTTGTGGGTTCAAAAAGACCTGATGACCGGCTTGGTCTGGGCCTTGAAAATTATCACCGACCCCTTTCACGACATCATGCTGTACTACAAGGCGCCTTTGGCTTTGCTGCGCGGCGAGATGATCGACCCTATGGAACACGTGCGTCGCGATTGAACTGGCCCCATGGATTTGCCGGCAGAGTTTTCAAAAGCCCTGCCGGCAAGGCCCTCAGCGCGGTTGGCGCAACATCTCTCTGAAAATCCCTTTGCGAATGGTCTTGTTGCTTTGCTCAGGGCCATCCCACCAACCGGCATCTTGCATGTCTTGCGCCGCTTGCGTAAAGCGCTTGGCGACTTCGGCAAACTCCGCATCACCGTAGTTCAAACTGAAAATGAGACGGCCACTGCCAACCCAGCTCAAGGCCAGACCATGCGCACGCAGGTAAAACTGCAGCATCCAGTTGTAGCGCGAAGGCCTGGTGTAAAGCACCGTCCAGACCGTCGACATGTTGGCCACGCGAACCGGCAAGTCCTGCTGGGCCAACATGTTGTTGAGCAGATCGGCCCGGCCGTCCCAGCGCTCATCTATCCCCTCGTAAAGCCGGGCGATTTCAGGCGTCTGCTGGGCATCCAGAAACGCTTTCATGGCGCCCATCACATAGGGATGCGCATTGAAAGTGCCCCGGGCAAAGCAAATGTCGCCGGGACGCTCTTCCCTGAAACGCTTCATGTATGTCGACCGGCCGCACACCACACCGACCGGCAAGCCGCCACCCAGTGTTTTTCCATACGTCACCATGTCGGCCTGCACGCCAAAGTAGGCTTGCGCGCCGCCAGGTGCCAGCCTGAAGCCGAGAAACACCTCGTCAAAAATCAAGACGATGCCGCGTTGGGTGCAAACCTCTCGCAGCTGCTTGAGCCAAGCTGTGTAGGCAGCGCGGTCATAGGCTACTTTGCGGCTGCTGTCGACCAGGGACGAGTCGCCCGGGGCCGGCGAATTGGGGTGCAGGGCTTGCAGGGGGTTGACCAAAACGCAGGCAATGTCTTTGCGGGTGCGCAGCACATGCAAGCTGCGCTCGTCCATGTCTTTGAGTGTGTGCGTTTCACGCGGGGGCAGCGGATTGCCCGGTCCCGGTTGAACATCTTCCCACCAGCCGTGGTACGAACCGCTGAAACGCACCAGGTGGCTGCGCTTGGTGTGGTAGCGGGCCAGTCGCACGGCCTGCATCACGGCTTCTGTGCCGGACATGTGAAACGACACCTCGTCCAGACCGGAGATCGTTTTAAGGCGCTGCACATTCTCCAGCACGCAGGGATGGTAAGCACCAAGAACCGGGCCGAGGTCTTTGACTGTCTGCTGGCCGGCTTCGATGCTCGCCTTGTAGAAGTCGTAACCCAAGAGGTTCACGCCGTAAGAGCCGGTCAGGTCATAAAAAACGTTGTCATCCAGGTCGGTGACGGTGACGCCCTGCGAAGCTTTCAAAAAGCTTCCGCTTTTGATGTGTCGGCTCAGGAAATCAGTGTATTGGTAGGGCACCCGGTAGCGACCTGTGAACTGCATGTCCGAAATGATCTCCCGGGCGCTGGCCGTCATGGCGACGCTTTGGGGAAAACGCGCGGCGTAGAGCGCAGCCAGTTTAAAAAACCCGTCGCGCCGGCGTTCAACCACCGCGCTGCCGGCGCCATCAGAGTTAAAAAACACGGTTTCGTCGTAGTTATAGCCAGGCAGCAGACCGGCAATACGTTTGGCGATGCGCGAGTGTCCGGCCAGCGACCGGTGTTTGGCACGCGAGAGTTCAAGTCTTTGCTTGGCTTTAGGCAATACCCAGGCCAGAGCGCCGAGTGCCAGCAGCGGAAATGCCATGCTTTGTTCCATACGTCTCCTTTAATGAATATTCAACCTTAACCAAGTTTGTTGACAGTCTTATGAAAATCGATTTTTTTCGTCAATTTTTTCTTCAGGAAGACATCAACTTCCTGCTGACCAACCGGGTGCCACGCATATTTCTGACGCGCTGCATGGGCTGGTTCAGCCAAATTCAAAGTCCGCTGCTGACGCGTTTGACGATTCGCGTCTGGCGCCTGTTCACGACGCTGGATCTGAGCGATGCCAAAAAACAGTCCTTTGGCAGCTTGCATGAGTGCTTCACCCGGGAGCTGATGCCCGGCTCACGCACCGTCGATGCAGATGCAGCGGTCTTGTGCAGCCCTTGCGACGCTATCGTGGGCGCCTTCGGTCAGGTGGTAGATGGCATGGTGATGCAGGCCAAGGGCTTTCCGTACTCGATGGCCGAGCTGTTTGGCCCCAGCCAGGACACGTCTGACTTCAAGGACGGTTGTTTTGTCACCCTGCGCCTGACCTCTGCCATGTACCACCGCTTTCATGCGCCGCACGACTTGCAGGTAGAACATGTCACCTACATCAGCGGCGACACCTGGAACGTCAACCCGATTGCGCTGCAAAGAGTTGAACGCTTGTTTTGCCGCAATGAACGTGCGGTCTTGCGCACCCGCTTAAGTGCCACCGGTCATCCGATTGCACTGGTGCCTGTTGCGGCCATATTGGTGGCCAGCATGCGCTTTCATTTTCTGGATGTGCTGATGAACTTGCGCTACCGCGGCGCCAACGAAATCCCCTGCGCCGCCCGGTTCAGCAAAGGGCAGGAACTCGGCTGGTTTGAGCATGGGTCGACCATTATTTTGTTTGCGCCGGCGGGCTTTCAAGTTTGCCAAGGCATTCAAACCGGCGAGGCGCTACGCATGGGTCAGGCCTTATTACATTTACCCCAGACTCTAAGCAACTGACGACATGAACGAGAAGAACATCAGTCCATAATTCAGCCTGACTGATGGCAAGAATCAAACCCAAAATATCAGGAAAAACTTATGAAAATCAGCGTTTTTGGTGCCGGCTATGTGGGCCTGGTCACCGCCGTCTGCCTGTCTGAGATGGGCAACACCGTGGTGTGCATCGATGTTGATGCCAAACGCATCGCCGACTTGAAAAACGGCATATCGCCCATTCATGAAGCCGGGCTTGAGCCCATGCTTCAGCGCAACGCAGCTGCTGGCCGACTGACTTTCACCAACGACGTGGCCGCTGCTGTAGAGCACGGTACGATTTTGTTCAATGCTGTGGGCACGCCTGCGGCCGAAGACGGCTCGGCCGACCTGCAACATGTGCTCAAGGTCGCCAAGACCATTGGCGAGAACATGCATGACTACAAATTAGTGGTCAACAAAAGCACAGTCCCCGTGGGCACGGGAGACCTGGTGCGGGAAACCATAGGCAGCGTGTTAGGCCAGCGCGGCACACCACTGCCTTACGCAGTGGTATCGAACCCTGAGTTTCTTAAAGAAGGTGTTGCAATTGAAGACTTCATGCGGCCGGACCGTGTGATTGTCGGCTGTGACAACGAGCAGGCTGCGCTGCTCATGCGGGCGCTGTACGCACCCTTTTTACGCAACCGCAATCGCCTGATCATGATGGATGTGCGCAGCGCAGAGCTGACCAAGTACGTGGCCAATGCCATGCTGGCCACGCGCATCAGTTTCATGAACGAAATGGCGATGCTGGCCGAGCAAGTTGGCGCAGACATTGAACAGGTTCGCGTCGGCATCGGCAGCGACTCACGCATAGGCACCAGTTTTCTTTACGCCGGCTGCGGCTGGGGCGGCTCCTGCTTTCCCAAAGACATTAGTGCGCTGGCCCACATGGCAGAAGACTCGGGCCTCGAATTGAGCATCGTCAATGCTACCCAAACCGTCAATGACCGTCAACGCAGCCTCTTGGGCAAACGCATCGTCAAGCGCTTTGGTGAAGACCTCAGCGGTTTGCAGTTTGCAATTTGGGGCCTGGCCTTCAAACCGGGCACCGACGACATGCGCGAGGCGCCCAGCGTGGAGCTGATCAATGAACTGCTTCGCCGGGGCGCCAGGGTGCGGGCCTTTGACCCGGTGGCCATGCAGCGCGCAGCAGACATCTGGGGCAAGCAAGCCGGCTTTGAACTTTGCAAAGACCCGATGGCCGCGGCCGAAGGCTCCGACGCACTGATTGTGGTGACCGAGTGGCGCGAGTTCCGCAGCCCTGACTTTGCCCGGCTCACCAAGCTGCTGCGTCAGCCCGTGATCATGGACGGCCGCAACCTGTATGAGCCGCGCATGATGGCAGAACTGGGCTTTGATTACACAGGTATCGGCCGCTCAGCCCGCGCTCAAGCCCTGGAGGCAGAAGAAGGCTGCTAAAGCGCTGCAAGCAAGCAGACACAAAAAAGCCCGCTGGCTCTGCGCCAGCGGGCTTTTGTTTGATGCGGGAGAATTATTTTTTCTCAGCAGGCTTGACCCAGCCAGACACAGTGCCGGCAACCGACTTGGCTGAGTCTACGGTGGTGTCATAGGCGCTTTGCAGCGTGCTGCAGCCGGCAACCATGAAACAGGCCAGAACCAGCGAGGCGACTTTCAGTGCTTGAGTGCGAGGTGTCATGGGACAGTGCTTTCTTGGGTTAAAAAAAGACAGGGAATAAATGGTGGCCTGGGGCGGAATCGAACCACCGACACAAGGATTTTCAATCCTCTGCTCTACCGACTGAGCTACCGGGCCAAGCGGCGAATTATATATCAGCGAAGCGCGGGGTTTGGCAGGGCTCAAGCTGCTCGTTTGCCGCGGCTCAAGTCCACGCCGAGTTGCTTGAGCTTTCGGTAAAGGTGGGTGCGCTCAAGGCCGGTTTTTTCAGCTACCCGTGTCATGGAGCCGCCTTCGCGGTGCAGGTGAAATTCGAAGTAGGCTTTTTCAAATTCATCACGCGCATCGCGCAAGGGTTTTTCAAGAGCGAAACTTTGCGTAGGTTTGGGGCTGGTGTCTTCCACCGGCTCCAAAAAAGCAACCGTGCCAGGCTGGCCGGCTCGCTCGCCGGCGTTCAGGACAGCCTGGCTGCCCGGGGTTTTGCGGGCAGATTGTTTGGTCAAACCGTTTTCAACGGCTTGCAACAGCTTTTGCAGGGTGATGGGTTTTTCCAGAAAGGCCATGGCGCCGATCTTGGTGGCTTCAACTGCGGTATCGATTGTGGCGTGACCACTCATCATGATGACCGGCATGGTGAGCTGGCCCGAAGAGGACCACTCTTTAAGCAGCGTGACGCCGTCGGTGTCGGGCATCCAGATGTCCAGCAGAACCAGGTCGGGACGCGCGCGGCTGCGTGCCAGCCGGGCCTGCGCGGCGTTTTCTGCCAGTTCTACCTGATGCCCTTCGTCGTTCAGGATTTCGGACAGGAGGTCACGGATGCCCAACTCGTCGTCCACCACCAGAATATTTGCCATTGAATCGCACCCTTGACGTTGTCCGGTCTGAAAAGCCTTTAAGCCACAGCTGTTGTTATGCCACAACTGCGAATGATAACGACACTTGGGCGCCTTGTACGGCCCCGTCGGCCACGCGGTTCGAAATATCTATGCGTGCGCCGTGCTCGTCTGCAATTTTTTTCACCACGGCCAGGCCCAAACCAGTACCTTTGCTTTTGGTCGTGACGTATGGCTCGAAAGCGCGTTTCAAAATATGGTCAGGAAAACCCGATCCGTTGTCCCGCACGATCAGGCGCACTCGGCGGGCGCTGGTCGAATATTCGGTTTTCAAGGTGATTTGCACGGGGTGCCCGGCGCTGCGGCCTTCTTGCGCATCCTGGGCGTTTTGCAGCAGGTTATGTATCACCTGACGCAGTTGCTGGGCGTCGCCGCGGATGGCCGTAGCGGCCGGGTCGAGCTCCACGCGCACCGGCATGACGGTGGCGTCATCGGCGTAAAGTTGCATGACATCTGTCACCAGCGCATTGAGGTCCAGAGGCTTGAGCTCGGCCGTCGGCAGGCGGGCATAGTCCCGGAAGTCGTTGACCAGGCGCTTCATGGCGTCGACCTGGTCAACGATGGTCTTAACCGATTTGCTGAGCATGGCTTGCTCTGTGGGTTGCAGCTTGTCGCTGAGCTTCATCTCCAGCCGCTCGGCCGACAACTGGATCGGCGTGAGCGGGTTTTTGATCTCGTGCGCCAGGCGCCTTGCAACTTCACCCCAGGCCTCGGCACGCTGGGCTGAGACCATGGCCGAGACATCGTCAAACACCAGCAGACTTTCATCGGTACCGGGCATCTTGGCACCGCGCGCAATCAGCGTGACGGCGCCGTCCTCTGCGCCGGCCGGCCCGCCGTGCAGCTCAAAGGTCTGCTGCCAGTGCTCCAGGTTGTGTTCGGCGTTTTCAGCCAAATAGGCCTCAAACTGAGACTGCACGCCACGGCCGAAGACGTCCAGCCCCGGCACCTGCGAGAGCAACTGGCCGTGGTAAGTTCTCAGCGCGACGCGCAAAATGCGCGCGGCACCCGGGTTGCTGGAACGGATACGGCCCTGGCTGTCGAGCACCAGTACGCCCGCCGTGAGGTTGTCCAAAATAGCCTGCAGATTGGCGCGTGCAGCGTCGACCTGGCTCATGCTTTGCTGCACGGCCGATCGCGCATCTGAGAGCTGTTGTGTCATGTCGGCAAATGAACGCGTGAGTCCGCCCAACTCGTCCTTGCTGCTGAGCACCTCCTTGGGCCGCAGGTCGCCCTGCGCCACCTGGCGCACACCTTCGGCCAGCAGCAAGAGCGGGCGCGCTAACTGGGTGCCCAGCAGCACGGCCAGCAATACGGCGCCGAACACTGCCAGAAACAGGCTCAGGGTGAGTGTGCCGATGTACATCTTGCGCAGACCGCTGCGGGCCAGCGCACGCTCCTGGTATTCACGGTTAGCCTCTTGTACGGCAATGGCGTTGGCCACCAGTTCGGGGGGCAGGTCTTCAGCGGCTTGTAAAAACCGTTCGCTGCTGCTGAGTCCGAAGTTCGAGTCAGTGACCAGCGCAAGCGCTCGGATGCGGGCAGTCGGTGCCGATGCTGCTGAGCCGGCCGACAGCGTATCGTCCAAGCCCTCGATCTGGGTCGCCACCCGCTGCGTACGCGCCAGCCGGAATTGCTGCGCCGAAGGCCGGTCGGGCTGCAAAATAAAGCGGGACTGGCCGGCGCTGGAAATCAGCTGCCCGGAGGCTCCCCACAGCAACAGGTCCTTGGCGCCGATTTGCTCACGCAGCCGCTCCAGCGCCAAACCGGGTGAAGGGTCTTTGGCCAAAGACATCTGTGTTGCCGCCTGAAGTGTGCGATTGCCCAGGTCTGCCGCCAGGGCGTCCAGCGACGAGCGACCCAAATTAAGACCGGCAGCCAAAGCGCTTTCGACCTTGACGTCAAACCAACTTTCGATGGAGCGCGAAACGAACTGGTAAGACACCACATAAATAGTCAGGCCCGGGAACAGACCCACCAATGCAAAAATTGCCGCCAGCTTGAGCAGCAGCCGGCTGCCGAACTTGCGCTGGCGAAGCCGTAAAAACAAGCGCACCACAATCCAGCCGATGGCCGCAAGCAAGACCGCAGCCACAGCGATGTTCAAACCTAAAAGCAGGGTGTAGTTACGCTCATACAGCTCGCGGTTGCCAGTGGCCAAGGTGAGCAGGAAAATGAGCACCAGACCCAGCGCCACCATCACGCCCACGCCCACACCCAGCGTCCAGCGCATGGCACGGTTGTAGCGCGCCGGTTGCGGGCTCGGTAAGCTGTTCACTTCAGCGCTTCCCCGGCTGCACCGTCTTTGATGCCGTCCTGCGGTGTGTCCTTCACGATATCGGCTGCGGTGCTGGCTTGCAGCAGCATTTTTTGGCTGTGCTCTAACTCAATGGACCAGTCACGCTGCCCGGCCATACCGATCTGAAAAGGTCTGGGCAATTGGGACAGGTCGAGCTTGAAGCTGAACTTCAGCTTGTAATCTGCGCCGGGGCGAACCTCGGCCGGCTCAGCGACCCTCCAGCGCGCCACGCGCTGTACAGCCGACAAGGCCTCGGCCAGGGTGTCGTAATTTTGGTTGAAGGTGGCGCGCAGGCTGCTGGTGCTGCCGATCAGGCCCGAGCCGATGTTGACGCGCCAGCGCCGGGTCAATGGCTGGTAAGCCAGCCGGATGGTGCGTGAGGCTGCAGCAGCGCGCTGGTCTATCCAGTACCAGCGTTCGCGCAGGATATCGACCTCCAGCACAAAGAAAAGTGGAATGCCCTTGAGCAAGGCGTCTTCGACCACGGCGGGCAATTCAAAGCTCAGGTTGGCGCTGAGGTAAATACCCTCGTCTGTGCTTTGGGTTTTGAGCTGGGTCAGCTGGGCGCCAGCGGCGTTCGCTGGCAGGCTGGCACACAAAGCGGCCCACAGCACGGCCATGACCAGCAGGCCCTGGAGCCTGCAACGCCTCGCGCAGACCTTAATGAGGCTGCTTTTCCAGCAGTGCGTAATAAAAACCATCGTACTCACGCAGTAAATTGTCCGGGAATACAGGGGCCGTCATGCCGCTTTGGGGCAGCAAATGACCGGGGGACGGCAGCAATAGCGCCTCAGTGTGGCGCATAAGAAACGTTTCAATCTGCCCTTGCCCTTCCGCATTGAAAACCGAGCAGGTGCAATAGAGTAAACGCCCGCCCGGTCGCAGCAGCGGCCAAAGGGCCTCTAACAGGCGTTTTTGCTGGGCAGCCAGCTGCGCAATGTCGCCGGGACGGCGCAACCAACGCACATCAGGATGCCGGCGAACAATGCCGGAAGCGGTACAGGGCGCATCGAGCAAGATGCCGTCGAACATGCGGCCATCCCACCACCCGGCGGGCTGACCGGCGTCGGCCACCACAATCTGTGCCTTCAACTGCAGACGCTCCAGGTTGTGCGCAACGCGCTCGCAACGATGAGCGTCAATGTCCAGCGCCAGCACACTGGCTTCGGCCAATTCCAGCAGGTGCGCGGTTTTACCGCCGGGGGCAGCGCAGGCGTCAAGCAGCTGCAGCGGCTGACCGGCAGGGGCTGTCAACCCGGTCAGCAAGAGCTGCGCTGCAAGTTGGGCGCCGGCGTCCTGCACTGAAAAATGGCCCTCGGCATAACCGGGCAGCCGCGGTACGGGGCAAGCCGTTGACAGCAGCACGCCCTGCTCACCGACGGGCGCTGCGTCAATACCTGCGCTCTGCAAGGCCAGCAGGTAGTCGGGCCGGCTGATCTGGCGTTTGTTGACACGCAAGCACAGGGGTGGGCGGCTGTTGTTGGCCTGCAAAATCGCCTGCCAGGCCTGCGGATGGTCTTTGCGGACACCGTCAATCCACCACTGAGGATGGTTCCAGACAGCCTGGGGTTTGCGCTCGCACGCGGCCAGCATGGTTTGGCTTTCGCGCAAAAACCGGCGCAGACAGCCGTTGATGAAACTCGCCTGGTGCCGGGTTTCTTCGCCTTGCTTGGCAGCTTCTACCGCCTGGTCCACCAGGGTGTAAGCAGAGTAGAGCGATTCATCGACTTGCGCGGCCAGCGCCAGCGCCACACACAGCAGGGCATCAGCTTGCGGCGGTGGCTCGCGGCTGACCAGTTGCTGGCGCAAAGCCTCGGCCAGACCCAGCCAGCGCAGCACATGAAAGCCCAGGGCCTGAACGCCGGGCCGCAGGTGGGGCGCAAGGCGCTCCAGCTCGGCTGTCATTGAACGGCCGGCGCGCACTGCCATCAACAGCGCAGCGGCGCCTTGCAGCTGCAGCCAAAGCGGCACTTGCTCTGTGTGCGCCGGCCTGGCGGGAGAGGCCTGGCGCACCGGCTCAGACATCCGTTTGGCCCAGCCGCAGCGCAATGGCGGGCGTAAAGCCGAACAGTCGGGCCACCAAAAGGGTAGGGAACTGCAACTGTGCGGCGTTAAATTGCTGCGCAGCAAGGTTGAAAGCCTGACAGGCAAAAGTCAGTTTGCTCTGAATGGCGGTGAGCTGCTGGGCCAGCTCGCGCACCTTGGGGTCGGCTTGCATGGCCAGTGTTGAAACGCCTGTCCACAGATGGTCAAACTGCTGCTGCAGGCTTTCTTCGGCCGTCATCAACTGGGTGGCAAGCAGACCGCTGCTGGGCCTTGAGCGCAGCGCATCGTTGGCAACGCTGACCGTCTTGCGTGCTTGCACCAGGGGCGTCAGCGCTTGCGGGTCGTGCTGCAGAAATTCGCCGGCCACCTCAACCAGTCTGAGAATCAGATCATGCCTTTCCTGAAATTGCAGATCAATCGCCACGAAGGCATCGGCAATCAGCTCCTTGAGCCGTACCAGCCGGTTGTAGGCGCCCAGCACCCAAAAAACCAACAAGGCCAGCAGCGCCAGCAAGGCAATGGAATTTGTACTCATGGCTCAATTTAACTTTCATGTACAAGACCAGAACACCGACTTTAGCTGACACGGCCGCCGCATAAAAAAAGCCCCGCGCCTGAACCGGCACGGGGCTTTGCCCTTGAGGCTGCGCCTGCGCTTAGACCCGCATCAAGCCTGGCCGTCAGCGCCTTCGCTGGTCTCAGCAGGCGACAGAGCTTCCAGCTCGGCGGCTTCGGCTTCAGCAATGGCGCGGCGCTCGGCGTCGTCCATTTGCTCCTTGGCCTTGCGTGCCTGGTGGTAAGCCATGCCGGTACCGGCAGGGATCAAACGACCGACGATCACGTTTTCCTTCAAGCCGCGCAACTCGTCGCGCTTGCCCATGATGGCCGCTTCGGTCAGCACGCGCGTGGTTTCCTGGAAGGAAGCTGCGGAGATGAACGAATCGGTAGAAAGCGATGCCTTGGTGATACCCAGCAACAGGTTGCTGAAGGTCGCCGGGATCTTGCCATCGGCGCGCAGGGCGTCGTTGGCGTCCAGGATGAC
>JBIKPY010000094.1:0-8385 GCA_044357185.1 Polaromonas sp.
TCAACCAGCAGCTGATCGCCCTGATCTCTGACAACGGCTACAACCTGGGCACCACGTTCGAGTGGAACAAGGTCAGCGACCTCAAGGGCCGCAAGATCGCCGGTGCCGGCCTGAACCTCAAATGGCTTGAATACGCCGGCGCGGTACCGGTGCAGTCTTCACTGCCCGAGGCTTACACCTCCATGCAAACCGGCGTTTACAACGGCTGGATCATGTTTCCGTCGGCCTGGGTCAACTTCAAGCTCAATGAAGTGGCCAACAACTACACCGAAGTCGGCTTTGGCGCCATCACCTGGCACGGCCTGACCATCAACAAGGCCCGTATGGCCCGTTTGCCCAAAGACGTGCAGACCATCATCATTGAGGTGGCCAAAGAGTTCGAGGCCAAGACAGGCACTGTCAATCAGGAAAACTATCCCAAGCAGATTGCCCAGCTCAAGACCCTGGGCGTGAACGTCAAGTCCGTGCCGGATGCCGTGCGCCTGGAGTGGGCCAACTCGCTCAAGGACTGGCCACAAGCCATGGCGACCGACCTCGATGCCAAGGGTCTGCCAGGCACGCAGGTGCTGAAGATCACGTTGGAAGAAGCCGAAAAGCTGGGCCACAAATGGCCTGTGCGCTACGTGATCAAGTAAAGCCAAGAGCCCGATGCTGACAAAGCTTAATGACTGGGTCACCAAGGCCCTGATGGTGGCTGCCGCCATCCTGGCCTTCATGTTGTGTTTCCTGGTTGTGGCCGATGTCAGCGGGCGGGTGCTTTTCAACAGCCCGATCAAGGGTACGCCCGAGATCATCTCGCTGTCCATCGTCATCATTTGCTTTCTCCAGTGCGGATTCGCCATCCGTTCCGGGGGCATGCTCAATGTGGACACGCTGGTGGTGCGCTTTTCGCCCAAGGTGCAGAGCTGGCTGGCCGTGTGGGGTGCTGTTGCCGGCTTGTTTTTCTTCGGTGTGATCTGCTACGGCATGCTTGGTGGTGCTGCGCATGCCTGGGCCTCCGGTGAATACGAAGGCGAAGGCGCGTTGCGCGTGCCGGTCTGGCCCGCCAAGTTCGTGATCGTGCTCGGTTGCAGCCTGGCCTGCCTGAGCTACCTGATCTTGATACTGCAAAACTTCCAGCATGCCCTCAAGGGCGAGTTGCCAGTGAAGTCCTCCAGCCAACACTGAGCGAGAAAATTGATGTTTGATCCCACCGACATGATCATTCTGGTCAGCGTGCTGCTGGTCCTGGTGTTCACGGGCATTCACATTGCAGTGTCGCTGGGCATCACCAGCATGCTGGGCATTTACCTCATGACCGGTCAGGTCGAGACGGTGCTGAGCTTCACATCGAACACCGCCTACGAGGCGCTGCGCGACTACATTTTTGCCGTCATTCCGCTGTTCTTGCTGATGGGCGAGTTTTTAGCCAAGTGCGGGGCGGCCACGGACTTGTTTGCCCTGATCAACCGTGCCACCCGCCGCGTTCCCGGCCGGCTGGGTGTGGCCACGGTGCTGGCCAATGCCGTGTTTGCTTTTATCACCGGCGTGTCGATTGCCGCTGCGGCGGCTTTTTCCAAGATTGCTTACCCCGAAATGCGCCGTTTCGGCTACGAGCGCAAGTTCGCGCTGGGTTGCATTGCCGGCAGCGCCTGCCTGGGTATGTTGATTCCGCCTTCTGTGCTGATGATCGTCTGGGGTGTGCTCACTGAGATGGCAATCGGCAAGCTGTTCATTGCCGGCATCATCCCGGGCTTTATTGTGGTGACGCTGTTTATCGGGTACATCATGTGGGTGGCAATCCGCCACCCCGAGCGCGTGGGTGAGGGCGCCGTGCTGCCTGCCGCGCAGCAACTGGCGCGCGACGCCAACGACCTGGTCGAAGAAAAAGACATGAAGGCCATCTTGCTCAGCACCCTGGGTATTTTGTGCCTGATCGTGCTGGTGCTGGGCGGTATCTGGCTGGGTCT
This sequence comes from Polaromonas sp., assembly GCA_044357185.1. Taxonomy (GTDB): domain Bacteria; phylum Pseudomonadota; class Gammaproteobacteria; order Burkholderiales; family Burkholderiaceae_C; genus Polaromonas. Next base: position 1,950 of record JBIKPY010000094.1, read on the forward strand.
TTTCACCCCGACCGAGGGTGCGGGCGTGGGCGCTACGCTGGCGCTCATTCTGGCTTTGATGCGCGGCATGAAGATGTCTGAAATGCTGGAGGCCATTTTGTCGGTGGGCAAGACCTCGGCGCCTTTGCTTTTGCTGCTGGTGGCCGCACAGCTTTATTCGCGTGTGCTGGCCATGACGGGTGTGACCGGCGCTACCAAAGATTTTTTCCTGAACTCCGGCTTGTCGCCCTATGTGATTTTGGCGCTGATGGTGCTGGTCTGGTTCATTCTGGGTTGCATCATTGACTCCATCTCCATCATCTTGCTGACAGTGCCTGTTTTCGCACCCTTGGCTGTGGCCCTGGGCTTTGACCCGATTGCTTTTGCCATCATCGGCATCATTGCCATTGAAACCGGCTTGCTGACGCCGCCTTTCGGCATATTGGTCTTTACTGTGAAAGCGGCGGTGAGCGACGAAAAAGACCTCACGCCGGGCGAGATCTTCAAGGGCGCCATACCCTACTGGATCATGCTGCTGATCGCGATTTTGTCGATTGTTTTCTTTCCGCAAGTCGCGACCTGGCTGCCCAATCTGGGCAACGCGGTCAAGCTCTAACCCCTGGATATTTCATGCCCGCTTATTGGATTGCCCGCTCCCGCATTCACGACCCCGTGGAGTACAAGAAATACACCGACCTGGTGCCTGGCATCCTTCAAAAATACGGCGGCAAGGTGCTGGCCCGTGGCGGCAAGTACCAGATCAATGAAGGGCCTGAGGACTTTCACCGCTTTGTGGTGATCGAGTTCCCCAGCTTGGAAGTGGGCGTGGCCTGCTTCGAGTCGCCGGAGTATGTTGCGGCTGCGGCATTCCGCCGTGCAGGGGCTGGCGTGGTTGAAAACGTGATTGTCGAAGGTGGCGAAGCGACGCGCTAAAGCCGCTGGTGCGTGGCTGGTTTATTGCAACGACGCGACCAAATCGATGTAAGCCTGCATGGCCGCGTCGGCGCTCACGCCACGCTTTTCAAGCCAGGACTTGTGCTTGAATTTTCCGATCATGTCGCTAGGGCCTTCGTCGGGTGCGTCTCCCTCTGTGGCCTGTTTGTACAGCGCATAAAGTTTGAGCATGGTGGCGTTGTCTGGGCGGCTGTCCAGTTCTTTCGAATCTGCGACGGCGGTCTGAAAACGTTGCGACAAATCAGTCATGGCTCCGGGCTCCAAATAGATGAGCCGCCATTGTCGCCCAGAGCGCACTCCCAAGTTAAGCTGAAGAAGCTTTCAATATTTATGGCTTGTCCGGCCGGCCCGGTGCGGCTTTAATGCATTCATGTACTTGGCTCATGCCATCACCTGAGCATGCACGCTGACACCTTGTCAGAGGCAGATCAACGCCCAGACGGCCTGGCCCGGGTCGAAGACCGCCGCCTGCTGACCGGGCGCGGGCAGTATGTGCATGACCTGCAAGTGCCCGGCATGCTTTACGCGGTGTTTGTACGCAGCACCTATGCCTGTGCCCGACTGCGCAGTCTGGACTTGCAAGCTGCTCGCGCCGGTGCGGACGTGCTGGCAGTCATTGACGCGGCGCAATTGGGCGCGCTCACCATGCCGCCTGCCAATCCGCTGTTGCCTTTGCAGCCCTTGCCTGACTTTCCTTTGTTGGCGCGCAAGCGGGTCGATTTTCTGGGTCAGCCTATTGTTCTGGTGGTGGCGCGCAGTTTGTATGCTGCGCAGCACGCCGCCGAGCTTGTGGAGGTGGACTATGACGCAGAGTCTGCACAGCACGACGGCGCTGCCGGTGCGCCAACAGTGAGCCGAGTGCGCCACCAAGCAGGTGATGGGGCGAATTTGAAAGCTGTGTACAAGGTGCAGCTAGTGCATCAGCAAGCCCGCGTGATCAGCATGTCGCTAGAACCACGCGCCATGTTGGCGCAGTGGTGCCCCAAGACAACCCTGCTGACCGCCTGGCTGGGCACGCAGACCCCTTCGCGAGCGCGTGCCGACATCGCCCGCTGCCTGGGTTTAGCGCTGACGCAGGTGCGCGTGATTGCGCCGGACGTGGGCGGTGCTTTCGGCGCCAAGGCTTCGGTCGCAGCTGAAGAACTGGTGCTCGCTTTCGCGGCACACCATTTACAAGCCAGCGTGAAGTGGACATCCTCTCGCTCAGAAGAATTCACCTCAGCCACACAGGGGCGTGGCGCCCGGCTCGAAGGCGAACTGTGGCTGGATGCACAGGGCCGCTTTGTGCACTTGCAAGCCGACATGAATTTCCCAGTTGGCGCCTGGCTGGCCTTTAGCGCCGTGGTGCCGGCGCGCAATGCAGCCCGCATTCTGCCCGGGCCATACCTGGTGAGCAGCATTGACATTGCGGCGCAAGCGGCCATGTCCAACGCGGCGGCGGTTCATATTTACCGCGGGGCAGGACGCCCTGAGGCGGCCCTGCTCATGGAGCGGCTGGTCGAGATGGCGGCCCGCCAGAGCGGGATCGATCCGGTCGAGCTTCGTTTGCGCAATCTGGTGCGCGACATGCCGCATGTCACGCTGACCGGCGAAAACCTGGACGCCGGTGACTACCGCGCCGCACTCGAGCGGGCCTGCGCGCGTTTTGACTACCCCTATGAACGGCGCGAGCAAGCCCGGCGACGCGCTGCCGGCGAATTGGTGGGAATTGGCTTGGCCATGTATGTCGAGCCCTGCGGCCAGGGCTGGGAAAGCGCCCGCGTCAGCTTACTGCCGGACGGGCGGGTTGAAGTGGCCAGCGGTTCGGCCTCGCAGGGGCAGGGCCACCAGACCAGTTACGCTGCCATTGCCGCAGAGGCGCTGGGCTGTGACCCCGCGCTGATCAGCGTGAGCGAAGGCGACACCGTCAGTTGCCCGGCTGGCATAGGCGCGCTGGCCAGCCGCAGCATGGCCATAGGCGGCAGCGCTGTGTTGCAGGCTGCCAGTGCAGCAGCCCGCCGGCGCGATGCCGGCGAGCTGCTCCCCATCGTTGAAGACACGGTGTACACAGCAGCCGCCGAAGCCTGGAGCTACGGCTGCGTGATCGCCCGCATGGCCATCGATACCGAGACCGGGCAGCCGCACATCGAGCGCCTGGTCTGGGTGGATGACGCCGGCCGCATCATCTCGCCGCAGCTCGCTGAAGGCCAGTTGCTGGGCGGTCTGGCGCAAGGCCTGGGGCAGGCCATGCTCGAGCGCATCGTCTATGACGACGAGGGCCAGCTGCTCACCGGATCACTCATGGACTACGCCATACCGCGCGCCGACGAGATGCCGCTGGTCGAGCTCGAAAGCCTGACTGCCAGCACAAGCACCAGCACCCATGCCAACCTGCTGGGCTCCAAAGGCGTGGGCGAGGCCGGCTGCATCGGCGTGCCGGCTGCGCTGCTCAATGCGGCGGCCGATGCGCTCTCACCCCTGGGTGAAAAAATACTTGATTTCCCTTTGACCGCCGAACGCTTGTGGCGGGCTATGCAAGCACCTCACGGAGACCAGACCTCATGAAATACAAAAAATCAGAAGCCAAAGAGTACGCACGCGAGAACTTTCGTGGCGTCTGGGCCGCCACCATGACGCCCTTTGACGACAGCCTGGCCATCGACGAGGCGGCCTACCGCCGCAACTTGCGCCATTGGGCGCAAACCCTCAAGCTCGGCGGCCTGTTTGTATCGGGCAAGCAGGGCGAATTTTTCTCCATGTCGGTGGCCGAGCGCATGCGCTCTTTCGAGTTGGCCGTCGAAGAGGCCGACGGCCATTGCGGCATCGTCAGCTCGTGCTCGGACACCAACCTGGATGTGGTGTTGGCGCTGGCGCGCCACTCGCAAAACGTTGGCGCCGACTACATCGTGGTGCACAGCCCGGTTTTGCATTTCGGCGCGGACACCGACGAGACCATTTACGAGTACTACCGCTACCTCAGCGAGCAGCTGGACATCGGCATTGCCCTGTGGAACCACCCTGATTGCGGCTATGTCATGAGCCCCGAGCTGTGCGCCCGCATCGCCGAGCTTCCCAATATCGTGGCCATTAAGTACAGCGTGGACCGTGAGCTTTACAAGCGCCTGACCGAAATGGCCGGCGACAAGATCATTGTCAGCACGGCCTCTGAAGAAGAGTGGCTGGACAACGTGATCGAGCTGGGCTGGCGGCTGTACCTTTGCTCGACGCCGCCATTTCTGCTGCAGACCGCGGTGGACCAGCGTATCAATGGCTACACGCAGTTGGCTTTTGAAGGTAAGCACGCCGAGGCGCGTGCCCTGCGCGACAGCTTGACTCCGGCACGGCAGGCCTTTAAACAGTCGCGCCCCAAGGGCAAGCCGCAGGCGCACAGCAAGTACTGGATGGAGTTGCTGGGGCAGACGGGCGGGCCGGTGCGCCGGCCTTTGCTGCAACTGACTGAAGCAGAAAAGCAAGCCACCCGCGAAGCTCTCGTGCGCAGCGGCCTGCGTCTGAGCTGATACCGCAGGTCTGTTTCATGTCCGTCCAGCCGCTTGTTCAAGTCAGCCTGCAGGTCAACGGCCAGCCGGTGGACTTGGCCGTGCCGCCTTCCACCCTGCTGGTGGACTTGCTGCGCGAGCAACTCGCTCTGACCGGCACCCACCAGGGCTGCGACACAGCCCAGTGCGGCGCCTGCACGGTGCTGGTGGACGGCGCGGCCACCAAGTCCTGCAACGTATTGGCGTTGCAGGTCAACGGTGCCCGCGTGCTGACCATTGAAGGACTGGAAAACGCCGACGGCAGTTTGCACCCTATGCAGCAAGCCTTTGGCCGGCACCACGCGCTGCAATGTGGCTTTTGCACGCCGGGCATGGTCATGCGGGGCGTGGCCATGGCGGCCGAAGGGGTGCCCTCAGAGCCCCAAGCCGTCAGCCAGGCACTGTGCGGCAACCTGTGCCGCTGCACCGGTTACCGCTGCATTGTCAACGCCGTGTGTGAAGGCCTTGAACGCATGCGCTTGGCAAAGCCAGAGGGTGCACATGACACCCTTTGACTACCGGCGCCCGGTCAGCCTCGCCGAGGCAGTGGCCTGCCTGCGAGAAGACCCTGACGCCAAATTGCTGGCCGGCGGGCAAAGCTTGCTGCCGGCCATCAAGCTGCGCTTGTCAGAGCCCTCCATGCTGGTTGACCTGCAAGCCCTGCCCGAGCTGAGTGGCATCCGTGCCCAGGGAGGCGGCCTCTGGATAGGCGCCATGTGCAGCCATGCCAGCGTGGCTGCGTCGCCGCTGGTCAAGCAACTGCTGCCCATGCTGGCGCAACTGGCCGGCGGTATTGGCGACCAGCAGATCCGACAGCGCGGCACGCTGGGCGGCTCTATCGCCAACGCTGACCCGGCGGCCTGCTGGCCTGCCGGTCTGATGGCGCTGAACGGCACTGTCTTCACCGACCGCCGACAACTGCCCTCAGACGAATTTTTCACCGGCCTTTTCAGCACCGCCCTGGCGCCTGACGAGGTCGTGCTGGGGGTGCAGTTTCCGTGCACGCAGCAGGCGCATTACCTCAAGTTCGAGCAGCCGGCTTCGCGTTTTGCCCTGACCGGTGTGGCCGTGGCCAAGCAGGGCAAGCAGGTGCGCGTGGCGCTGACCGGTCTGGGCAGTGGCGTTTACCGCTGGGCCGATGCCGAGCGGGCCTTGACTGCGCAGATGGCGCCCCAGGTTCTGCAAGAATGCAAACTGCAGCCGGATATCGCGCTGGGTGATATCCATGCCTCGGCAGAGTACCGGGCGCACTTGGCCGCTGTGCTGACGCGGCGCGCTGTGGCGCATATTTTGGAAACTGCTGTTTGACAGGCGCATGGTGATGAAACAAAAAATTGCCTTGCTCGGTTACGGTGCCATCGGCAAAGCGGTACACCGCTTGCTGCTGTCCCATGCTGAGCAGGTCGAGGTGGTGGCCATCCTGGTGCGCGACCGTGCGGCCGCGCTGGTGCTGGCGCCTCAAGCCGTCGCCTTGCTGGTCGACAGCTTGACACAAGTGCTGCAACGCCAGCCCGGCCTGGTGGTTGAATGCGCCGGACATCAGGCGGTCGACCTTCATGGCGTGACGGTCTTGCAAGCCGGCATCGATTTGCTGGTGGTTTCCATCGGTGCACTGGCCGAACCCGCACGCGAAGCCGCTTTGGTCAGCGCAGCGCGATCGGCCCGCCAACGTTTGTTACTGCCGGCTGGCGCCATTGGTGGCGTTGATTGGCTGGCGGCGGCGCGTCTGGCCGGCTTGCGACAGGTCACCTACCGCTCGCGCAAACCGCCGCAGGCCTGGGCCGGCAGTGCCGCGGAGCAGCAACTGGATCTGGCCGCCATGACCGAAGCTGTGACGTTTTTTCGCGGCTCTGCCCGTGAGGCGGCGCTGCAATACCCGCGCAACGCCAATGTGGCTGCCACGGTCGCGCTGGCGGGTCTGGGTTTTGAGGGCACCACCGTCGAGATGATTGCCGACCCCCTGGCCGGCGGTAACGTGCATGAAATCG
>JBIKPY010000119.1:0-2633 GCA_044357185.1 Polaromonas sp.
CCCCGCCGCCACGCCCCGCATCACCCGTGTGCAAGTCATCCCAGTCGCCGGCCATGACGGCATGCTGCTCAACCTCAGCGGTGCGCACGGCCCTTTTTTCACGCGCAACCTGCTGGTCCTGACCGACGGTTCGGGCCGCACCGGCGTCGGTGAAGTGCCTGGCGGCGAAAAAATTCGCAACACCCTGGAAGACGCCCGACCCCTGATTGAAGGCCAATTGCTGGGCAACTGGAACCATATTCTCAACAGCCTGCGCACCGCCTTTGCCGGGCGTGACAGCGGCGGTCGCGGCAACCAGACTTTTGACCTGCGCGTCGCCATCCATGCGGTCACCGCGGTTGAAAGCGCCCTGCTGGACTTGCTCGGCCAGTTTCTGGGCGTGCCGGTGGCAGCGCTGCTGGGCGAAGGCCAGCAGCGCGGCTCGGTGGCCATGCTCGGCTATTTGTTTTATGTGGGAGACCGCCAGAAGACCGACCTGCCCTACCGCAGCGAGCCCGCCGGCGACGACTGGCAGCGCTTGCGCCATGAAGTGGCGATGGACCCGCAAGCCATCGTGCGACTGGCTGAAGCCGCCCACGCACGTTACGGCTTCAAGGACTTCAAACTCAAGGGCGGCGTGCTGCGCGGCGAAGAAGAAATCGAAGCCATCGTGGCGCTGTCAGAGCGCTTTCCCGACGCCGGCATCACGCTAGACCCGAACGGCGGCTGGCTGCTCAAAGACGCCATCCGCCTGTGCCGCGACCGCCACAAAGAACTCGCCTACGCCGAAGACCCCTGCGGCGCCGAGGGCGTCTTCTCGGGCCGCGAGGTGATGGCCGAGTTCCGCCGCGCCACCGGCCTGCGCACCGCCACCAACATGATCGCCACCGACTGGCGCGAGATGGCGCACACCATTCATTTGCAGTCGGTCGACATTCCGCTGGCCGACCCGCATTTCTGGACCATGCAAGGCTCAGTCAGGGTGGCGCAGATGTGCCAGACCTGGGGCCTGACCTGGGGCTCGCATTCGAACAACCACTTTGACATCTCTCTGGCCATGTTCACGCACGTGGGCGCCGCTGCGCCCGGCCAAGTGACGGCCATGGACACGCACTGGATCTGGCAGGACGGCCAGCGCCTGACGAAAGAGCCGCTGCAAATCAAGAACGGTGCCATCGAGGTACCGAAAAAACCCGGCCTGGGCATTGAGCTGGACATGCTCGAAGTCGACAAAGCCCACCAACTTTATTTGAAGCACGGTCTGGGCGCACGCGACGACGCCATCGCCATGCAGTACCTGATTCCCAACTGGACATTCAACAGCAAGCTGCCCTGCATGGTGCGCCCTTGAGCACCCGCCTGCACATCGGCGTGGTCGGTGCCGGGCTGGGGGCTGCGCCACATTTCAAAAGTCTGCTGTCGCTTGCCGATCAGATCGATGTGGCCTGGCTGCATGTGCGCCAACCTGAACGCCTGACACCCTCCGCCTTGCCGCCGGGCGCCCAAGTCACGGCCCGCTACGAAGACCTGCTGGAAGACCCCCTGCTGCAAGCCGTGCTCATCTTGACGCCACCCAACACCCACCTGGAGCTGGTGCAGCGCGCCGCCAGTGCCGGCAAACATGTGCTGCTTGAAAAACCGGTGGAAATTTCCCTGGCCAAGGCCAAAGAACTGGTGGCCGTGTGCGAGCAGCACCAGGTGCAGCTGGCCGTGATGCTGCAACACCGGCTGCGGGAAGCATCAGTCGCCCTGGCCGCCCTGATCGCCAGCGGCGAGCTGGGCGAGCTGACCGGCGCGTCTTGCAGCATGCGCTGGTGGCGCCCGCAAAGTTATTACGACGAGCCGGGCCGAGGCACGCTGGCGCGCGACGGCGGCGGCGTGCTAATCACCCAGGCCATTCACGCCCTGGACCTGCTGCTCAGCCTGACCGGGCTGCCCACGCAGGTCACCGCCCTGGCCCGCACCAGCGCCGTGCACAGCATGGAATGCGAGGACACCGTGACCGCTGTCCTCAGTTTTGCCAATGGCGCCATTGGCAGTCTGGATGCCACCACCGCCGCTTACCCTGGCTTTCCAGAGCGCATCGCACTGAACTTCACACGCGGCAGCGCCACACTTGAAGCCGGCCAGATGCAGGCGGAACTGGTCGATGGACGCCGCCTGAGCGCGGGCACGTACCAGGCCAACGGCACCGGCGCCAATGTCATGGCTTTTGACCATCACGCGCACCAGGCGGTGCTTGCAGATTTTCTGCAAGCGATACGCTCTGGCGGCTCGCCGGCAGTGAGCGGTCGCTCAGCGCTGCAGGTGCACCGTTTGATCAACGCGCTGACTGTGTCTGCGCAACTCGGCCGCGCGGTCTTGCTGTGAGTACGGCTGCGTCGCCGGACCCTTGAGCAGATTAGCTAGCAAATAAGGAGCAATCCTGAAGTTTTGATATAGTGGGAACTGAGCTCAGCAGTGCACCGGCGACGGATTCCTCTGGCCAGACAATCCAATGACCTTGAGGGAAACGCCGCCATGAGTGCGAAAGACAATGCCGCTTTAGGGCAACTGCTGGAGTTGCTGGAAGCCCGCTACGCACTGCGCGTGTTGTGGGCTCTGAAAGACGGCCATCCGCAAACATTTCGCCTGCTGCAAGACAGCATCGGGCA
>JBIKPY010000036.1:0-26453 GCA_044357185.1 Polaromonas sp.
CCGCCCTGATGGACGCCGCCGCTTTTTTACAGCAGGCAGCACACTGGCGCGTGATGGCCGACCTGGGGCTGCTCAGTTTGTCGGCCGGTCTTTACAGCGTGCCCCTGTACGCGCTGATCCAATTGCGCACCGCGCCATCACACCGCGCCCGCATCATTGCGGCCAATAACATTCTCAACGCGCTGTTCATGATCGCCAGCGCACTGCTGGCCGGCGCCTTGCTGACAGCGGGGCTGGACATGGCGCAGGTGTTCTTGTGCGTGGGCCTGGGTAACGCGCTGGTGACACTGTTCCTGTTTGTCCAGGACCCCGAGTATGGAAAACGTATGAAGGCGCTGCTGTTGCGCTGGACAGTACGGTCTTAAATAAAGCGAGCACTCCAGCAGGGACCCCGGCGTTATAGACGCACGGCCTGTTGGGAGCGCTGCAGCCAGTCTCAGTAGGGGATGCCGCTGGAAATCAGCGCGTAAGGGCCATTGGTCAACTGCTCCTGCAAAAAACTCACGCAGGTTTTCAGTTTTGCAGACTGGGAAAGCCGCGTGCGGCAGACTGCCCAGACATCTGCAGGCTGGCTGTAATCCGGAAGCACGCGGACCAATTCCCCGGTCTTCAGACTTCCCTCCACATCGCGGTCGGCAAACAGCAAAATCCCGTGCCCCGCATGCGCCCAGATGCGGGCGACATCGGCATTGTTGGTGGCCATGTAGCCGGTTGCCTTGATGGTCTCCTGCCCGTTGGGTCCGCGAAGTTGCCAGGTGCCAAAAGCGTGATCGCGCTCGCGCAGCACCAAACATGCATGTTGAGCAAGCTCCAGTATGGTTTTGGGTGTGCCGTGTCTTTCGAGGTAGCTCGGTGCCGCGCACAGAATTCGGTTGCTGGCCAGAATGCGATGGGCAATCACGTTCGGGTCGGTGACTTCGCCCAGGCGGATGTCGATGTCCACATTGTCACGCGCCAAATCTACGGGACGATCGACCAGTTCTAGCGACAGTTCCAAGCCCGGGTGACGGTCCAGCAGCATGGACAAGATGGGCGCCACGTTCAATCGCCCCAGCCTGAAACCGGCCGTGATGCGTACCATGCCGCGAATCTCTTTTTGCGCGCCGCCGAGTTTGTGCCCCAGCCCGTTGGCCAGGTCCAGCATCTCGCGTGCCCACTGGTAAACCGTTTCCCCTTCTTCTGTGATCTTAACGCGCCGGGTTGTGCGGTCAAACAACTTCAGGCCCAGTGTTTTTTCAAGGATCGCAATGCGCTTAGTGACATAGGCGCTGGAGGCGCCTACTTCATCGGCAGTGGCAATGAAACTGGCCCGGCGGGCTACGATGCACAGCAGCCGGAGGTCATTCAGTAACGGAAGATTGCTCACGTATGAAGTTGGGTGCTAATGGTTTTTGGGCCATTATGCACAAGCCGTAACCGGTATTGATCCGGCTTGCGGGCTTAATACACCCCCGCCGTACCACCCCCGTCAACAGCAATGGCCGTGCCTTGAACATGGCGGGCGGACTCGGAACACAAGAACAGGGTCAGTGCAGCTACGTCCTCTGGTGTCCCCAGGCGCGCCAGACCTTCCTTGGCGATCTGTGCTGCGCGCACTTCCGCAATGGACGTACCTGTGGCATTGGCGCGCTGGGTGAAGATCTGCTCGACCCGCTCTGTCTCAGTCAGGCCGGGCAAGATGGCGTTCACATTCACGCCATCGCGCTTGCCCAGGCCAGACAGGCCCTTGCTGAAGTTATGCATCGCTGCGTTCACCGCGCCGCCGATCAGGAAATCTGGGTCCGGGGTGCGAGCGGCGCCGCCGATGATGTTGACGACATGTCCGCGGGCCTGCCTGAGCATAGGCCAGAACAATCTGCACAGGCGGGTACAAGCAAAGAACTTGAGTGCAAACCCGTCTTGCCAGAGGGCTTCGTCAAGGTCGAGGAATGCGCCGGCCTTGGTGGCGCCAGCCGAGTTGACAAGAATGTCGCAACGGCCATGGCCCTGCGCCACATGTTCGAAAACAGCATTGCAACCGACTTTGGTGCGCAGATCGGCCGCATAGAAATCCGGGCGGGGGCCACCGCTTCGTTCAATCGTATCTGCTGCGGCCATGAGATTTGACTGGCTGGAGGCGACGAGTATCGTCTGTGCACCTTGGGCTGCAAAGGCCGCCGCGATACCACGGCCTATGCCGCGGCTTGAACCGGAGACGACCACAATTTTGTTCTTGAAAGATTGGCTCATGGGATGGGTTCCTGTTGGGGTTGGCCGGGCGGGCGGCGTAAGCTGTTTTTGAGTCGCTACGGCAGGTGATGGAGAGCCGCCGTAGCGGCAGTGCTTGGTTACTCAGGCCGGTAGTTCAACGACGCGACCGCTGCGAGCCGCCTCGACAATGGCATCGACAACGCGCAGATTCTGGAGCCCGTCCCGCGCGCTGACAAAGGGCTGCGCCCTACCTTGAATGACGTCAGCGAAATGGTCGATTTGGCGTGCCAGAGGGTCGGCCGCTTCAAGGGCGATGGTGGTTTTTTGCAGCGGCTTGTGCCACGACTGTTCTGATGCAGAGGCGTAGCGGCTCAGGCGCATTGTTGGAATAGACAGCGAGCCAAAGGTACCCGCCACGTGGTAGCAGTCATCGTCATCGGTGTGAGATTTCGCATAGCGCGGGTCTTCGCCCGAAGTTTGCTCCCAGCTGTGGTCCGAGGCGGCGGTATCGGACAGCATGAAAGTGCCGAGTGCGCCACTGGCAAAGCGCAGCGAGATGGATGCTGTGTCCTCCACCGGGAATCCGCGCGTTGCGTGGGAGGTGAATGCCTGAACAGCGACGATCTCGCCGCACAGGCTGCGCAGGTTGCCTATTTCGTGAATCATGTTCAGCAGAATCGGGCCGCCGCCAGGCTCGCGGCGCCATGAAAACGCGCCTTCAAAGTAGCCCTCGTTTTCAGCCTTGTAAAAAAGTACGGTGCCCACCACCGCCACCACTTTACCCAGCACACCGCTTTGGATGATTTCGACGGCTTTGGCCATGACAGCGCTGTGCCTTCGGTGGTGGCCGACGAGGATCGGAACCCGTGCCGCCTCGGCAGCCTCGCACAGCCGGATACCAGCTTCAAGAGAATGCGCCACAGGTTTCTCGACCAATGTGGGAATCGATGCGGCAATGCACTCAAGTGCATGCGCCAGATGCATCTGATTGGGCGTGGCCAGCACCACGCCGTCAGGCCGGTCACGCTTGAATAACTCGTCCAGTGAGGTATAAAAGGGCACCCCGTACTGGTCAGCTATGGCCTGTGCGGCGGGTGCAGGGTCAACGATGGCGCAAAGCTGGCCGCGCTCGGCCTTGGCCGCCATTTCAATGTGGCGCTTGCCGATAAGGCCGGCACCGGCGACTGCAATGCGTGCTTTGGGGTTCATCTGTGCTCTTTCAGGTAACTCAGTGGGTAATTTTGCAACGGCGCATGAGGCTAGGGTCTGATGGCGCTAGAGCCGGGCTCAGGGAGTCAGTGGCACGGTCAGCATCCGGATCACGTCAGGCGTCTGCGGGCGAATACCGCGCCACCATGCAAACGCTTCCGCAGCTTGCTCGACCAGCATGCCCACGCCATCGGCCACCTGGCGGGTGCCCGCGCTCTGAGCCAGCCGCAGAAAGGGCGTCAGCCCCTTGCCGTAGGCCAGATCGTAGGCCAGGCCGTCGGCTGCAAAGACCCCGGCGGGTACAGCGGGCAGTTCCCCCCGCAAACTGGCAGATGTGGCATTCAACACCAGGTCGAAACGCTGGTTCGCAAGTTCAAAATAGCTCACGGCCTCAATGACGCCGAAGGCGCTGCAAAGGCGCGCCAGGTCCTGCGCCTTTGAAACCGTGCGGTTGGCGACCACCAAACGCGCCGGCGCTCCTTCCAGCAAAGGCAGCGCAGCACCACGCGCGGCACCCCCCGCGCCCAGCATCAGCACGCGCATCCCTTGCAGCGGACGGCCCAGATTGACCTGAAGATCCCGCACTAAACCCACGCCATCGAAGTTTTCCGCATACACCGTCTCGCCATCGAACTGCATGGCGTTGACCGCGCCGGCCAGCTGCGCGCGCTTGGACAGGTGCTGCGCGTAGGCAAAAGCGTCTAGCTTAAAAGGCGCAGTGATATTCAAGCCGCGCGCGCCCGTCGCGCGAAAAGCGTCCACCGTAGGCTTGAACTGGCCCAGCGGTCCCTCGATCAGCGTGTAGAGCATCTCTTGTGCGGTCTGCCGGGCAAATGTGGCGTGAATCTGGGGCGATTTGCTGTGGCTGATCGGGTTGCCAATGGCGGCGTACATGTCTGGCATGGTGGTGGGCTTCGTTGTCTGAGGCTAAGTAAGGGCTTTGTTTGGATCTAACTTAAGCAGGCAGTCCGTCGGCGAAATGTAAAACCCGAATGAAATGGAAGCAATACTTCATTCGTGATTACATAAAAAACAGTACGTGAGCAATATGGGTGCTAAGGCCTTGCTGTTTCGCTTCCGCAAGGGGCTGAAAGGTTGTCAAGACAGCTTTGATTAATGACGTTTCGTGCTTTATGTAATCACGAAACAAGTATTGCTTCCACATAAAGTGCCATCTAAAGTGCAAAGCGAATGGTTGAGCTGGTACCCCGCAGACCAATCTATCAGACCCTAGCCCAAGGAGACCGCATGCATCCGCAGTTTGAATCGCTGGCTCAGGCGCTGGCCCAAGCCTGGAAAGACGGCCGGACGCTTGCCCTTCCGCCCCTGGAGGCTTCGCCGCAAACCCGCGACGAGGCGTTTGAAGTCCAGGACCGCATGGCCGAGATCATTGGCGATCGGTGTGTCGGGTGGAAGGTGGGCGCTGCCGTCAAGGCTGTTCAGGTGATGGAGGGCCACGATGGTCCTATCGTTGGCCGCTTGCTGGCCTCACGTCTTTTTACCACCCCGGGGCAGCTTCGCGGTGAACTCTTTGATGGATGCACGGTCGAGAGCGAGTTTGCCTTTCGCTTCACCGAGAACCTGCCGGCCCGGTCCCGCCCCTACACGCGGGAAGAAATTGACCCCCTGCTGGTGTTTCACCCCGGCCTTGAACTGGCCGGTCCGCGCTGGTCTGCTGCACCTGGGCAGCGCAAAGGGACTACCTTCGATGCTATTGCCGACAACGGTGTTGCCGCCGCCTACATCGTCGGGGACGGCGTGCGTGACTGGAAGCATCTGAACCTGGCCACATTCAAGGTGACCGCCCGCATGGACGGCGAAGACCCTATTCAAACTTACAGTGGCGAATTTCGGCCTGACCCTGCAGACATTGTGCTGCAAACAGTCAATGGGTTGTCGCAGCGCGGCATCGGCATGCAAGCCGGCGACCTGATCACCACCGGCTCCGCCACTTTGCCCACGCCGATGTTCGCAGGGCAGACCTATGTTTCGCGCTTTGGTGATTTGATGACCCTGAGCCTGAGTATGAGCCGCAAATAGCAAGCCCGATTCACTTAACTCTCGAAAGTTCCTATGAAGAAATTTCTGATGTTGCACGGCATCAACCACAACATGTTTGGCAAACGTGAGCCCAAGTTCTACGGAACCATCACGCTAGACCAGATCAACGACAGTCTGATCGCACTGGGTCTGGAGTTGGGCGTGGCGGTGCAGCACTTTCAGACCAATAGCGAAGGTGCACTGGTCGATCGTATCCACCAGGCTTATATGGACAAGGTTGACGGTGTTGTCATCAACGCCGGCGCCTGGACGCACTACAGCTACGGCATGCGCGATGCGCTGGCCATCTTGACTTGTCCGATTGTCGAGATCCACATGTCCAACAACCATGCCCGCGATAAATTTCGCCAGCACTCGGTGATCTCCGACATCGCCAAAGGTTACATCGCCGGCTTTGGCCAAGACAGCTATCTGCTGGGTTTGCGCGCTGCCGTATCGGCTGCCAACACGGCGATTACCAACTGAAAAAACGCCTTGCACAAGCTAGATTTTTCCGTTGTTCTCGACAGCTGGCTGCTGCTCTTACAAGGTGGCCTGGCCACGCTGGGCCTGGCGCTGGCCGGCATGACGCTGGCCTTGCTTATCGGTGTCGCGGGTGTCGCGGTGCGCCAGACCGGTATCCGCTGGGCCGCTGCTGGCGTGAAGGTGTTTATTGAGGTTGTGCGCAACACGCCATTTCTGGTGCAAATTTTCTTTCTCTTCTTCGCGCTGCCTTTTGTCGGCATCAAACTCAACCCGACCGTGACTTCGATCATCGCCTTGGGCATCAACGGTGGCGCCTATGCGATCGAAATCATTCGCGGCGGCGTAGAGGCCATTCCCAAAGGGGAAATAGAGGCCGGTGCTGCACTAGGTTTAAGCAGAGCCGATATTTTTCGTTTTATCGTACTCAAGCCGGCAATGCGCGCAATCTACCCTGCGTTGTCGAGCCAATTCATCATGCTGACACTGACGTCTAGCGTGTGTTCATCGATTTCGGCTTTTGAGCTGACCTCGCTGGCGCAGCGCGTCGAGTCGGCCACCTTCCGCAGCTTTGAGGTTTTTTTCACTATCACCGGGATGTACCTAGTGATTGCCTGGCTGCTGATGTCGATGTTCGGTGCCATCGCGCGGCGTTACTTCAACTACCCTTTGAAATAGAGACTCTCAATGGGCAAATTTGGCGGACCTGAGTTCTTGTTTCTGTTGGCCGGCGTCAAGTGGACGCTCTTGCTAACGCTGATCGCCTTTGCCGGCGGCGGCGTGATCGGTCTGCTCGTGGCTTTGGCGCGCACCAGTGCCTGGGTTTGGCTGCGCAGCGTGACGGCGGGCTACATTGCCTTGTTCCAAGGCACCCCGCTCTTGATGCAGCTGTTCGTCATTTACTACGGCATTGCTCTGCTGGAGGTTAATACTGACGCGTGGATGGCAGTCGCTTTTGCCTACACGGCGCATGCAAGTGCCTTTCTCGGTGAGATCTGGCGGGGCTCGATTGAGGCTGTCCCCAAGGGGCAGACCGAAGCAGCCAAGGCCCTGGGCCTGCGCTATGGCGCGCGCATGCGTGATGTGGTGCTGCCGCAGGCGCTTCGTATCTCGCTGCCGGCGACAGTTGGTTTTCTCGTGCAACTGCTCAAAGGCACTTCACTGGCGGCCATCGTCGGCTTTGTGGAACTTTCCCGGGCAGGGCAGATTGTTTCGAACCAGATTTTTCAGCCCTTGCTGGTGTTCGGCGTGGTCGGCGTGATTTATTTCGTGCTGTGCTGGCCCTTGTCGCTGCTGGGCGGGCGTCTTGAAGAGCGACTGGCCCGTGGGCACGCCGCATGATTTCTTATCTGCCAAGGAGTCGCTTACTGCCACCCGCCCCTGTTCCCCTACGGTTGGCGTATCGCGCCCTGACCGATTTCGATGTTCCTTGTTCCACTCCATGAAAGGTCTTGTATGAAAAGCAAATTGTTCTCATCCCTACTCATCCGATTGACGGCCGTCACCATGCTAGGCGCGATGGCGCTGACATCTTTCAATGCCAGCGCCCAAACCCTGGAGGCCGTCAAGGCACGCGGCAAAGTGTTGATTGGCATCCAGGGGGACAACCCTCCGTTTGGCTTCCTGGACTCACAAGGCAAAAACGACGGCTATGACGCCGATGTTGGCAAGCTGTTCGCAAGTGAACTCAAGGTGCCTGTGGAGTTCGTGGTGGTGACCAACCAGAACCGTATTGCGGCCTTGCAGACTGGCAAGGTCGATGTGCTGTTTGCCACTCTGGGCATGAACGCTGAGCGGGCCAAGGCGCTGCAATACTCCAAACCCTACGCGGCCAACCAGATGTTCCTGCTGGGGAAAAAAACAGCCAAGCTGGACACCCCGGCGACTTTGAAAGGAATGCCTGTGGGCGTGCCCAAAGGCAGCTCGCAAGAGTCGCTGGTAGCCAAGATGGCGCCGGATGCGCAGTTGCGACGTTTTGACGATGACTCGTCCACCATCCAGGCCTTGCTGTCTGGCCAGGTCGATGCGGTGGGGGCCAACCAGTTCTACATAGGGCGCATTAACGAGCAGAAACCCGGCATCTTCGAAAACAAGTTTCCGCTGGCCACCAACTACAACGGCGCCGGCACCCGGCTGGGCGATAAGGCCTGGAATTCGACAGTAAACAGTTTCATCGACAAGATGAAGGCCAGCGGCAAGCTCAATGAGTTTTATAAAAAGTGGATGGGCTTTGCCGCGCCCGACTTTGCGACCAGCCTTGAAGGTGTCCCCTTCAGCGTACAGTGATTTAAGGCCATAGCCCAACCGGAACTCCGCCATGCAGCATGCAGACAGTACCAGCCCCGATGCGCTTATCGATATGCAGGCCGTCAACAAATGGTATGGCGAGTTCCAGGCATTACGCGACGTGACCCTGAGGGTTCGCAAGGGTGAAAAAATCGTTCTTTGCGGTCCCTCGGGGTCGGGCAAATCTACACTGATCAGGTGTATCAACCATCTTGAGCCCATTCAGCAGGGCCGCATTGTGGTGAACGGCACCGCGCTCGAAAAGTCCGGGGCGTCCATTGAAGCGGTGCGGCGCGAGGTTGGTATGGTGTTTCAGAGCTTCAATTTGTTCCCCCACATGACGGTGTTACAAAACTGCACGCTGGCGCCCATGCGCGTTCGCCGGCTATCGCAGAGCGCTGCCGAGGCCACGGCGCGCAAGTTTTTACAGCGGGTGCATGTATCGGAGCAGGCCGACAAGTACCCGGCTCAGCTGTCGGGAGGGCAGCAGCAGCGCGTGGCCATTGCCAGAGCCCTGTGCATGGAGCCCTTGATCATGCTGTTTGATGAGCCCACCAGCTCGCTCGATCCGGAAATGGTCAAGGAGGTGCTGGACACCATGATCACCCTCGCTAGTGAAGGCATGACCATGGTGTGCGTCACGCATGAGATGGGTTTTGCTCGTCAGGTTGCAGACCGCGTCCTGTTTATGGCGGATGGCGAGATTCTGGAAGAGGCGCCGCCAGATGAGTTTTTTCGCAACCCACAGCATCCGCGCGCCAAAGCCTTTCTGGGGGAAATTTTGCGGTGAGGCCTTTGTCCCTGCATCACTTGACCATGCTGCAGGCCAATCCACTGGAACTGGTAGAGGCAGCCGCTGCCGGTGGATTCGACTATTGCGGCCTGCGGCTGGTGGCGCCTATGAGCAGCGATACGGTGTTTGACCTGGTCGGCCAACCGGCAATGGTGCGCGAAGTGCACCAGCGCATGCGTGACCTTGGCGTCAAGCTGCTGGACATCGAGGCGATCTGGCTTCAGCCCGAGACCCGCGTGCAAGACCTGATCCTCGCGCTGGAGACCGGGCACACCTTAGGCGCCAAGTATGTTCTTGCCGTTGGCTATGACCCGGAGCCGCAGCGCCTGATGGGCAATTTTTGCCGTCTTTGTGAGGCCGCGGCCAAGTTCAATATGGTGGTGGTGCTGGAGTTCATCACCTATTGCTCCATCGCGACACTGGAGCAGGCGCTGGACCTGGTGCGGCGCAGCGGCCAGCCCAACGCCCGTTTGCTTGTCGATGCTTTGCAGTTTTTTCGCTCGGGGGCACAAATCAGCCAGATCGCCAGCTTGGATCCTGCGCTGATGCCTTACGCGCAAATTTGTGATGGCCCCCTTGCCAGCCCCTTGACGCTGGAGGAACGGCGCCGAGAAGCGCGTACTGCGCGCCTGTTGCCCGGTCAGGGCGAGTTGCCGGTGCGCGAACTGGTAAGCGCCTTGCCGCCTTTGATTCCACTGAGCGTGGAAGCTCCGACCTTGAAACTCGCCGGACTGCCTTTTAATGAGCATGCACTTATAGTCGGGCAAGTAGCGCGGCGTTTTCTTCAGCCTGCCGCACCAGGGCCCGCCGATTGAAGTCACACCACCCCACCCGACCGGCCTGCCAAGCTGGAGGTCAAATGCGCCTTGATCCGCCCTTTAGGCGAATTGATGGCGCCAAGATTCCGCCACACTGCGACAGGAGACAGCGTTGAAAATTTGTGTATTAGGTGCCGGCGCTTTGGGCTGCGCAATTGGCGGCGTGCTGACCGAGGCCGGACATGAAGTCTGGCTGATCAACCGCAACACGGCCCAGGTCGAGGCCATGAGCCAGCGTGGTCTGGTGCTGCGCAGCGACGGACTTGACCGCACGGTCCGCGTTCGTGTGGTGACCACGGCCGCAGGTGTCAGTCCAGCCAGCGGGCCAGCCGACTTGCTGATTGTGCTGGTTAAGTCCTTTCACACTGCCGAGGCGATGCATTCCGCCCTTGGCCTGCTGGGGCCAGAGACCGTGGTGCTGTCGCTGCAAAACGGCCTAGGGCATGTAGACATTCTTGCCGGCATCGTTGGGGGCGAGCGTGTTCTGGCCGGCAAAACATATGCAGGCGGCACACAACTCGCGCCTGGCTATGTCGAAGCCGGTACCCGCGGCAAACGCACATTGATCGGCGAGCCCGCCTGCGGCCTCAGCGCGCGCGCTACGGCAATTGCCAGCGCGTTCAGCGCGGCCGGTCTGGACACCACGGTCAGCGACAACATCATGGGCGTGGCCTGGGACAAGCTCTTGATCAATGTGGCTACTGGTGCGCTCAGCGCCATCACGCGCCTGACCTACGGCGGCTTGTACAGCGTTCCCGAGGTCGAGGCCTGCGCGCTCGCCGCGGTCGCCGAGGCCATGGCGGTTGCCCGTGCCAGCGGCGTGACCTTGAGCATCGACAGCCCTGCGCAAGCCTGGCAAATAGCCAGCGCCGGCCTGCCGTATGAATTCAAGGCCTCGATGCTGCAAAGTCTGGAAAAAGGCTCTGTCACTGAGGTCGACTACATCAATGGCGCGGTGGTCCGGCAGGGCGCCCTGTGCGGCGTGCCAACGCCGGTGAACCAGACCTTGGTTGCCGCGATCAAAGGCATCGAAAAAAATTTATTGCGCTGAGTTCGCGCACACTGCAAGCCTTACTCCAATTCACTGAACCCAGGCCCACCATGACCCAGCCCACCAAAGCCTATGTAGAACATGTTGCAGTGCGCGTCAAAGACATCCACTGGCACATCCGTTTTTTCAAGGAGGTTCTGGGCATGGGCCTGCGCGAGGTCGATGGCCCGCCCGAAGCGCCCAGGCAGTACTGGTCGCTTGGCGGTATGCAGCTGGTGAGCTCGCCAGACTTTGTCGCGCCGCCCAGCAATGATGCGGGCTGGCTGGCCCATGTGGGCATCATGGTCGAGGATCTTGAGGCCGCCTTGCAGGCGGCCGCTGGCTGGGGGGTGACGACCTTACCGCAGGGACCTAACTGGCTGCAATTGCCTGACGGCCTGGCCGTTGAACTGATACAAGCCAGCCCGGGGGCGGTGAGCAAGGCGCTGGCAGTCGATCCGCGCGCAATATGAAATTTCCGGACGTTTTATGAACTCGACCACAGGATCCGTATGACATCGGTTTTTTCCCAACCCCTTACGCCCGAGAAATACTGGGACGATGGTCGCGAGGGCGACGTCTGCGTCAGCCCAGACTACCTGGTGACCGAGGCCCGCATCAACGCCTATGCAGAACTCACCGGGGACTTCACGCCAGTGCATGTTGACGAGGAATATGCCAAGACCACGCCGTTTGGCACACGGGTGGCCCATGGTCTCTTTGGCCTGTCGATTGCCGACGGCCTCAAGACCCGCAGCGAGTACCGTTTCTTCCCCGGTATGTCTTTGGGCTGGACCTGGGACTTTGTGCTTCCCATCAAGATCGGGGACACGCTGCATGTGCGGTTTTGCGTCACCGGCTTGCGCGCCTCCCGAAGTCGTCCCGGCTGGGGTATCGTGATCTTGCCCTCAGAGCTGATCAACCAGCACGGGCAAGTG
Source organism: Polaromonas sp. (assembly GCA_044357185.1). GTDB lineage: Bacteria > Pseudomonadota > Gammaproteobacteria > Burkholderiales > Burkholderiaceae_C > Polaromonas. The sequence continues at coordinate 11,788 of JBIKPY010000036.1, forward strand.
GTGCAAAAAGGCGAGCACCGGCTGATGATCCCGCGCCGTCCCGTTTGAAATTTGGACAAAAAGCTTATGAGCTCCACATTTGACTCTACCCAGGCCTTGCCGCTGGCCGGTTTTCGGGTGATTGATTACAGCCACTTTCTGGCTGGCCCTTACGTGGGTCGCTGCCTGGCGGCAATGGGTGCTGAAGTGATCAAGATCGAGCGCCCCACCACGGGCGATGCTGGCCGCCAGCATGCCTATGTGGTGGGCGAGCACAGCGGTTATTTTTTGCAGCTCAACATGGGAAAGAAAGGTCTCTGCGTCAACATCAAGGACCCCCGCGGGCTGGCGTTACTCAAAAAACTGGTCGGCAGCGCCGACGTGTTTGTAGAGAACTACCGTCCCGGCGCACTCGAGAAAGTGGGGCTGGGCTACGCCGAGCTGGCCGGGCAGAACCCGGGCCTGGTGTATTGCTCCATCTCCGCTTACGGCCACACCGGGCCGGATTCGCACCGCGCCGGCTTTGGTTTGATCGCCGAGGCCAAGAGCGGCATCATGCAGATGGTCGGCAACCCTGGCGAAGCACCGCCCCTGCTGCGCATCTCTCTGGGCGACATGTACACGGGCATCCATGCGGTGGCAGCCATTAACGCGGCGCTGCTGGGCCGCGTGAAGAGCGGTAAGGGCCAGCATATCGACATGGCGCTGTATGACACGCTGGTGTCCATGCATGACTACGCGATCCAGTGCTACACCATGTCGGGCGGCCGGGATGTGCCTGTGCAAACCGGACACGACATGCCCACGTCCACTTTGTATGGCGTGTTCCGGGCTCAGGATGGTGACCTGGTGATCGCCGCACAGGTGGACGATGTCTGGCATCGCTTTGCGGCGCTGGTGCAAAGCCAGGGCGGTCCGCACGGCTTTAGCGCCGATCCCCGCTTTGCCACCTTGCCCGGCCGCAACACCCACCGACTGGACATTTTGGCGGTGGTCAAACCCTGGGTGGCCGGGCAGCGCGTGGCCGCGGTGCTCGCCGCCCTCGACGCCATCGACGTGCCCTGCGCCAAGGTGCAGCGCATCGACGAGGTGTTGGCCGACCCGCAAGTCCAGGCGCGCGGCATGATGATCGAGCAAGACCACCCGGTGCTCGGCAAGATCCGGCTGCCTAACCTGCCATTTCGGTTTTCAGGCTACAGCACCGACATCGCCGCGGTGGCGCCCGAACTGGGCCAGCACAACCGGGAAATTGCAGCGCAAGCCGGACTGTCTGACGTTGAGATCAGCGCTATGGAGCGCGATGGCGTGTTGTACGCCCCTGAACGTCGGCGCTGAGACCGGCATCAGGGGGCTTCGGCCCCCTATACTGGCGAAATGAACGAACCAGTACATTCGGCAACAAAGCGGGGTGCTGCGGTTGCCAAGCGCAAAACCGGGGCACCGGCTGCGCGCACACCGACGCGTACCAACGACCCGGCGCGCACCATGGCCGGCATTCTGGAAGTTGCCACCGCCGAGTTTGCCAACAAGGGACTGAGTGGCGCGCGCATCGACGAGATTGCAGCGGCCACCCGCACCAGCAAGCGCATGATCTATTACTACTTCGGCAGCAAGGAAGGCTTGTACCTGGCCGTGCTGGAGGAGTCGTACCGGCGCATGCGCAGCATCGAAGCTGATCTGCAACTGAGCGACCTCTCACCGGAAGCGGCTTTGCGCCGCCTGGTGGAATTCACCTTTGACCACCACTTCGGCAACCAGGACTACATCCGTTTAGTCATGTCTGAAAATATGCAGCGCGGGGAGTACCTGGCGCAAAGCAAGATCATCCAGGAGCTCAATGTCACGGCCATCGAGGCCATCCGCCAGTTGTATGACCGCGGTGTGGCCCAGGGTCTGTTTCGCACAGGTCTGGACGCCATCGACATCCACGCTTCGATTTCAGCGCTGACGTTTTTCAACGTTTCCAACCAGCACACTTTCGGCTTGATTTTCAAGCACGACCCGGCAGCCGATGCCGCCCGCGCCCTGCGGCGCAGCAACATCGTCGAGATGATTGTGCGCTTTGTCAAGCGCTGAAAGCCGGCCAGCGAAGTCATGACCAACAGGCTCGTTATCAGCGTAGGCGGCGCATGCTGGGACACCGTTTTCCAGCTTGAGCGCATGCCCACTGCGGGCGCCAAGGCGCTGCCGCTAAAGGCTGTGCAGCGGGCGGCCGGCATGGCCGTTAATGCTGCCGTGGCGATGTCCCGTTTGGGCCTGAACGTGCATATGTGGACGCGGATTGGTGATGATGAAACAGGCAAGCAGTTCTTGAAGGAAATGCAGCGCGAGCGGATCAACGCTGAGGGTGTGCGTGTGCTGACGGGCGTGCAGACATCGTTTTCTTCAATTCTGGTGGACCTCGATGGCGAGCGCACCTTGGTGCCTTTTTTTGATCCGAATATTTCGCCGGATGCGTCCTGGCTGCCGCTGGACAAAGTGGCGCAGGCCGCCGCTGTACTGGTGGACATGCGGTGGATGGCCGGTGCTGCTGCCGCCCTGAAGCAGGCTCGCGCCTGCGGTGTGCCCGGCATTCTGGATGCAGACACGGCGCCCGCGCAGGATCTGCATGCGCTGATACCACTGGCTTCGCACGTGCTGTTTTCCGAGTCGGCGCTCAGCAGCGTGGCGCCGGGCATGCGACCTGAGGCGGCACTGCTTGAAGTGGCTAGGCAAAACACTGCCGAGGTGGTTGGCGTGACGCTGGGGCCGCAAGGGGCTTGGGTATGGACTCGTGAATCGGCCCTTGTATTGAAGGCGCCGGCGCCGGCCGTCAAAGCCGTAGACACCCTGGGCGCGGGCGATGTCTGGCATGGCGCTTTCACATGGGGTCTGGTCACGGGCCTGCCCATGCCTGAAATTGTGCAGTGGGCCAACCTGGCGGCGGCCATGAAGTGCGAGGTCTTTGGCGGCGTCACCGGCACGCCGACCTTGGCGCAATTGCAATTGCGGGCGGCCGGCGCAGTGGAAACCCAAGGGTTAACACGGATTTTATAAAACTAACTAGTTTGTACATTAAGTGTTGAATTCAATTCAGGAGGCGTCCGTGATCGGAAAACTCATTGCTAAGTATTGCCAGTTGCTGTCGTGGCTGATGGCTGCCAGCCTGGCCTTGATGGTGGTGCTGGTCTTCACGAACGTGGTGTTGCGCTATGCCTTGAATTCGGGCATTGCGGTGTCGGAAGAGCTGTCGCGCTGGTTGTTTGTCTGGCTGACCTTTTTAGGCGGCATCGTTGCGCTGCACGAACGCGCTCACCTGGGCACCGACATTCTGGTGTCACGCCTGTCGGCAGGCGGCAAAAAAATCTGCCTGGGCCTGGGACACCTGCTGATGCTCTTTGTGTGCTGGCTCTTGTTCAAGGGTTCATTGGACCAGGTCAAGATCAACTGGGATGCCACCAGCGCGGCCATGGAAGTGTCCATGGGTATTTTTTATGGCTGCGGCCTGGTGTTTGCCGTTTCGGGTGCGGTGATTTTGCTGCTGGACTTCTGGCGCTTGATCACCGGTCAAATGAGCAGCGATGAGCTGGTGGGCATTCGCGAAAGCGAAGAGCAGACGCAAGGAACGCCATGACCATTGCCATTTTTCTGGGATCCTTGCTGGGCGCGATGGCGTTGGGTATTCCGATTGCTTTTTCACTGCTCTTGTGTGGCGCCGCCTTGATGTGGCACCTGAACATGTTTGACCCGCAGATCCTTGCGCAAAACGTCATCAATGGCGCAGACAGTTTTCCGCTGTTGGCGGTGCCGTTTTTCATGCTCGCCGGCGAGGTGATGAATGCCGGTGGTTTGTCGCGGCGCATTGTCAATTTTGCGCTCACGTTGGTGGGCCACATCAAGGGCGGACTGGGTTATGTGGCCATTGTGGCGGCCGTGATGATGGCCGCGCTGTCGGGCTCTGCCGTGGCCGATGCGGCAGCCTTGACTGCCTTGCTGCTGCCCATGATGGTGGCCGCCGGTCATGACAAGGGCCGCTCGGCCGGTTTGCTGGCATCTGCCAGCATCATTGCGCCCATCATTCCGCCCAGCATCGGTTTTGTGATTTTCGGAGTCGCTGCCAACGTCTCGATTTCCAAGCTCTTCATGGCCGGTATTGCGCCCGGCATCATGCTGGCCGCCGCTTTATGGCTGACTTGGTGGTGGGTGGCGCGCAAAGAGCAGGTGGCTGTGCCGCCGCGTAAGACAGGGCCCGAAGTGTGGATCGCTTTCAAGGACGCCACCTTTGCCTTGGTGATGCCGGTGATCGTGGTGGTGGGCTTGAAGTTCGGCGTCTTCACGCCCACTGAAGCGGCCGTGGTGGCTGCCGTCTACGCGATTCTTGTTTCGACGCTGATCTACCGCGAGCTCAAGTTCAGTGATTTGTACGGCTTGTTTTTAGCAGCCTCCAAGACCACCGCGGTGATCATGTTTCTGGTGGCTGCTGCCATGGTGTCGGCCTGGCTGATCACGGTGGCGCAGTTGCCGGCCGAAGTCGTGAAGCTGCTGCAGCCGCTTTTAGACAGCCCGCGGCTTTTGATGTTTGCCATCATGGTGTTGGTGATTGTGGTGGGCACAGCCATGGACATGACGCCGACCATCTTGATTTTGACGCCGGTGCTGATGCCCCTGGTCAAAGCGGCCGGGATTGACCCGGTGTATTTCGGCGTGCTGTTCATCATCAACAATGCCATTGGCTTGATCACGCCGCCGGTGGGCACCGTGCTCAACACGGTGGCCGGTGTCGGCAAGGTCAGCATGGACGTGGTCACCCGCGGCGTGATGCCTTTCATGCTGGCGCAGTTTGCCGTGATGTTTTTGATGGTGCTGTTCCCGCAGCTTGTCATGGTGCCGGCGCGCTGGTTTTACTAAAACTTTTTTTCTTTGCAGGGTGTGTTTTGTACGCCATGTTCTGCAAGCTTTTAACTCGCGTACTTTGAAACATTTCCAGGAGACAACATGAAACGTCTGATGATCAAAACTCTGGTGGCCGCCGCCGCTCTCGCCGCTTTTGGCTTGGCATCTGCCCAAGAGGTGCGCGAGCACACCATCAAATTCGCCACGCAAAACCCCAAGGGTCATCCGATCATGGTCGGCATGGAAAAATTTGCTGAGATTGTCACGGCCAAGTCCGCCGGCAAGATCAAGGTCAATTTGTTCCCGGCCGGCGTGCTGGGCGGCGACGCACCCAACGTGTCAGCCGTGCAAGGCGGCACCATTGAAATGGTCTCGTTGAATTCCGGTATTTTGGCCAGCCAGGTCAAGGAATTCGCGCTGTACGACTTCCCCTTCCTGTTTGCCAACGCCAAAGAAGCCGACGCCGTGGTGGACGGCCCCTTCGGCAAGAAGATGCACGACAAGCTGCAGGAAAAAGGCATTGTGGGCATCGCCTACTGGGAGCTCGGCTTTCGCAACATGACCAACTCCAAGCGCGCCATCAACAAGGTGGAAGACCTGGCCGGCCTGAAGATTCGCGTCATCCCCAACCCGATCAACCTGGACTGGGTCAAGGCACTGGACGCTAACCCGACACCGATGGCTTTCGGCGAGGTCTATGGTGCGATGGAATCCAAAGCCATTGACGGCCAGGAAAACCCGCTCAACGTGATTCTGGCTAACAAGTTTGCTGAAGTGCAAAAACACCTGACGCTGACCAACCACGTCTACAACCCGCAGTCAGTCATCGTCAGCAAGAAGTTCTGGGACGGCCTGAACGCCGCTGAGAAAAAAATCATCACCGACGCTGTTGCCGAAGCCACCCAGACTCAGCGCAAAGTAGCGCGTGACGCCGCCAGTGGCAACCTGGCCGACCTGAAGAAAGCCGGCATGCAAGTCACCGAGCTGCCAGCCGCTGAAATGACCAAGCTGCGCGACAAGATGAAGCCGGTCATTGCCAAGTACTCGGCCAGCGTGGGCGAAGCCACTGTCAATGAAATGATGGCTGAGCTCGCCAAGCAGCGCAGGTAAATCGCCTGCTGCCAGCCCGCCCGCTTCGGGCAGGCTGGCACTTTCGCATTGACCATGACACGCACGCGCATCGCCATTGCCGGCGCAGGCTACATCGGCCAGGCCCACATGGCTGTGGCCCGGGCCAGTGCGAGCGTCATGTTGTCGGCTGTTGTCGATCCCTCGCCGGCAGCTGCTGCTCTAGCCGCCGAGGCTGGCGTTCCGCTGTACCAGAGCCTTGAAGAATTACTGGCCAGAGACAGGCCCGACGGTCTGATTCTGGCGACTCCCAACCCTTTGCATGTGCCGCAGGCACTGCAATGCATAGACGCCAAGCTGCCGATCCTGCTGGAAAAGCCGATCGCCACCACCGTGGCCGAAGGTGCCAAGCTGGTGCAGCGCGTCAAAGAAACCGGTGCCCGCGTGTTGATAGGTCATCACCGCGCGCACAGCCCCATCATGGCCAAGGCGTGTGAGGTGATTGCCTCAGGCCAACTCGGTCAGTTGGTGGCCGTGATGGGCAGTGCGACATTTTTCAAGCCCGACCACTATTTTGCCGACGCACCCTGGCGCCGAGAGCCTGGTGCCGGCCCGATCTTGTTGAACATGATTCATGAGGTGCACAACCTGCGCATGATGTGCGGCGACATTGTGGCTGTGCAGGCTTTCGCCTCGCACGCCACGCGTGGCTTTGCAGTAGAAGACACGGTGTCCATCAACCTGCGCTTTGCCAGCGGCGTGCTGGGCAGCTTTTTGTTGTCAGACACCGCGGCGTGTGCGCGCAGCTGGGAGCAAACCAGCCGCGAAAACAAAGCCTACGCGAGCTATGACGACGAAGACTGCTACGTCGTCACCGGCACCAACGGCAGCCTGTCGGTGCCGACCATGCGTCTGAAAACTTACCCGCGGCCGGAAGATCGTTCGTGGTGGAAAGAGTTTGAAGTCGGTGTGGCGGGCATGGTGCGGGACGATCCGCTCAAACACCAGATGGAGCACTTCGGCTGCGTCGTGCGCGGCGAGGTCGAGCCGCTGGTCAGCGCGCAAGACGGTTTGTTGAACCTGCGCATCACCGAAGCCATAGCCCAAGCCGCCCGCAGCGGACAGACTGTTAGTCTTCAAGCTTGAGGTCGTGACGGACTCACCAGCGCCCACCCTTTAATCGGCATTCACTTCAAGGAAAACCCATGAAAATTCTCATGCTCCACGGCATCAACCACAACATGTTCGGCAAACGCGACCCGGCGCAGTACGGCACTGTCACGCTGGACGAAATCAATGCCTCGCTGGTCAGCCTGGGCAAAGAGCTGGGCACCACCATTGAAGCCTTTCAGACCAACAGCGAAGGCGATATGTGCGAGCGCATTCACAAGGGCTACGCCGACGGCGTGGACGCGGTGTTGATCAACGCCGGTGCCTGGACGCATTACAGCTACGGCATTCGGGATGCGTTGGCCATCCTGACCTGCCCGATTGTGGAGCTGCACATGTCCAACATTCACGCGCGCGAAGCCTTTCGCCATGTCTCGGTGTTTGCCGAAATCGTCAAGGGTCAGATCTGCGGCTTCGGCGTAGACAGCTATCTGCTGGCGCTGCGTGCTGCGGTGTCGGCCGCCAAATCCGCCAAATAAATCGCCTTCATCTTCATTGCCTCTTCATGCTCATCAACGGCCACACTGAAGTCATTGCTCACATTGGATTTCCGACACATGCCTTCAAGGCGCCGATGATCTACAACCCCTACTTTGAACAGCAGGGGATCAATGCACTGGTGGTGCCCATGGGTTGCCAGGCAGAGGACTACCCTGTCTTTCTGCGCGCCATCTTCAAGCTGAGCAATATCCGTGGCGCGCTGATCACCATGCCGCACAAGGTCAGCACGCTGTCTTTGGTGGACGAGGTCATGCCGGCAGCCGCCATTGCCGGAGCTTGCAATGCGGTCCGGCTGGGCCCTCAGGGCCAGTTGCAGGGCGATATGTTTGACGGCGAAGGTTTTGTGCGCGGCGTGCTGCGCAAGGGTTTCAAGCTGCAGGGCGCACGCGTGCTGGTGGTTGGCGCCGGTGGCGTCGGCTCGGCGATTGCAGCCTCTTTGGCCGCAGCCGGCGTTGCGGCCATCAGCTTGTTTGACATGAACCCCGCTGCAGCCGAGGCCTTGGCCGGCCGGCTGCGCGCCCACTATCCTGCGTTGGAAGTGGCAACCGGCAGCAATGACCCGGCCGGACATACGCTGGTGGTCAATGCCACGCCAATGGGCATGAACGAGGGCGACCCCTTGCCCATGGATGTGTCGCGCATTGCGCCGGGCACCTTTGTCGGCGAGGTGGTCATGCGCACTGAAATGACGGCGTTTTTAAACGCGGCCCGGGTGCGCGGCTGCCCGGTGCAGGTCGGCTCGGATATGCTCTTTGAGCAAATCCCCGCCTATTTGGAGTATTTCAATTTACCCACAACCACCCCGGATGTACTGCGCACAGTGGCGCGCTTGCAGTACTGAGCCAGGCGCAGCGAACTTGCCTGCATTACCTCAGGCCCGCCAATGACACGTTGGAGTCGCGATCAGCAAGGCATCTTGCTGGTGATCCTGGCGATGGCCTGCTTCACCGGCGTCGATGGCATGGTCAAGTACCTGGGCGCTTTGCTGCCCTTGGTGGTGGTCATGTGGTTTCGCTACATGTTTCAGATGACCATCACCGCTGCGGTGTTGTTGCCGCGGCGTGGTCGTCGCTTGTTTCAAACCCGCCGCCCCTGGTTGCAAGTCTTGCGCGGCGTGTCGCTGGTAGTGTCAACCTCTTTGGCATTTTTGAGTCTGCGCTACATGCCGGTGGCTGAGTTCACCGCCATCCTGACGCTCACGCCCATGGTCATCACGCTGGTGTCGGTTCGCGCCATGGGCGAACGGGTGTCCTGGTTGCGCTGGTTATTGCTGGCCGGCGGCCTGGTCGGGGCGCTGATGGTGATACAGCCCGATAAACACGACTTTGAATGGATCATGCTGCTGCCGCTGGCGCTGGTGCTGGTGAGCACAGGTTTTCAGTTGCTCACCAGTTACCTGATGCGCCATGACGACCCCGGCACCACGAATTTTTTAACCGGTGCGGTGGCCTTCATGCTGGCCAGTCTTGCCCTGCCTTTTTTCTGGGAGACGCCAGTAGGCGTCAGTTTGTGGGTGATGGTCTGTTTGCTGGGCGTGGTGAGCACGCTGGGACATTACCTCATGATCCTGTCTTACAGCCTGGCGAGTCCGTCCACGCTCACACCCTACCTGTACTTTCAAATTGCATTTGCCACGCTGGCCGGATGGCTGGTGTTTTCGCAAGTGCCAGACAGCTGGTCCTTGCTGGGGATTGCCATGATTGCCGTCTGCGGCGTGGCCAACAGCTGGCTGGCCGGGCCCAAGCCCGGCGGGCCTGTCGAGAACGAACCGGCTCTTTAGCTTGGCCTGTTAAAGCTCAGCTTTAAGAATGGAATCTGATAAAAATCAGATTCATTGCAAGCAAAAATGTCCATAATCAGCCATGGACAAACTCAAGCAGCTCGAATCTTTTGTCTCTGTGGCCACCCGAGGCAGTTTGACGGCGGCAGCCAATGCCGCCGGCGTGGCGCCCGCCATCATGGGCAGGCGCATTGACGCGCTGGAAGGCCGGCTTGGCGTCAAACTCTTGGTGCGAACTACGCGCCGCATCAGCCTGACGCACGAGGGCAGCGCTTTTTTAGAAGACTGCCAACGCCTGCTGGCCGACATGGCCAATGCGGAGGCCAGTGTTTCGGCCGGCGGCGTCAAAGCCAGCGGGCATTTGCGCATCACCGCGCCGGCCGGCTTCGGCCGTCGTCATGTGGCGCCCTTGATCACTCGCTTTCGGGAGCAGCACGCAGACGTCACCCTGTCGCTGAACCTGAGCGACCGCGTCATTGACCTGGCCGGCGAGGGCTTTGACTGCGCGGTGCGTGTGGGTGACATGCCGGACTCATCCCTGGTGAGCGTGCGCCTGGCCGACAACCGCCGCTTGTGTGTGGCCACGCCGGCCTACCTGGCGCGGCATGGCACGCCGCAGCATCCCGGCGACTTAGCGCGCTTTGACTGCCTGACGCTGTCCAGCGATGCCTCGCAAACGCGGGGCTGGGCTTTCAAAGACCCGGGCGGCAAGACAGAGGTGCAACACCTCAAAGCCGGCGGTCCGCTGGACTGCTCGGACGGGCAGGTCTTGCATGACTGGTGCCTGGCCGGCTATGGCATTGCCTGGCGCAGCACCTGGGAGGTTGAGGCCGAGGTTGCCGCCGGGCGCCTGGTGGAGGTGCTTCAAGACTTTGCTGCACCGCCCAACGGCATTTATGCAGTGTTTCCGCAGCGCAAACACCTGCCGCTGCGGGTGCGTTTATGGATTGATTTTCTCAAGCACCACTACGGCCAGAGTGCCTTTTGGAGCGCTGAAAAGCTCAGCTGAGCGAGCAGTTTTAAAATGCCTCTTTTTCTGCTTCCAGGTAAGCCAGACTGATGTACTTGCCGATGTTGTTGGCAAATCCCTGCATGGTTTTGGCCCGGCTCACGACGCGCGGGTCCTTGAGCACCATGGCTTTGGCATCGGCTTCGCTTTGGCCGTCTTTCACGGCTTGCAGGCAGGGCTCCCAGATGCCGGCCATGAACTCACCATAAGTCTCGAGCAAGTCTTTGGCGGGCTCGCCGTGGCCTGGCACCCAGAGTTGCTCTCCGGCGGCGTCCGAGAGGGCTTGGTAGTATTTGAACGTGCCGGGGTAAGAGCCTTCTTCCATGTTGGCAATGCGGTTGGCCATGGCGATGTCGCCGACCGAGGTGACTTTGTCTTGCACCACCTCCACACACAAATCAGCGGGCGTGTGCGCTGTGCCGTGGTGATGCAGGCGCAGACTCACATCACCGAATGTAAAGACCTGGCCGTGCCGCACGGCGGTGTTGGGCAAGACCAGTTCGGTGCCCAGGGTGGACTGGTTGGTCCAGCGTTCCATCAGGCCGCGCCAGAGATTCGCCTCGCTGCCCTGAAGTTTGTCGATGGTGCCTTGCAAGGCATAAATCGGCAGTTTGTCACTAAAGCTTTTGACAAAAGCGTGGTTACCCAACCAATGGTCGCCATGGTAGTGGCTGTTGAAAACCGCCAACACGGGTTTGTTGCTCAGCTTGCGGATCATGCGGATCGCCATCTCGCCGATTTGCAGCGAGGCGCCCGAGTCCAGCACCACCACCCCGACGGAGGTGATCACGAAAATCACGTTGGACATCATGCCGCGGTTCTCCGGCGAAGGAAATCCATCCGGCGAAAAAATCATCCACACATGCGCCGACAACTGTCTGGGTGCAATGTCAGCCACGGGCGGGCCTTCAATGAAGTCATGCGCCTGTTGCGCCAACAGCCTGGCATCGGGCCAGAAGGCCGCGCTGCCCAGTGCGGCGCTGCAGAGCAGTAAATTCCGTCTTTGCATGCGCTTTTTTCAGTGGCAGCTTACACGGTCATGAGGCGGCATAGCCCTTGTTCGGCAGACCGCCCAGAATCTTGGGTGTGTTGAGTTTGCGCGGCTTGACGCGGCCACCCGGCTGCGTCTTGAGCCAGGTCTCCACCACTTCCCAGACTTGTTTGTTGCCCTGGTTGCGCGCCTCTTCGGCCACCGGCGCCCAGCCGGCCACCTTGTATTTTTTGCCCGCCTCGATGGGCCGGCCATTCAGGCGCATGTCACTGATGCGCTGGCCCATGCCGGCCACCGGGTTGCAGCTGTAGCTCATGCCGCCCACGCGCACCATGTCACCGCCTTGCTGGTAGTAAGGGTCCGGGTTGAACAGGTTGTCGGCCACGTCTTCGAGCACGGTCTTGATGGTTTCGCCACTCATCTCGGTGACGGTGGCAAATGAGTAGGTGGTGGCCGTCATGTCCAGCAGCCACTCGCGCGTGATGACATGCCCCGGCAGCAGCGAGGTGCCCCAGCGAAAGCCCGGTGAAAAAGCAATTTCAGCGCCTTGCACATCGAGCAGCGCATCGATCAGCAGCTGGTCGCCCGTGCCGTTGAAGTTGCCGCGGCGGTACAGCAGGCCTTCAGACACACCCAGCTTTTCAGCCAAGCTGGCCTCATAAGGCGCACGCACCCGGGTGATCAGCGCATCCATCGCCTTGTCTGCAGGCAGCATATTGGAGAACACCGGCAAGAGCTTGTAGCGGAAGTCGGTGATGCGTTTGTCTTTGACTTCGAAATCAAGCACGCCTAAAAACTTGCTGTTGGAGCCGGCATTGGTGACGATGGTCTGGCCGCCTTTGTTGGCAACGATGCTGGCCACCGGCATGCCGTCATGCGTATGGCCGCCCATGATGGCGTCAATACCGCTGACGCGGCTGGCCATCTTCAGGTCCACGTCCATACCGTTATGGCTCAGCAGCACCACCACCAGCGCACCTTTGCCGCGGGCCTCATCGACCATGGCTTGCATGTTCTGGTCTTGAATGCCGAACTCCCAGTCGGCCACCATGTAGCGCGGGTTGGCAATCGGCGTGTAAGGAAAAGCCTGGCCGATGATGGCGCAAGGCACGCCATTGATCTCGCGGATCACATAGGGCTTGAACACCGGGTCGCCGAAGTCCTTGGTCTTGATGTTTTGCGCTACAAAGTCCACCTTGCCGGCAAAGTCTTTGTCGATGATTTCTTTAACGCGTTCCATGCCCAGCGTGAACTCCCAGTGGCCGGTCATCACGTCCACGCCCAGCAGCTTGCAAGCGTCCACCATGTCCTGACCTTTTGTCCACAAGCTGGTTCCCGAGCCTTGCCAGGTGTCTCCGCCGTCCAGCAGCAAAGCGCCGGGCCGGCTGGCTTTCATGCGTTTGACCAGCGTGGCCAGGTGCGCAAAGCCGCCCACTTTGCCGTAGCGTTTGGCGGCTTTTTCAAAGTCCAGAAAAGTCAGCGCATGAGCCTCGGCAGAGCCGGGCCGGATTTTGGCCACCTGCAACAAATGCTCGCCCACCAGATGCGGCAACTTGCCCTGCATGTTGCCGATGCCCATGTTGATGCTGGGCTCGCGAAAGTAAATCGGCTTGAGCTGCGCGTGGCAGTCGGTCATGTGCAAAAAGGACACGTTGCCGAACTTCGGTATGTCATACAAGCCATTGGCCGCGGTGGCGGCACTGGCTTCAGAAAACCGGCCCATGCTCATGCCGGCCATGGTGCCTGCACCCATCAGCTGGATAAATTCGCGTTTGGTGAGATTCATATTTGCAGTCACTGATATATGGGCGTTAAAAAAACCCGGACCAGCCGGGTTTTTTCATCACTGGTTGACGGGTGATTTGGGGTCTAGCAGCAGGCCCACGATGTGGCGCACTTGCGCTTCGTTCAGGATGCCCATGTGGCCGGCGCGCGGCATGTTGGAGCAGGCGTTGTAAGCCTTGGCATTCCAGATCTTGCCCCATGTGTATTCAACCATCGCCTTGCTGGCCGGGCTGGCCGGATCGCTCACGCCGCGGATCTTGCCGTAGTTGTAGAGGCTGGGGCCGATGGTGCCGTAAGAAATTTCTTTCTTGTCGATCTGGTGGCAGTTGTAGCAGTTGCCGCCGCTTTCCATGGTGGCGCTGTCACTCCAGGTCAGGCCGCGTCCGCTTTGTGCGATTTTTTCGCCTTCTTTCCAGTCACCGATGAACTTGCCGTCCGATGGCCACTTGATGGTCTTCATGTTGACCGCTTCAATCGCCCGGGCGGTCTTGTCATCCAGCGGCTTGCCGGCCACATCTGCCTCGCTGCAAGCGAGGTTGGTCTCGTCGGTCTCGGTAAGTCGGGTCAGCTTGACATGGCTTTGATCGCGGAAAGAGCTTTTGACAATCTGGTTTGTCAGTGCATTGAGCTCGGCCACTGAAGGACCGGTGGCGCAACCGGCCAGCAGCAAAGCAGTCGCCAGACCGGTCAGAACAAAGAGGGTGTTTTTTTTCATTTCGGGTTTCCTATGCTGATCAACGCTTGATGGCCGGTGCAATCGAGGCGGCGCCCTTGGCGTTCACGCCCAGATAGGTCGACAAGGCGATGGTGGCGTCGCTACCGAAGCCGGGATACGGAAAACGCTGCTGACGGTAGCAGTCGTTCAGGCGCAATTGCATGCTCCACATCTGGCCGTTAGAGACGCGGTAAGCAGGCCAGGCCGCAAAGCCAAGTCCGTCGCCCGGGCTCTTGGTGAGAATGGGCAAGTCTTGCAGGCGGATTCGTTTGCCTTCTTCGCCGTGGCAGGAGGCACAAGAAAAGTCATGCGTGCCGCCGCGTTGAAAGAACAGCCGCTTGCCCACTTCGTAAAAAGTTTTTTCTTGCGTGTGCGATTGCGACAAATTGAATTTGAGCCCTTTGGATTCGGCAGAAACCCAGGTGGCCAGGGCGGTGACGTTGGCCATCTCACCACTGCCAAATGAGGTCTTGGCGATCTCTGCGGCATTGAAGCCCTGCAGCGTTTCCATGCAGGTCACCAGGCGCGACTCCAGGTCTTGCACGCGCTGCGTGTCCGCAAAAAAGCGCGGCAACTCCACAAAAACACCTTTGACCACGCCAGGGCCCTTGCCCAGATCGCATTTTTCAAGGGAGGCGTTTTTCGGGCCGCGGGCTTTTTTCCAGAGGTCTTCACCTTTGGCTTCAAACAACTCAGCGGGGTTGCCGTCGGCCAGCATGGCGCGGTACTCGTCAATGCCCTGACTGGCGGTTTTTTGGGCCATGGCCGGCGCCAGGGCCAGTGCCATGGCGGCAGC
>JBIKPY010000120.1:0-2619 GCA_044357185.1 Polaromonas sp.
CCAGCGCGACAACCTCAAAGGCATCAGACATGGGCGCGCAGTGGAAAGCAAAAGGCAAAGAACTGGCGGCCAACGCCAAAGGCAAACTTTTCGGGCGGCTGGCCAAAGACATCATGATCGCAGCGCGCAGCGGGGCAGACCCGGCGTCGAATTCGCGGCTGCGGCTGGTGGTGGAGCAGGCCCGTAAGGTCTCGATGCCCAAAGACACGCTGGACCGCGCCATCAAAAAAGGCGCAGGCCTCACCGGCGAAACCGTCAATTTCGAGCATGTCATCTACGAAGGTTTTGCACCCCACCAAGTGCCGGTCATGGTGGAATGCCTGACCGACAACCTCAACCGCACGGCCCCGGAAATGCGCGTGCTGTTCCGCAAAGGCCAACTGGGTACTTCGGGTTCGGTGTCCTGGGACTTTGACCATGTCGGCATGATCGAGGCCGAGCCGCTGGTCGCCGGTGCCGACCCGGAACTGGCCGCTATTGAGGCAGGCGCGCAAGACTTTGAGCCCGGCGAAGATGCCGGCACCACCATGTTCTGGACCGATGCGGCTGACCTGGACCTGGTCAGCCGGGCCTTGCCAGCGCACAACTTTTCGGTGCTGACAGCCAAGCTGGGCTACAAGCCCAAAAACCCGGTGGACCCGGCCAATTTGAGCCCGGCCCAGCTCGAAGAGGTGGAGTCTTTTCTGGCCGCCATTGACGGCAACGACGACGTGCAAAACGTCTTTGTGGGGCTGGCCGGCTAAGTCAGTGCAGGCCATCAGCGACTCAATCCAAAGCCCACTTCAGCGGTAATAGGCTTCGACCCGGCCCTTGAGTTTGATCAAGAGCGGCTGACCCTTGCGGTCCACGGTCTTGCCGGCGGCTACGCGAATCCAGCCTTCGCTGATGCAGTACTCCTCAACATCCAGGCGGTCTTTGTCGTTAAAGCGGATGCCGATATCGTGCTCAAAAATAGCCGCCACATGGTGCGGGCTGCGCGGGTCGGTCGAAAGGCGGTCGGGCAAAGGGGGTAATGCGTTGGCTTCGGTCATTCCGGTATTGTGCTTGATGTGTGGTCAGTGAAAGCCGTCTTCAGGCCATGTCCGCCTGGGGAAAGCTGTCCTGCAACTCTATCGCAGACAGCCGCTCGTACAGCTGCGCCGACTGCGTTGCCGGCAAAGAAGCACACAACAACTCAAAGCGCTGGCGCTCTTCGCGTGCCGTGAGTTCGTCGCCGGGCATGCCCTTGAAAGCTTTCGCTTCCTGCTGCCATTGACGCCCGTCTTTGAGAACCACCCGCAGCCTGGCGCTCCAGGCGCTGGGCAGATCGGCTGCCGGCGCAAGCCGCACGGCGGCGCATGCAGACCTGATGCGCGCATCGGCGAGGGCTGCGTCGTTGAAGGCGGCCGGGTTTTGCGGATCATGGAACAGTGCCATGGCCAAGCAAAAGGGCACGCTGTACTGCGCTTGCATCACGTCCTGCGGATCACGCAAATCATGGTGGCTGATGACCTTGTCGCTGCAATCTAATTCCAGGTGTTGCACCTGGTCGCCGGTGAAGCCGTGGGCTTGCATCAGCTCTCGCAAAGCCTGTACAGGCGCTTGTGCGGTGACGTGGCAGGCGTAGCGCTTCAGGCAAATCTTCAGGGTTTCCCAGTCTTGTCCCAAACCCCGCGTGAGCAAGGCCGGCTCGGCGTCGCGGCAAAACACTTCGAGGTAACCGAAGCGTCCTTCGAGTACGGTTTCCGGTCCGGTGAAGCTACCTTGCGCCAGCCGCGCGGCGCTGATGCCGGCTTCGCAGGCGCGGCCCATGTGCAGGCGCTTGACCATGGCGCCTTGTTGCGAGCGGGTGAAGGCCAGCAAGCCCGCCGACATGGAGCCGGCAATGCCCATGGCATGCGCTGTTGCCTCGGCACTGAGCCCGTACACCACCGAAGCGGCTACGGCCGCACCGTACACACCGGTCAAGCCAGGCGCATGAAAGCCCAATTTTTCGCTGCTGTGGTGTGAGGCTGCGCCGATGCGAAACAAGACTTCGCAACCGGCCACAAAGGCGCGCAAGGCCGTGGCGCCGTCTGCACCTGTGTCCTGGCAGGCTGCAGCAATGGTGGGCACCAAAGCCGCACCCGGATGCACCCCCGCCCCCGGAAAGCGCAGGCTGTCTTGCTCAAAAGCATGCACGCTGTTGCCGTTGGCCAAAGCCGCCAAGGGCGCTTGCAGCCGCAGACCCGCGCGCCCGAACACGCCGCAGGGCCCGCCCGCACCGTAGCGCGTTGCATAGGCCGTCATGGTTTGACTCCATGGCAATTGCGCACCAAAGACCGCGCATGCAACGGTATCGGCCATGCAGACTTTGGCGCGCTGCAAGACCTCAGGCGGCACATCGGTCAAGCGCAAGCTGCTGGCAAAGTCGGCGAGTTTTTGGGAAGCGGTGCTCATGCGGTATGTACCTTTGATTAAGTAGACAGAGTCATCATGCGACAATATTTTTGTGGATAAAAAACCTGTACCGAATGTTTTGTTGGGCGACATGGCTTACCAGACCGTGCTGGAAGCCATCACCACCAACCAGATGAAGCCGGGTGACCGCCTGTCGGAGTACATGGTTGCCGACTGGCTCAAAATCAGTCGCACACCGGC
>JBIKPY010000037.1:0-26133 GCA_044357185.1 Polaromonas sp.
ATCGTCGCGTGTGTAGACACCCGATTCGCTCAGTTTGGTAATCAGCTCAAGGGTCAGGCCCTCGATGTCACGCAGGTTTTGCGAGACTTCAGCGACGTCTTCTTCTTTAGCGATTTCCATGGTGAGCAACGCGTCTTTGGCGCGCGTACGCAGCTCATTGACGGTGTCTTCGTCAAAGGACTCGATTTCCAGCATCTCCTGGATGGGCACATAGGCCACTTCTTCGAGGCTGGTAAAGCCTTCGGAGATCAGGATTTCGGCAATCTCTTCGTCCACATCGAGTTTTTCCATGAACAGTTTGCGGCTGCTGTCGCTCTCTGTCGCCTGCTTCTGAGCGGACTCATCAGCCGTCATGATGTTGATTTTCCAGCCGGTCAGCTCGGCGGCCAGGCGTACGTTTTGCCCGCCGCGGCCAATGGAGATGGCCAGGTTTTCTTCGTCCACCACCACGTCCATGGCGTGACGCTCTTCGTCCACCACGATGGAGGACACGTTGGCCGGGGCCAGTGCACCGATGACAAACTGTGCCGGGTCTTCGCTCCACAGCACGATATCCACACGCTCGCCGGCAAGTTCGTTGGTCACGCCGTTGACACGGGTGCCGCGCACACCGACGCAGGTACCGATGGGGTCGACCCGCTTGTCATGCGAGAGCACTGCAATCTTGGCGCGCGAGCCGGAGTCACGCGCGCAGGATTTGATCTCCAACAAGCCTTGTTCGATCTCGGGGACTTCCTGGCGGAACAACTCGATCATGAACTCGGGCGAGGTGCGCGAGAGGATGATGGGCGCACCGCGCAAAGTGGTGTCAACTTCCATGATCATGGCGCGGACACGGTCACCTGAGCGAAGGTTTTCTTTAGGGATCATGTCGCTGCGACGCAGACGGCCTTCAACGCGGCCGGACTCGACAATGATGTCGCCCTTGTCCATGCGCTTGATGGTGCCAACAAAAATCTTTTCGCCACGCGCCATGAATTCGCTGAGCAGCATTTCGCGCTCTGCATCACGGATTTTTTGCAAAATAACTTGTTTAGCTGCTTGCGCGCCAATGCGGCCGATGGGCAGGCTTTCAATCGGTTTTTCGATGTAGTCGCCCTCTTCGATGTCTGCGAGCTCTTCGCGGGCATCTGTCAGCAGCTCTTCGCCTTCGGCGTTTTGCAGGCCGGCTTCGTCTGGAACGACAAGCCAGCGGCGGAAAGTTTCATAAACACCACTGTCGCGGTCCACAGCGACGCGGATGTCCACGCCTTCGGGATATACCTTTTTAGTGGCAGACGCGAGCGCAAGCTCGACGGCACCAAAGACAACGTCACGCTCGACATTTTTCTCACGCGAGATAGCATCAACCAACATCAACAGTTCGCGATTCATTTCACAAGCCTGCCTTTCTCTAAATTCTCAGTCTGTTTATCTACAGTCGGGGCGCCTTTGGGGCGGCGTCCCTTAAAGTCCACCACGGGCGCCAAACGCGCCTGGGCAATCTCATCCAGCGTAAAACCCATGGCCTGCAAGGGCGCAGGCACTTTGTGCTTGCTCACCTTCTGGCCTGGTTTGACGGCGGGCTCTTCTGTCCACACGATCTGCCAGCCACCCGTCACGCTCTCTAAGATGCCGCGGAATTTTTTCCGGCTTGCAGATATCCCGGTTCCGGCACTGGCGGCTACGCCAATCGGTACTTTCAAGGTCAAGTCAATCAACTCGCCCGTGAAACGCTCAAAATCCTGTTCAGTCCGCAGCGGTCTGTCAATTCCGGGCGAGCTGACCTCGAGCCGGGAATACGACGCACCTTCAACCTCCAGCACGAACTGGAGCTGGCGGGTCACTTTTTCACAATCTTCAGCATTGATGAATTGCTCGGCACCCGCCACATAGGGCATGTCAATCGTCACCCTCAGCAAACCGCCGCTGGTGCGCTCAATGTCTACCAGCGCGTATCCCAGCCCGGTAACGGTTTGACTGATCGTGTCGTTTAAAGCCATTCAGTGTCAAAAATGCATCCGCAATGCAAAAACAAACGCCCAAAAAAAATGGGCGGTGAAAACCCGCCCATTTGGTCGTGAAGCGCGTATTATAGCGCTCTCTAAGGCCCCCTGCAAGCCAAATGCAAGCCCGATTCTTGTATTTCGGGGGGATCTAAAGCCGGAGCGTCAGCTCAGCTGCCCCACCAAAAGTTGGGTGTAAGGGTGTTGAGGCGCCGCTAAAACCTGTGCCGCCGGCCCGGATTCCAGTATTTCGCCGCTTTTCATGACCATTATCTGGTGGGCCATTGCGCGGATCACGGCCACGTCGTGGGTAATGAGCAGGTAACTCAGGCCACGCTCGCGTTGCAGCTTTTGCAGCAGCTGGAGCACCTGTTTTTGAACTGTCACGTCCAAGGCACTGGTCGGCTCGTCAAGCACCAGCATGTCGGGCTCGACCATCAGCGCCCGGGCAATTGCCAGCCGCTGGCGCTGGCCACCTGAGAATTCATGCGGGTAGCGCTGCAACAGACGCGGAAACTGCGCCTGGCTCATGCCCACATCGGCCAAGGCTTGCACCACCCGCAACTGGCGCTGGGCGACGGACAGACCAGGCTGGTGCACACGCAGCCCTTCACCGACTATTTCTTCAACTGTCATGCGCGGAGACAGCGAAGAAAAAGGGTCTTGAAATACCACCTGCACGGAGCGCCTCAAGGCTTTGTTGGCGGCTGCATCAGCGCTCCAGGACCGACCTGACAAATGCAACTCACCTTTAGAGGGGTGCAACCCAAGCAATGCCAATGCCAAAGTTGACTTGCCCGAGCCCGACTCACCCACCAAGCCCAGAGTTTGGCCTTTAGGCAGACTGAAACTCGCGCCCCGGACCGCCACAAACTCACCCTGCTTGAACCAGCCCTTGAGACCCGGTAGTTTGACCGGGTAGCTCACGGTGAGATCTCTGGCCTGCGCAACAGGCGGACCATCACCAGCCGGCGGGTTTTCAATCACATCGCGCACCGGCTCGCTGTCCATCAGATTGCGCGTGTAGGGATGCTGCGGGTTGGTAAAAACATCGGCCACCTTGCCTTGCTCGACGATCAGGCCGTTTTCCATCACAGCGATGCGGTCGGCAAAGTGGCGTACCAGGTTCAGGTCATGCGTGATGAGCAGCACCGCCATGCCGTTTCGCTTTTGCAGCGAAGACAGCAGCTCCAGAATCTGGACGCGCAGACTGACATCCAGCGCTGTAGTGGGTTCGTCGGCCAGCAGCAGGCGTGGCTGGCAGGCCAGCGCCATGGCGATCATCGCGCGCTGCCGCTGACCACCTGAGAGTTGGTGCGGATAAGCCCGCGCCCGGCGTTCAGGTTCGGGTATGCCGGTGTCGGCCAACAAGCCCACGGCCGCTGCCTGAGCCTGCGCCGGGCTGAGCCCCTGCTTGAGTTGCAGCACTTCCGCTATTTGCTCACCCACGCTGAAGAGCGGGTTCAGGGCCGTCATCGGCTCCTGGAAAATCATGGCGATGTCACGGCCGCGAATGCCGCGCAAATCATGTTCACTCAGTGCCAACAGGTCCTGACTGGTCGTGCCTTGCGGCTCGTCGGGCCCCGCTCCAAAAAAAGCCTGCCCGGAGGTACGGGCGCCCTGTACCAGGCCCAGCAAGCTCAGAGCCGTGACGGTTTTACCCGAACCTGACTCACCCACCAGGGCTAATTTCTCGCCAGCAGCCACAGAAAAATCAATGCCGCAGACCACTTCTTTACCCGTAAAAGACACGCGCAGGTTTTGCACTTGAAGCAGTGGGGCGGCGCTCATTCTGGTGACTTTCGAGGGTCCAGTGCGTCGCGCAAAGCGTCGCCCATGAAAGTAAGCAACAGCAGCGTAGTGACCAGGACGACGAAAGTCGACAGCGATATCCACCAGGCATCAATGCTGTTTTTGCCTTGCGAGAGCAACTCTCCCAAAGAAGGCGTACCGGGCGGCACACCCAGGCCCAAAAAGTCCAGAGAGGTCAGCGCCAAAATGGCTGCGCTCATGCGAAAGGGTAAAAAAGTAACCACGGGGGTCATGCTGTTGGGGAGCACATGGCGCGTGATGATTTGCCAGCTGCTAAGGCCCATGGCCCGTGCGGCGCGCACATAGTCCAGTTGGCGGTTGCGTAAAAACTCAGCGCGCACATAGTCAGACAAGCCCAACCAGCCGAACAGACTGAGCAAAACCAGCAGCAAAGAGATGCTGGGCGCAAAAACTGCGCTGAAAATGATCAACAGGTACAGCTCGGGCATGGAGCCCCAGATCTCCATAAAGCGCTGAAATGCCAGATCAGTCTTACCGCCAAAGTAACCTTGCACCGCGCCCGACAAAACACCCAGCACCACGCCGGTGAAAGTCAGTGCAAATGCAAACAGAACACTCACCCTAAAGCCATACAGCAGCTGTGCCAGCAAGTCGCGGCCCCGGTCATCGGTGCCCAGCCAGTTGTCTCGTGTGGGCCTGGAAGGGTTGGGCTCCTTGGCAAAGTAATTCAGGGTTTTAGGGCCGTAGGGGTTGGGTGCATAAACGGCCCAGTTGCTGCCCGCAGACAACTTGTTGCGAATAAACGGATCCAGGTAGTCGGTGGCAGTTTCAAAGTCGCCGCCAAAGGTTTTTTCCGGGTAATCCTTGAGGATCGGAAAGTAAAAAGTGCTCTCGTACCTCACCACCAGGGGCCGATCATTTGACACCACCTCGGCCAGCAGACTGACGAGCACCAGCGCACTGAACAGCAGCAAGCTGCCAAAACCCAGCCGGTTGCGCCGAAAGCGCCGCCAGGCCCGCGCTCCAGGCGAAGCAGAACCAGCACCCTCAGGCTCACCCGCCCCTGCCTTACCGCCAGTGCCGGCGCGGATCGGGCTTTGCCCGTCCGCAGCGGGCGCCCCCCCGGGGGGGAGGCGGCCAGAGGCCGCTTCAGGGGGGTTAATCAAACTTGACACGAGGGTCCACCCAGACGTAACAAAGATCGCTGATGAGTTTGGTCAATAAGCCGATCAGCGTGAAAAAGTACAACGTGCCCATGACCACAGGGTAGTCACGCCGGATCACGCTCTCGTAACTCAGCAGACCCAGCCCATCCAGGGAAAAGAGGGTTTCGATGAGCAGCGAACCGGTGAAAAAAGCACCCACAAATGCGGCCGGGAAACCGGTCACGATGGGTATCAAGGCGTTGCGAAAAACGTGTTTGTAAAGTACCTGCCGCTCAGCCAGACCTTTGGCGCGGGCGGTGATCACGTATTGCTTGCGGATTTCTTCTAAAAAAGCATTCTTTGTCAGGATGGCCGTGACCGCAAAGCTGCCCAGCACCATGGCCGTGACCGGCAGCGCAATGTGCCAAAGGTAGTCCACCACGCGAGCCGCCCAGCTCAATTCTTCCCAGTTGCTTGAGGTCAGACCCCGCAGCGGAAACCACTGCAATTGCCCACCAAAAATCACCAGCAGCACCACGCCAAGTACAAAGCCCGGGATGGCATAGCCCACCAGCACCAGCAAGGTGGTCACCAGGTCAAAACGCGAACCGGCGCGCACGGCCTTGGCCACGCCCAGAGGCACCGCCACCAGGTAGCTGATGAAAAAAGTCCACAGTCCCAGGCTGATGGACACCGGCAACTTGTCGATGATCAATTGCGCCACATCCCGGTTCTGGAAAAAACTTTTACCCAGATCAAAGCGGGCAAATTGACCGAGCATCATCAAAAAGCGCTCGTGTGCCGGTTTGTCAAAGCCATACAAAGCCTTGATCTGCTCAATGCGCTTGGGGTCCACGCCTTGTGCGCCCCGGTAGCTAAAGCCGCCGCCTTCGGCGCCACCGCCGCCGGCAGCACCCGCTTTGGCTTCGGCCAGGTACTGCTCAACCGGGCCGCCCGGGACAAACTGCACAACGGCAAAAGTGATCAGCAGCACGCCGAGCAGCGTGGGGACCATGAGCAGCAGGCGCTTAAGGATGTAAACCAGCATCAGCGCGCCCACCAGGTGTTGATGACCCAGCCCTCGCCGGAGGAGTAAGGCGGCACCTGCCCGGGCCGGCCCAAACGCCTGTCATTGAAAGCCATGCGGTGGGTGGTGGCCGTCCATTGCGGAATCAGGTAGTGACTGTGGCTGATGACACGGTCCAGTGCCCGGCAGGCGGGGAGCAAATCGGCTTTGGTCTTGGCGCTGGTCATGCGTGCAATGATCGCATCGATCGCCGGGCTGCTGACGCCCGCCATGTTGCCCGAATCTTCGGTCACAGCCGCTTTGCTGCCGAACATGTCGGCGTATTCCTGCCCCGGGCTGTGGGTGCCTCCGTAGGCCAGAGAGATGATGTCAAACTCAAACTTACTCAGTCTTTGCTGGTAGAGCGCGAAATCTACGGCACGGTAATTGAGTTTGATGCCCAGCTTTTCCAGGTTGCGCGCCCAGGGGGCCACCACCCGCGCGCCACCTTCATTGCTGTCCAGGTAGTCAATCACCATGGCTTCGCCCTTCTGGTTGCGAAGCACACCGTTTTGCACAGTCCAGCCCGCCTGCCCCAGCAAGTCACGTGCACGCCGCAAGTTGTCGCGCAGGCTGCCGGCGCCATCGGTACGGGGCGGGGCAAACATCGCATCCATGGCCGCCGGCGCAATTTGCGAGCGCCAAGGCTCCAAGATAGCCAGCTCCTGGGGCCCGGGCAAATCGCTGGCCTGGCAGTCTGTGTTGCCAAACAGCCCCCGTACGCGCTGGTAGGCGCCGTAGAACATCTGGCGGTTCATCCATTCATAGTCAATTGCCAGGCCCAGCGCTTCACGCACACGAACGTCTTTGAACTTGTCCCGCCGGGTGTTGATCACATAACTCTGGAAACCCGACGGCAAGCGGTGCTTGAACTCGCCCTTGATCAACTCGCCGGAGTCAAACTTTTTACCATTGACCCGGCGCGCCCAGTCACCGGCAGAGAAAAACCGCATCAGGTCAAACTCACCTGCCTTCAAGGCCTCGAGCTTGGCGGTGTTGTCTTTGTAAATTTTGACTGTGATCCGGTCAAAATTGCCCATGCCGCGCCGCACATTGAGGTCTTTGGCCCAGTAAGCCGGATCACGCACATAAGTGATGTCTTTGCCAAAACGCACCGGGCCCACTCGG
This sequence comes from Polaromonas sp., assembly GCA_044357185.1. GTDB lineage: Bacteria > Pseudomonadota > Gammaproteobacteria > Burkholderiales > Burkholderiaceae_C > Polaromonas. The sequence goes on from JBIKPY010000037.1 coordinate 7,098, forward strand.
TACGGGCCGCTGCCTATCGGTATGTCCATCACCACGGCATCAAAGCGCTTGGGCTTGCCGCCTTCGAGGCCCCAGCTGCGACTGAACACCGGCAGGCCGCCCACTGTGAGAGGCAGTTCCCGGTTGGGCTTTTTAAAGCGGTAGCGCAGACTGCGTTCGCTCAAAATATCAATGCCGGCAACGTCTTCCAGCAAGGTTTTGTAAGCCGGTGAGGTGTAAGGGCCCATCAGCATGTCGTAGCTGTGCTTGACGTCTGCAGCCAGCACCGGGTCGCCGTTGTGAAAGCGCGCCTCAGGGCGCAGCACAAACGTAACGCTCATTCCGTCGGCTGCCACACTCACGTCTTGCGCCAACAAGCCGTAGCCGGAGGCAGTTTCATCCAGCGGGCCTGCCAGCAAGGCGTCAAACATCAAATCTGACAAATAAGCCGGCGCGCTGCCTTTGATCGTGAAGGGGTTGTACTTGTCAAAAGTGGAGCTGCGCAAGTTGCTCACCAAGCGCAGCTCTCCGCCTTTGGGTGCCGCCGGATTCACATAATCAAAGTTGCTAAAGTCGCTCGGGTATTTCAAATCGCCCCACAGCGCATAGCCATGCGCAGCCCAAGCCGGGCCGTTGCCGGCCAAGACCGTCAAAGCCAGCAAAAAAGAGCATAAAACGCGGAAAAACCTCATGCGACAATTCTGCACCATCTCGCCGGTTCGGGTAGCCCTCTTGCAGGGATGTCAGTAGACAAAAATTTAGAAAGACAAAACCATGGGATTTCTCACAGGCAAAAAACTGCTGATCACGGGTGTGCTGTCCAACCGCTCGATTGCCTACGGCATCGCCAAAGCCTGCCACGCCCAGGGCGCACAACTGGCTTTCAGCTATGTCGGCGAACGTTTTAAAGAACGAATCACTGAGTTTGCCGCTGACTTTGACTCCAAACTGATCTTTGACTGCGACGTGGGCGATGACGCCCAGATCGACAAGCTGTTCGCCGACCTCAGCACCCACTGGCCCAACTTTGACGGTTTTGTGCACAGCATCGGCTTTGCCCCGCGCGAGGCGATTGCCGGTAACTTTCTGGATGGCCTGAGCCGTGAAGGCTTCAAAATTGCGCACGACATCAGCGCCTACAGCTTTCCGGCCATGGCCAAGGCAGCTCTGCCCTTGCTCAATCCTAAATCCGCGCTGTTGACCTTGACTTACCTGGGCGCAGAGCGCGTCATTCCTAACTACAACACCATGGGACTGGCCAAAGCTTCGCTGGAAGCATCCGTGCGCTACCTGGCCGAAGCAGTCGGCCCGAAAGACATCCGCGTCAACTGCATCAGCGCCGGCCCCATCAAGACCCTGGCCGCTAGCGGTATCAAAGACTTCGGCAAGCTGCTCAACCTGGTGGCCAGCGCCTCACCGATCCGGCGCAACGTCACGATTGAGGACGTCGGCAACGTCGCCGCCTTCCTGCTCAGCGACCTGGCCGGCGGTGTTACGGCCGAAATTACCTACGTGGACGGCGGTTACAACAAGACCATGGGTGTGGTGGCAGACTGAGCGTTTGCCAGCCTGGGTCAATCGAAGCATTGCCGGACCAATGCGCTTGGATCAGCCCTGTTCAAAGGAATTCCCGCTGAGCCAAAACGTTTTTTTCGCTTGATTTAACTTTGTGATTTTTTGTTCTAAGGCTGCACCTGTGGCGCACAAACGCCGAGGAGATGTTGAGCCCTTGTGACCTTCCTGGCGCCTGTTTAGACTGAATCTAAACAACTTGCGCACTAGATAAAGTCACGCACCTATGAACGACCACTCTGCCCGCATACCAAGTCGCTCCGCAGCCCCCAACTTTCGACTGTGCCTGCTACCGCTTGTGTTGTCCATCGCCGGCCTGCTGACATCAGCCACCCTGGCTAATGCCGCCGGCAGCGCACCGTCCTTGATGCTGGCCAAGGTTTATCAACCGGGCATGGCGCTGGCGGACTACTGGGTGAGCGAAAAATACGATGGGATTCGAGCCTACTGGGACGGCCGGCAATTGCTCACGCGCGGCGGTCAGCGCATTGCCGTGCCTGACTGGTTTGTGGCCAACTGGCCGGCCACGGCCATGGACGGCGAGTTGTGGGCTGGCAGAGGGCAATTTCAAAAAGTACTGTCCACTGCTTTGCAGCAGTCCCCCGATGATGCAGCCTGGAAAGGCTTGCGTTTCATGGTGTTTGATTTGCCTGCGCATGGCGGGCGCTTCACAGACCGCATTCCAGCGCTGAATGCGCTGGTCAATCAAATCGGACAGGCTTGGGTCCAAGCTGTGCCGCAGACCCGTTTGAGCGGCCCGCAGGATTTGCAAACACGCCTGAAACAAACTGTCGACGATGGTGGTGAAGGCATGATGTTGCACCGTGGCGCTTCGCTCTATGCGGGCGGGCGCAGTGATGACCTTCTGAAAGTCAAAACCCATGAAGACAGCGAAGCCAGTGTGGTCGGGCACGTACCGGGCCAAGGCAAGTACGCCGGCCAGTTGGGCGCATTGATGGTCGAAATTCCCGCTGCCAAAGGGCAACCCGCCTTGCGCTTTAAGCTCGGCTCGGGTCTCAGCGATGAGTTACGCAGGCAGCCACCGCCTGTTGGCAGCGTGGTGACTTACCGCTTTCGCGGCACCACCGACAGCGGTCTGCCTCGCTTTGCCACCTTCATGCGGTTGCGTTCTTCTATTGAGCTTTAACGCAATCAGCGTAATACCGCTTCTTTCCTTTGGAGTCGTCTTGCTCAACCAGGCCGTGGATATCGGTTTCAAAACCCGGGCACTGGGCATTGAACTCGCGGGCAAACTTCAGGTAGTCCACGATTTTCCGGTTGAAGACTTCGCCCGGAATCAACAACGGAATACCCGGCGGGTAAGGTGTCACCAGCCCCACCGTGATGCGCCCTTCAAGATGGTCAATCTCGACCCGTTCCGTGGTGCGGTGAGCGATGTGGGCATAGGCGTCGCTAGGCTTCATGGCCGGGGTCAGTTCGCTCAGGTAGACCTCGGTGGTCAGGCGGGCAATGTCGTACTTGGCGTACAGGGCGTGAATATGCTGGCACAGGTCAGCCAAACCCATTTGCTCGTACTTGGGGTACTTCTGGCAAAACTCGGGCAAAACGCGCCACATCGGTTGATTTTTGGCGTAATCGTCTTTGAATTGCTGCAGCGCAGTTAGCAGCGTGTTCCAGCGGCCCTTGGTGATGCCGATGGTGAACATGATGAAGAAACTGTAAAGCCCGGTTTTCTCCACAATCACACCGTGCTCGGCCAGAAACTTGGTGACGATGCTGGCCGGAATGCCGGTCTTGGCAAACTTGCCGTTCAAGTCCAGGCCCGGGGTGACGATGGTGGACTTGATCGGGTCCAGCATGTTGAAGCCGGTGGCCATCTGGCCAAAGCCGTGCCAGTTGGTGGCGCCGTTTTTAGCCGTCTTGGCGCTGCGGGACTCGCCCTTGATGATCCAGTCCTCGGCCATGCCGATGCCCTCTTCCACCAGCTTGTCCGGGCCCCAGACCTTGAACCACCAGTCGGCGCCGTACTCTTCGTCAATCTTGCGCATGGCCCGTCTAAAGTCCAGTGCCTCGGCAATGCTTTCTTCAACCAGGGCCGTACCGCCAGGCGGCTCCATCATGGCGGCTGCCACGTCGCAACTGGCAATGATGCTGTACTGCGGACTGGTGCTGGTGTGCATCAGATAGGCTTCGTTGAAGAGATGACGGTCAAGCTTTTTGTTTTGCGAGTCCTGTACCAGCACATGGCTGGCCTGGCTGATACCGGCCAGCAGCTTGTGAATGGATTGCGTCGAATACACCACGGCGTGTTTGGGACGGATCCGGTTTTTACCCATGGCATGGTAGGTGCCGTAAAACGGATGGAAAGCAGCATGCGGTAACCAAGCCTCGTCAAAGTGCAGGTTGTCGATGTAACCGTCCAGCATGCCCTTGATGGTCTCGGTGTTGTACAGAACACCGTCGTAAGTCGACTGGGTCAGGGTCAACACGCGCGGCTTGACCTTGGTGGCGTTCACGCCCTTGAGCAGCGGGTTGGCCGCAATCTTGGCGCGGATGGCGTCGGGTTCAAATTCGCTTTGCGGAATGGGCCCGATGATGCCGAAGTGATTGCGCGTCGGCTTTAAAAATACCGGAATGGCACCGGTCATGATGATGGCGTGCAAGATGGATTTGTGACAGTTGCGGTCCACCACCACCACATCGCCTGGGGCCACAGTGTGGTGCCACACCATTTTGTTGCTGGTGCTGGTGCCGTTGGTCACAAAAAAGCAGTGGTCGGCATTGAAGATACGCGCCGCGTTACGCTCGCTGGCGCCGATCGCGCCATCATGGTCCAGCAACTGACCCAGCTCTTCCACGGCATTACAGACGTCTGCACGCAGCATGTTCTCGCCAAAGAACTGGTGAAACATCTGGCCCACGGGGCTCTTCAAAAAAGCCACGCCACCCGAGTGACCCGGGCAGTGCCAGCTGTAAGAGCCGTCTTCAGCGTAGTCCAGCAAGGCCTTGAAGAACGGCGGCTGCACGCCTTCGAGGTAGCTTTTGGCTTCACGGATGATGTGACGCGCCACAAACTCAGGCGTGTCTTCAAACATGTGAATAAAACCGTGCAGCTCGCGCAAGATATCGTTGGGAATATGCCGGCTGGTTTTGGTCTCGCCGTAAACATAGATCGGCACATCAAGATTCTTGCGGCGTACTTCCTCGATGAAGTGACGCAGGTTCAGCACAGCCGGGTCTAGATCCGGGCCGGGGGTGAACTCTTCGTCATCGATGGACAAGATGAAAGCGCTGGCCCGGCTTTGCTGCTGGGCAAACTGAGTCAGGTCACCGTAGCTGGTCACACCCAGTACTTCAAAACCTTCGGTCTCAATGGCTTGCGCCAGCGCACGAATACCCAGTCCCGAGGTGTTTTCTGAGCGGAAATCTTCGTCAATAATGACAATCGGAAAGCGAAATTTCATGGTATGCACGGGGGCAAAAAGCCTGAACCGCAAAAGCTTTGGTGAATTAAAACCCGAAGTGTACGGAAATAATCTGCCACTCCCGCCGGATGTGCACTTTTGCCGGAAAATAAGCGTCATTCTTGCCCTAGCGCGTTTTCAAACATTCACCCTCCTCCATATGACAACTTTGAATGTCTTGGGCACACCGCTCAAGCCTTGTTCTTACGACCCTTTGACCGGTTACTTTCGAGACGGCTGCTGCGAGACCGACGCCAGTGACACCGGCTCGCACCTGGTTTGCGCACGCATGACGCAAGCCTTTCTGGACTTTTCGCTGGAGCGCGGCAATGACCTTGTCACGCCCAGACCGCAGTGGCGCTTTGCAGGTCTCAAGGCAGGTGATCGCTGGTGTTTGTGCGTGAACCGCTGGAAAGAAGCCCTGGACGCAGGGCTTGCACCGCCCGTCATCCTTGAGTGCACCCACGAAAACGCGACGCGCGTCGTCAGCTTGGAACTCTTGGAGTCACACGCCTTTAAAGCCGCCCCTCACTGAAAACTGCACTGCTACAATCAGAGGCTTCGCGGAAAGGTGGATGAGCGGTTTAAGTCACACGCCTGGAAAGCGTGCGTGGGGTTATACCCACCGCGGGTTCGAATCCCGCCCTTTCCGCCAGTAAGCTTCAATTAAAAGCCCCTCTTGAGGGGCTTTTTCTTTGGTGATCGAAAGGGATTCTTAAATTTCCGCTAACCGGATTTAAATTTCATAGCCTCAAGGCACTATGGGCCGAGGTGACTGGCCTGATAGGGTTAAGGCAGCTTCTGCTGATCGCGCATTCAATGGCGTCGCGAACTCTCGCCAGTGCCCGCCCAGTCCAAGCCTTACTTAACAACGCTGCTTGGGTTAGTCCGTGATCCCCCCCAAGCTCTTAAGTACACCTAGCCAAAGAGCGTCACGGAACTGATAAGGACGCGGGTCTTGACGGCCGCTTGCTTGGTCATTTACTGAGGTTTGAACCATCACAATACCCGACTTTGGCTGCACAAAGATGGTTTGACCGTGGATGCCCAGAAGAGCGAAAGTCCTCTCCTTCAAAGGCAACAGCCACGTCTGATAGCCATAGCCCATGCTTGGAGTGGCTATACGCGGCCGAAAAGCCGGCGGCTGACGCGCCGGATCGGTCGCATCAAGTAAGAACTCGCGAGGGATTATCTGCACACCTTCGCGCACGCCATCATTGGCCAGCAGAATGCCTAAGCGACCATAGTCGCGAAGCGTCGCATTGAAACTGCCGCCCGTACCCTCGCCCCAGTCAGTGGTGGCCACCAGCCACCGCGCCTCGGATTCAGCGCCCATTGGTTTCCAAAGCCAGTCCTCGGTCATCTTTGTCACCGTCATGCTTGTGGCCCGACTCAACACGCGACCGAGGATGTCGGTTTCAATAGTTGCATACTTGAAGCGGGTGCCTTGTTCAACCTCTCGCGATATTTTTGTATTGAGATATTGGTCGATCTGCTCTGGACGCCTTCGATTTTCAGGCGCATAAAGCACCCGTCCCCACAACCATAAGTCGTCATCAGGTGTCCATGTGTAAAGCTCTTTGAAGCTCACACCTGAAGACATGCGAAGCAAATTGCGAATCGTGGTTTGCCCATAAGCCGAAGCAGCGATCTCCGGCCAGTAGTCGCTGGCCTTATCGTCAAGCGATTTGATCAAGCCTTTACCATGCGCTATTCCAACCAGCATGGCTGTAACAGTCTTAGCCTTAGAAAACGAACGAAACCGCATGTCGGGCTGGCGGTCATACTGATAACGCTCAGCCACCACCTTGCCATCCTTCAGTATGAGAAGACCAGTGGTCTTGGTATCGGCCATGAAGTCGTCAAGCGTTTTGCTGGAAAAACCCCAGCGGTAATTAATTGCAGGCGCGCCGCTCAAATTCGAAAGGGGAAGCACTTGCTCGGAAGGTTTCACGGTCGCACTCAGTGCGACTTTGTCATTAGCTGACCAAGTGCCCACTCTGCACTCTGGCTGGACAAGAGCCTGCGGGCACACCGGATAGCCTTTTTGCATCCCCATGCGAGTGGCATCTGGCCCATCAGGACGGAGCTTGAGAGTTTCCGCTGAACATAGCCCGCTCATTGCACTAAGTGCTATGGCGAAGACTCTCATGTATTGTTTATTTACGATCAAGTACATAAGTAATATGCATCATGGATTTTTATGTGAATTATTTTTCACCATATTGATCGGCTAGCCAAGACAACTCGTTGAACCCCGAATTTTTTAAGTACTTAAAGGCTGCGCGCAATGAAGGACGGGCAGCGTAACCGTGGGGGTGGTGTTTTAGGTATCATATTTCCAGTTTAATTATTAAAAAATTTTTATATTTTTAGTTTTTTTATATTAAAGTATTCAAATTTTAAAATTTAATTAGTTATAAATTATGAACTGCTACTTTCCCGTGATCTGCACATTCTCAGTGTTACTGACTGCCTGCGCAAGCGGAGGCGCTAGCGGAGGCGGGGGTGGAAATTATTCAACACTCGCACCATTTATCAAGTTCAGCTCTATCGTTGTACCCGGAGTAGTCCAAATAAATGGTTCATCACAGCAGGTTGACTATGTTTACAACACAGACATAAAAAGGGTAACCAGCATTTCGGCGGCGACTCCGTTCATTCCAGGCGCATCGTATGTTGGGACATATGACTCCAACGGGCTCACGACTAAAGCCGCGCTTACATCTGCCACAGGTACAACCATTACTGTTGACACTGCAACTGGAGGAGTCATCAGCTTTTCGGGAGCTTTCCCAAAAGTCGCTGCGGGCATCAGCGCAAACAGTGAAAACTATGTTCTTTCAGCCCAGCCTAAGTCATACGACTGGGACTATCAAACATTTGGCGTCTGGACAACCGGTGCCGGGTCGGGCACCGGAACAGTTGGCGTAGCCACCATTGGAGCGGAAACAGCAGGGTCCGCTATTCCAGTAAGTGGAACCGGAAATTTTGTAGGGGCCAGTGGCGGTAAATATGTTGACAGTACAGGCGTCAATAACTTTGTGGGATCAGATATGACCGCTACCGCCAACTTTGGAACGCGCTCTATAACGTTTACGACTACAAATACTCGAACCAGTACGGACCTAATTTCTTCGTCCGGCAACTCAAATTTAAATACCAGCGGAACGCTGAGCTACAGTGCATGGGTCAATCAATTCACGGGCGTCGTCAGCTCTGTGGGCGGCGGCGCATCGAATGCGGCAATGACAGGAGTCGCAACGGGCAAGTTTTACGGCCCAACGGCTCAAGAAATTGGCGGTACTTTTACGGTCACTGGTGGCGGGGCTGCTTATCTTGGTGCATTCGGCGGTAAGCGTTAAAAACGCCGCGGTTTATATGGCTGCAATCAGAGCGCGATCGCGCTCTGGTTTAGGGTTGCTGTGTTTTTTAGTGCCGCTGATACTTGTATCAACCCATGCGTACGCTCAGAGATCTGATGAATCCAGATTCGAAGCTCAGATTCAATTTGAAAAGGGCTTGAATTTCTTATTGAATGACGAGTTCGCTGCAGCGGCCGAAACGTTTGAAAGACTTTACGCGATCACCGGCAGCGAGCGGGTAAGGCTGGAGTGGGCCAGAGCGAGCTACCTGCGACAAGACTATGCACAGGCCAAAGCCTTGTTCAAGGCTGTACTCGCCTCATCCCCGCCTTTCGCCGTTCGGGAAAAGATTCACTACTTTTTAGAAGATATGAGCTTTGCACAAGGCCGGCTCGACTACTCAGTATCACTGGAAAAAGACAGCAACCCGCGACTGATTCCAAGTGTGCGTAGCTTCAATATTTTTGGCCTGCCCTTCAGGTACAAGCCGCAGGTAGACACCAGCCCCAAGTGGGGCGCCAACTACCGTTTAACAGGTAGCAAGGGTCTGGACGATAACAATCGCTGGATAGCCAGCCTAGGCGCATTGGGCGTGCACTACAGGGAACCCGCTCTGAACAAAATTGGCTGGGATAGTCACCTGGCATTTCGATTTCAAATCGAGCCCAAAGCCGAAATAAAAATTTCACACGAAAGCATGGACTCGGGTGGCACCCGGCTGTACAACTATTCATGGGCGACCTTGCTGCATGTGGCTCAATCGTCAGGGGGATGGCAATGGACCAACGAACTTCGGCACGGGATGATCAACTACCCGGCTTATGCCTATCAAACTAGTCACTTGTCAGGGTACAAGCTAGCCGCGGAAAAGAGCGTGTCACAGTTAGCCTCGCTAGGTGCGGAAATTGGCTGGGATCGCGGTATCGCCGTTGAGCAGCCGTACTCTTTCACAAACCTCAGCTACGGACTGAGCGGCACTTTTTTCGTGACTTCGCTAGACAGCCGTATCCAACTCAAATGGCTGAGTTCAAACCGCAAACATGTAGAGACGGACCCCATGTTTGGTGTACTGCGTGAGGATAAGCGCAACCTTGTCAAACTGTCGATGGAACCTGTCAATTTCAGCATTGCGGGTTTTCAGTCAGTCGTTGAGCTGGGCTATGAAAATAACAAGTCAACGCTGGCATTGAGCAACTACAAACGAACAATTGCAGGCCTAACTTTCAGGCGCAGATATTAAGAGGGAAATCCAAGTTCTCCAGGTTTGTAATGGCGCATTGGTTTCGGTTGAATTGACTCGTGCCGTAGCTGCATGGCTAAGTCAACCCGCACTCAGCAAGGATGCTGTCGGCCAGGGCTCACGCTGAACAAGACCCCAAAGTATGGGTACCAGGGTGGGCTCAGCACCTGGCCCAAGACCGCAGCAGGTAGGTAACGCATCAACGACTAAAAGCTCAGCGACAAGACTGTCCGGTCGTCTGAAAAATAAGCCTTGGTAGAGCCTTTGACGCCGGCATAGCGGCCTATTTTTTCAGGGTCTTGCGCTTCGTCTTTCGCAAAATTAGCTTCCCAGTCCATGACGCTGACGCCGCCCTGCGGACAAGACATGTAGCCATCTGTAAAAAGCTCAATGCTCTGCACATCAGCCACAGGCCGGCTGAAATAAAGCAGGTCTTTGCCACGGGTCTGGCTGCCATCCACACTGGCATAAGCTAAAGAGTGACCGGACTGGTTGGCAAACTGGTATTGACCACCGGATATGCCGCGCGACACCATGTCTGCTAAGCAGTCCATGGCATCGGGCATGAGCTGCCCCTGGCAGGCCATGCTGACTTGATCCACGATTTGCTCAACTTGCGCCCGCGAAAGCACACTTTGCCGGCTCGGGTCCAAGCCCATGAAGACAAGTTCACGTGTGGCCGCTTCCAAGTCATCCTCTTGCAAACCTTGCAGCCGCAAAAGCGCTCTGGTCGCCAACCTGACCTGGGTGAACAAGCGGTCTACATCTTTGGTCATGTGCGTGATGTCCCGGCCATTGATCCGCAGGCCCGAATCCCCCACCATGAGGAAATGCATATCGCTGCCAATGGGAAGAGCCATGGCTGCGGTGGTACTGACCCTTGCCTGCGGCACACCCAAGTTAAGCAAACCATCACGGATGGCGGCATTCATTGCGGCCAGCCAGACTTGCGGATCAGCTACCGGACCTTGCGCTTGCAGCACCTGGCGTAGCATGGCCTGAGCCGCCGAGGTAGCCGCAAAACGACCAGGTGAGCAGGGTCCTCGGAATGTGCCAGTTGTGTCGGTAGCGCCGTCAAACACGCCATAAAACTTGTCTGGCAGCACAGAGACGACGTCATCGCCGGGGGCTTTTAAATCACGCGACTTAGGAACGCTCAGGCAATCAATGAGTTTCACAGTCAATGGCCTAAAGCCCCAATTAGCGCCGCAACCTGGACGCAGGCGCAGGTGCCGGCACTGCAGGCGCCACTTCAGGGGTCGGGTTCATTGCTTCAGCCTGTGCAGCGATAGCCTTGCGGTACAAACCATTGAGCACCGGAAGCCGGTCGAGAATATCGTTCCATTCCAAATCAAATGGCAAGCCGCTCCAGTCACCAACGGCTTTGAGCTCGTCGGCACAAGACTTGATTTTTTTGCGTGCCTTGTCTACTTCTTGCATCTCCGCCTCAGTCAGATCTTCCCGGGCTTCGTTGATCAGCTGGGCTTCGAGCATGACGATCTGGTCATGCGAGTACGCACGCTCGCGACGGATGGCGTCAGGTGTGCGGGTGACCTTTTCGGGTTTTTGCAGTTTAGTGAGTCGCGCTGAAATGTCGTTCAAACTTTGCTGCGTGAAAACATAGAAAAGCACCACGCAAATCAGTACAAAAAACAAGAAAAATAAGATGAACGTAGAACTCATGGCGCATCCAGCATTTTTATCTTTAGGAAACTTTACAAGTAATTAATAGTAACACTTCCAAAAAATCCAGCCGCCTCTATTGCAAGGTACTTTGCCTCAGATCAAGGTCGCATCTGGGCGAAAAAAAGCCACCCGAAGGTGGCTTTTTTAGACGAAAAGAATGATCAGTTCAGAGCAGACTTCTTGCCGTCTTTGTACTCGTACAAAGTGATGGACGGGTTTTTCAATTCGCCATTGGCTTCAAAAGCTATGGTGGTGGTGACACCTTTGAAGTTAGTCTTGAGCAGCTCAGGGGTGTAGACCTTGGGGTCAGTCGATTTGGCACGCTTCATGGCGTCAACCAGCACGAAGGTGGCATCGTAGGTGTAAGGGCTGTAAACCTGGAACTGGTTAGGGTACTTGGCGTCGTAACGCTTTTTCCAAGCCTCGCCGCCAGGCATTTTGGCCAAGGACGCGCCGCCTTCGGCGCAAATCACGTTACCCAGGGTTTTGGCGCCGGCCGCTAATTTGGCGATTTCAGCGGTGCAGATGCCGTCACCGCCGAAGAACTTGACTTTGGACATGCCCAGTTGCTCCATCTGGCGCAGCATAGGGCCAGCTTGCGGGTCCATACCGCCGTAGAAAACGGCGTCAGGGGCTTTGGCCTTGATGGCAGTCAAAATGGCCATGAAGTCGGTGGCTTTGTCAGTGGTGAACTGCTCGTCCACAACTGTCATGCCTTTTTGCAGTGCAGTCTTTTTAAAGACTTCAGCAACACCCTGGCCGTAAGCTGTACGGTCGTCAATGATGGCGACTTTTTTCAGCTTGAGCTTGTCTGCAGCATAAAAAGCCAGACCAGCGCCCAAAGCATTGTCATTGGCGATGATGCGGTAAGTTGTCTTGTAGCCGGGCTTTGTCAGGTTGGGGTTGGTCGCAGCGCCAGTCACATGGGGAATACCGCAGTCGTTGTAAACCTTGGCAGCGGGAATGGTGGTGCCTGAATTGAGGTGACCGACCACGCCGGCAACTTTGGAGTCGCACAGTTTTTGTGCAGCAGCGGTGCCCTGTTTCGGGTCGGCAGCATCGTCTTCGGCAACGATTTCAAATTTAATCTTTTTGCCGGCGATCACAATATTTTGTGCATTGAGGTCTTCAATGGCCATGCGGGCGCCGTTTTCATTGTCTTTGCCGTAGTGGGCTTGAGCGCCGGATACAGGCGCCACGTGGCCGATTTTGACAACTTGAGTATCTTGAGCAGTTGCAATGCCCGAGACCATGGCCATGGCGGCCAATGCGGTAATTTTCAGTTTCATATTCACTCCGGTTAAAAAAATAGACATGTATGCGAGGGCTTTTCACCTCAAGCTGCGAAAGATATCGCAATTTTTGAGCCTGTGCCACAAAGGGGTCACAAAAAATCAAAAAAAAGTTAATTTTGGCTTTGAGCGCTGGCGGCGTTTTGGGCTGAAACAGTGCGGTCATGGGCTTTGAGTGCGTAACCGCGTTGTTTGTAATGATTCCAGCGCTGTCGCCCTGCCTGGCGGTCATCAGGGGCGCTGCTCACAATTTCAATGAAGCGCTCAAAGCTTTCAAAGCCTGGCGGTACATCTTGGCCAAGATTGACCAGCACGCCTGTTGCACGCCCTTCCAATACCGGCTCCAAGGCAGAAGCCGCCAGCACGATAGGTGAAAGCGCCAGAGTGGCGGGCGGCGCATCGCTGCGGCAATGGGGCAGGAACTCAGTCGCAGACAAAGTCCACAGCATCTGGTCCAGCTGCGCCAGCATCACGGGGTCCGCTGTGACCAGCAATTTGGCGCCGCCCGCATGGGCTTTGCGAAGCAAGCGGCAGCTGTACTCGAGTTTGTCGCCAACGTTGAAATGAAACTCAACTTCTGTCATGCACGGTCAGCCGGGCGGGTCTTGACGCTCTTAGGGCGACTCGTTTTTGTAAGGCTAGGCTCGGTCTGGCTGAGCAGATACTCCACCAGCAGCGCCACAGGTCGCCCGGTCGAGCCTTTGGCGGCGCCACTTTTCCAGGCTGTGCCGGCAATGTCCAGATGCGCCCACGGGAACTTACCTGCAAAACGTTGTAAAAACTTAGCGGCCGTGACCGCACCACCCGCGCGGCCAGCCACGTTGGCGATGTCTGCAAAATTGCTTTTCAGCCCTTCGGCATAAAGGTCATCCAAGGGCATTCTCCAGCACAGATCTAAAGATCGATCGCCGGCTTCCATCAGTGACTGGGCCAAAGCATCGTTACTGGAGAACATACCGGAACGCACGCTGCCCAAGGCCACCACGCAGGCGCCTGTCAAAGTAGCAATGTCAACCACGGCACGCGGTTTGAATCGCTCTGCGTAGGTCAGGGCATCGCAAAGAACCAGCCTACCTTCGGCATCGGTATTGAGTACTTCAATGGTCAAACCGCTCATGCTGCTGACCACGTCGCCGGGCTTGATGGCGCGGCCATCGGGCATGTTTTCGCAGGCAGGTATCAAACCAACCACGTTCAGCCTGGGCTGCAAAGCTGCCAAGGCCCGGAAAGTGCCCAGCACGCTGGCTGCTCCGCACATATCGAACTTCATCTCATCCATCTCAGCAGCTGGTTTGATAGAAATTCCCCCCGTGTCGAAGGTGATGCCCTTTCCCACCAGCACCACCGGCGCCTGGTTCTTGAGCGCGCCCTCATAGCGCAGCACAATAAAACGCAGCGGCTCTTCGGAGCCGCGCGCTACTGCCATGAATGAGCCCATGCCCAGTTTGGCAACTTCTTTGGGGCCCAGGATCTGCGCTGAAACGCGTGGCAATTTAGCCAGTTCGCGCGCTGCACCGGCGAGTTTGTCAGGGGTGGCATGATTTGCCGGGCGGTTGCCCCACTCGCGGGCCAGTGCGATGCCTTGGGCCAGACCGCAGGCTTTGGCAAAGGCGGCTTTGGCCGCCGGCGCATCGGCCACGGCCACCATGGCCCGCTGAAAATGCCTGGTCGGCGCCTTGGACTTGGTGGCGCTGTATTGGTAAGCCGCATCGCCGCAGCTCAGTAAAGCGGCATGAATCGCTGGCAACTCAGCGTCTTTGAGCAAGCTCAGGCACAAAACAAGTCGCAATGCCTTGCCGGACTTCAGTGCCGCCATCGCCGCCAGCACCGCGCTGCGAACATGGCGGGGCGTGCCATCGCCTACGCCCACCAGCAGCAAGCGGGTTGCAGCCAAGCCCTCTGGGCGGTAGGCTTGCAGCAAATTCCCGGGCTTGGCCTCAAAGTCACCGGCGCGGGTGGCAGCAGCGATCAAGCTGGAAAGCGCGTCATTGCCGCTGGCCATGTCCTGCGGCACCAGCACGACCAGAGCGTCACATTTTTCAGTGCAGAGCCGGGCGCGGTTCAAGGTCTTGAGTTCGAAGTCCATAATTGAAGGAAGTTCCTTTTTTGCGAAAAAATAATTAATCGCTCCATGTTATTCCAATCTTCAATGCGCAAAGAATTGGCGCGCAGCTTTGGTGCCACCCTGGTGGTACTGCTCACCATCATCTTGACAATCGTCTTGATTCAGACCCTGGGGCGCGCATCCAGGGGCTCCATCAGCCCGCAAGACGTCATGCTCATCATGGCGTACACCGCTTTGGGGCGTTTGCCGACCATCCTGACTTTGTCCCTTTTTATCGCCATGGTGAGCACCCTGTCCCGTATGTACCAGGAAAGCGAAATGGTGGTCTGGTTTGCCAGCGGGCGCGGCTTGTCTGCATTTTTGCGGCCCTTGCTGCGCTTTGCCTGGCCGGTGCTGGTGTTGATCACCGTCTCCGCGTTGGTCATCTGGCCCTGGACCTATCAACAAAGCGCAGACATGAAACAGCGCTATGACCGGCGTGGTGACCTGGACCGCATTGCACCGGGCCAGTTTCAGGAGTCTGCCAATGGCCAGCGGGTATTTTTCATTGACAGCGCCTCCGAAGGACGCCTTGGCAGCAACAACATCTTCATTGCCTCTGTCGAAAAAAACAAAAACACGGTCACAACAGCACGCGTTGGCCGGGTTGAGATGGTCAACGATACGCAAATGCTCATACTGCAAAACGGCCAGCGCCTCGAAAAAACGATCGGCAAGCCAGATCTGCGGATAAGTGATTTTCAGGAATACGGCATCATTACCGGTCAACGCAAGGACGTTGCAGCCGAAGCGATCGAAATCCGTGCGATGTCGACCCTGGAGCTTTTGCAGTCGAGCACCAACAGCCACCGGGCCGAGCTCTCATGGCGCCTTGGACTTGTTTTCAGCGCGATCAACTTTGTGGTGTTGGCGCTGGCTCTGGCCGCCGTGAACCCGCGCGCAGGCCGCAGCAGCAACATCATTTTTGTGCTTTTAATCTTCATTTTGTACAGCAACCTGATCAGTCTGGGGCAAACCTGGGTGGCCAGCGGGCGGATGGGTCTGGGCAGCTTGTTGCTGCTGATGCACGGTAGCGTGCTCATCGGCAGCTTGCTCTGGCTGGCCAAACGCAACGAAAACTGGAGTCTTGCAGACCTGCTGCCGCGCCGGCCACATTTCGCCCAAGCACTGGCCGTTAAATCTTCTGTGAAGCCATGAAAACCGTCCGCAAACTGATTTACGGCGAGGTCTGGGTTTCCATTTTGCTGGTGGGCATTGGTTTTCTGGCACTTTTTTCTTTGTTTGACCTGGTTGATGACCTCAAGAACGTCGGTCACAAATCAATGTTCGCCGGTGCAGAACAGGTGTACCAGCTTCGCCATTCTTTGCTTTATGTCGCTCTTTTGGGGCCCAGCCACATTTATGAGTTGATGCCGATTTCGGTATTGATAGGCACCATCATGGTGATGGCCCGCATGGCCAAGACATCGGAATTCACGATATTGCGCACCAGCGGGCTGGACCCCTGGCGCGCCCTCAGACTGCTGCTGGTGATGGGCAGCGTCTTTGTGGTGCTGAGTTTTGCCGTGGGTGACTACCTCTCACCCGTGGCCCAACGCACGGCACAGCTGCTCAAAGCCAAGTACCAAGGCCGCATCACCGTTGGGCAGACCGGCGCCTGGCTCAAAGAAAAGCAGCTCTACAACAATTACGTTGTCAACGTACGGGCCTTGTCTCCGGCCAATGAGATGCAGGGAATACGCATTTATGAGTATGACAACAAAGGCCTGGTTGTCGCACTGACCGAAGCTGGCGCAGCCCAATTTGCGACTGATCAATCCTGGACCCTGCTCAAGGCCGAGCGTACTGAGTTTTTGATTCGTCCAAGTACCGACAGCCTGAACAAAGGGCTGGACAAAGCCAGCATGACCCGAACCCGAGTGGACAGCTTGCGCTGGCCTACCGAAATCAGCGCCGAGATGGTCTCAGTTGCCCTGCTCAAACCGGACCAGATGGCCACCATCGACCTCTTTAATTACGTGCAGCATCTCAAAGCCAACGGACAGTCTTCACACCGTTATGAAATTGAATTCTGGAAAAAAGTTTTTTACCCGCTCAGCTGCCTGGTCATGGTGATCTTGTCCTTGCCGTTCGCCTACCTGCACTTTCGCGCCGGCGGCATTACCACCTATGTTTTTGCCGGTGTGATGATAGGCATCAGTTTTTTCCTGCTCAACAACGTTTTCGGCCACATCGGTAACTTGCAAAAATGGGAGCCTTGGCTCGCGGCTGCAGCCCCTGGCTTGCTTTACACCGGTATTTCATTGACGGCCTTCGGCTGGCTGGTGCTGCGGCGTTAATGCGCCGGCCTTCCCTTTTTAAACTACAGAACGCCCCCGTCCAAGCGCATGACCACCGCCATCATTTTGTTTGCCCACGGCTCCAGAGACTCGCTTTGGCGCCTGCCCATTGAAGCGGTGGCCACTGAAATCAAGCATCGCCACCCGGCGGCTCTTGTGAGCTGCGCCTACCTCGAGCTATGTTTGCCGAGTCTGCCGCAAGCCGCATACGACATGGTCTCCGCTGGCGCAACGCACATTCGTGTTTTTCCCTTGTTTCTTGGTGTCGGTAAGCACGCGCGTGAAGACCTGCCGCTCATCATCGAAGAGATTCGCAGCAAACACCCCCAGGTTAGGCTTGAGTTGTTATCCACCGCAGGCGAGTCAGCTCTACTCACTGCACTGCTGGCAGACATTGCGCTGGCCTGATTTACTGGCTTTTGGCCCCAAATGGCCTGTTGCACAGTCAAGCACAGTCAGCCCTCTTTAGTCTCAAAATGTCATAATAAAAGACTTAATAAGAACTTTTTTGATATGAATCTTCACCAGTTTCGCTTTGTACAAGAAGCCGTTCGCCGCAATCTCAACCTGACCGAGACTGCCCGCGTCCTGCACACCTCGCAGCCGGGGGTGTCCAAGGCCATCATTGAACTGGAAGAAGAGCTGGGCGTTGAGATTTTTGCGCGCCACGGCAAACGCCTCAAACGCGTGACCGAGCCCGGCCAGCACGTGCTGCAAAGCATAGAACTGATCATGCGGGAAGTTGGCAACCTCAAGCGCATCGGCGAGCAGTATTCAGCTCAGGACAGCGGCACCCTGTCCATTGCCACCACACACACCCAGGCGCGTTACGTGCTGCCGCAACCAGTAGCTCGCCTGCGCGAGGCCTTTCCCAAAGTCAATGTCAGCTTGCACCAGGGTTCGCCCGACCAGGTGGCACGCATGCTGATCGACGAGGTTGCCGAGATCGGCATCGCCACCGAGTCCCTGGCGCAGTACGACGAGCTAGTCACCCTGCCTTGCTACGAATGGCAGCACATGCTGGTCATGCCGGCCGACCATCCACTGGCCCGGCAAAAAAACATCACGCTGGAAGAGCTGGGCGGCCAACCCCTCATCACTTACCACCCGTCCTTCACAGGCCGCACCAAGATCGACGAAGCCTTCGCCGCCAAGCGCCTGCACCCGCGCATTGCCCTCGAGGCCATCGACTCCGACGTCATCAAAACCTATGTGCGCCTGGGCCTGGGTGTTGGCATCGTGGCTGAAATGGCGCTGCGTGACGACGGCACCAACTCTGACCTGGTGACTCTGCCTGCGGGACAACTTTTTGGCATGAACGTGGCACGCGTCGCTTTCAAGCGCAGCGCCTACCTGCGCAATTTCGTCTACAAATTTGCCGAACTGGTGAGCGACAGGCTAACCCGCGAGCTCATCACCAAAGCCATGACCGGCCGTATCAACGACTACGAAGTTTTAAAACCATGAGCCCTACCCTCGCCGCCGTACGCCAGCACACTCCCACCCTGCAAAGCCGCCTGCCCAACGTGGGCACCACCATCTTCACCGTCATGTCGGCGCTGGCCACAGAAAAGAACGCCGTCAACCTGGGCCAAGGCTTTCCAGACTTTGAATGCGACCGGGCCCTGGTCAACGCTGTAACCGCCGCCATGCAAAGCGGCCTCAACCAGTACCCGCCCATGACCGGCGTGCCGGTGCTGCGCGAAGCCATCGCCGCCAAAATTCAAACCCTGCACGGTCGCAGCTACAACCCGGCCACCGAGATCACCGTCACCGCTGGCGCTACGCAAGCCATCATCACCATCATTTTGGGCATCGTTCATCCGGGCGACGAGGTGATCGTGCTCGAGCCCTGCTACGACAGCTATGTGCCCAACATCGAGCTGGCCGGCGGCACCGTCGTGCGCGTACCGCTCACGCCAGGTACCTTCCGCCCTGACTTCGACAAGATCGCCGCCGCGCTCAGCCCCAAAACCCGCGCCATCATCATCAACTCGCCGCACAACCCCAGCGCCACCGTCTGGACCGAAGCCGAAATGCTGCGCCTGCAAACCCTGCTGGCGCCCACCGACG
>JBIKPY010000038.1:0-25926 GCA_044357185.1 Polaromonas sp.
CCAGCCGTAATAAACCACATTGTTGACATGCCCGTAGACGTCGTTGTCCAGCCAGCGGGTGCTGATCGGGAAAAACACTTTGTAGGCGCTGCGGGCCTGGGCAA
Source organism: Polaromonas sp. (assembly GCA_044357185.1). Lineage (GTDB taxonomy): Bacteria > Pseudomonadota > Gammaproteobacteria > Burkholderiales > Burkholderiaceae_C > Polaromonas. The sequence goes on from JBIKPY010000038.1 coordinate 105, forward strand.
TGGGGCGGGTCATGTCAGGTGCAGGGGCTTGGGGTCAAGGGCATCTCTAGATTTTGCCAGTGCTGCGACTGCTGCCCACGCTGCCATCGTTGCCAATAAGCCAGCGCTACCTCATAAGTGTTCATCTGCACTTGCACGGTGTCCTCAATATTGACGCCGTAACCACCGGCCATGGCAAAGGCCAGGGGGACGCGGCGTTGCCAGGCCCATTCAAAGACTCGCTGGTCGCGCGCTTTCAGGCCCTCAAAGCTCAAAGCCAGGCGACCCAGGCGATCGCCCTCAAAAGGGTCGGCACCTGCCAGGTAAATCACCAGGCCAGGGGCAAAGCGCCGGTCCAGTTCGAAAAGCGCGTCGTCCAGTGCCTGCAAGTAGGCCGCATCGGCGCAGCCGTCCGGCAAATTCATGTCCAGGTCGCCGGCTTCCTTGCGAAAGGGAAAATTGTGCTTGCCGTGCAGGGACAGGGTGAATACGCTGGCGTCTTGCCTGAAGATGCTGGCTGTGCCGTTACCCTGGTGCACATCCAGGTCGATCACCGCCACCTGAAGCGGTGCGCGCTGCGGGCCATGCAGGCGGCTCCATTCGGCTTGCATCAAGCGCGCGGCCACCGCTGCATCATTGAAGACACAAAAGCCGCTGCCCTGCTCAGCGCTGGCGTGGTGCGTGCCGCCGGCCATGTTGGCGGCCACGCCAGCGGGCCTGCCCCCTGCACCGGCTTGTAAGCCCAGGGCCGCACGGGCAGCGGCCACCGTGGCGCCCGCTGAACGCCGTGAGCGCTCGACCATCTGCGGACTCCACGGAAAACCGATCTCCCGCATCGCCGCTGCGGGCAACTGCCCGCTGGTCACGGCATGGATATAGGCCGGGCTGTGCGCCAGGGCCAGTTCGCCGTCACTGGCCGCTGGTGCCTCTTGGGTTTGCACCTGCGGCAACTCCAACGCCACCCGTTCGCGCAAAAGCGCGTACTTGGCCATCGGGAACCGATGGCCCGCCGGTAGTGGCAATACAAAGTGGTCAGCGTAAAAGGCTTGCAATTGGCAAAAGCTCGTGAGAGATGACTCAAAGACTCCAACTGAGGTAGCGGGCAACAGCGACCGGTGCGGCCGCACCATTGTGGCCGTTCAGGCCGACCCGGGTACGGCAGGCGGTTGAACCCCGGCACAAGCTAGATCTAATGCCTGCCTAGAGGGCAGCCTCTAAAATGCTGCAACGCAACAAAAACCGCTTGTAAAGGCTCAGCTTATCCCTATACTTGGTTTTGTTGCAATGCAGCAATTAAATCTGCATTCACATTTTTAGCTACCCACCTGATCCGTTCAACACCACTGGAGATTCAATATGCTGACCACTGAACAATTCATCGCTTCGCAAAAAGCCACCGTTGAGACCCTCTTTGGCTTGACCCACAAAGCCTTTGAAGGCGTTGAAAAACTGGTCGAGCTCAACCTGCAAGCTTCCAAAGCCGCACTGGCCGACACAGCCCACCAGACACAAGCTTTCATGGGCGTGAAAGACGCACAAGAACTGATGGCCATGCAAGCCGGTCTGATGCAGCCTCTGGCTGAAAAAACCGCTGCTTACAGCCGCCACCTGTATGACATCGCTTCGGGCACCACCAGCGAATTCAACAAGGCCGTTGAAAGCCAGACCGCTGATGCCCAAGCCAAGTTCATGAGCCTGGTTGACGGCGCTGCCAAGAACGCACCGGCCGGCTCCGAGACAGCCATGGCTGTCATGAAGAGCACCGTGGCTGCCGCCAACAACGCTTTCGAATCGGTTCAAAAAGCCGTGAAGCAAGCCACCGACATGGCTGAAGCCAACTTCAACAGCGTCACCAAGACTGCTGCCACTGCAGTCAAGTCCACTGCTGCCAAAAAGCGTTAATTCGTTTGCGCCAGAAAAAAAGCCCGCCAAGTGCGGGCTTTTTTTTCGGCTGTGCACAAGCCCCGTGCTACGCCTTAGGGCTGCGCGATCACCACGGTTTGCAATCGGGCCCGCAAGGCCGGCAAGGCAGCGAGCATGGCGGCCCGTCCGGCCTCAATGGCACGCTGACGCGCAGAAAAATCAGCACTTTTGAGCCCGACCAGGGAGGGCCGCACCACAATGTCGGCCTCGCGCAACTCGTGCTGGTTGATGCTTTTACCCATGATGGAAAAAGTCTGCAGCAGGATCTGCAGCGTGTCTTTGGTGGCACTGTCCTCAGGTGCCGTCGAAATGTCCACAGCGATCACCAGTTCTGCACCCATCTGCCGTGCGTAGCGCACCGGCACAGGCGCCACCAGCCCGCCGTCCACGTAATCGCGCCCGTTGATTTTCACGGGCACAAACACCGCTGGCACAGCGCTGGAGGCGCGCACGGCGGTGCCGGTGTCGCCGCGTTGAAAGAGTACCGCCTGACCGCTCCCAAGGTCGGTGGCCACCACGCCCAAGGGAATGCGCATGTCTTCAATCAAGCGCCCACCCACGGACTCGTTGACAAAGCGGCCCAGGGCATCGCCGCGGAAAACGCCGCGACCCACCAGGGGCAGCATCCAGTCGGTGATGGCCGCCTCTTCCATGCTCATCGCCGTTTTTTGCAGTTCAGCGCTGGACTTGCCGCTGGCATACAGCGCCGCCACCAGACTGCCGGCCGATGTGCCGACCACATAGTCCGGTCGCAAACCGGCTTCTTCCAGCACCGCGATCACGCCCACATGCGCAAAACCTTTGGCAGCCCCGCCGCCCAGGGCCAGCCCGATGCGCGGCGCCCGCTTGCTGAGCGCCGGCGCAACTTCAGGACTGACCGGCGCAGGTCCGCCCGGCCCAGCACAACCGGCCAGTGCAGCAACCAAAACAGCCGAAAGCGCCGCTGCAGTGCTGCGACGCAAGCGGCAGCAGGCATCTGAAAAATAACTCTCAAAGATATTGAGAATTATTCGCGTTTGCATTAAGATAAACAACTTCATCGCACCAAAGACCTATTTTTTTCATGCCCACGAACTCGTTTTTACCGCGCCTGGCGGCCATCAGTATGTTGTGCCTGGCCGGCTTGGCCGCAGCCCAGGAACAAACCCTCAACCTGTATTCTGCACGTCACTACCAAACAGACGAAGCGCTGTACGCCAACTTCACCAAAGCCACAGGCATTCGCATCAACCGGGTGGACGCGGACGACGCCGGTATTTTGGCCAGGCTCAAGGCAGAAGGCGCGAGCTCGGCGGCCGACGTGATCTTGCTGGTGGACGCAGCGCGACTGGGCAAGGCCGACATCGACGGACTGTTTCGCCCCATCAAGTCCGCGCAGCTCCAAGCGCTGATTCCCGCCGCCTTGCATGCCAAGGCCGGGCCTGAAGGCGTCACCTGGTTTGGATTTTCAACCCGCGCCCGCGTGGTGGTCTATGACAAGTCCCGCGTCAAAAAAACCGATGTGGACACCTACGAAGCTTTGGGTGAGCCCAAAAACAAAGGTTTGTTGTGCACGCGCTCGGGCTCGCACCCTTACAACCTGTCGCTTTTCAGCGCAGTCCTTGAGCACTTGGGCGATGCTAAAACCGAAGCCTGGCTCAAAGGGCTGGTGACCAACATGGCGCGCGCACCCAAAGGGGGCGATACCGACCAGATCAAAGGGGTGGCCAGCGGCGAATGCGGTATGGCCCTGACCAACAGTTATTACCTGGCACGCCTGATGCGATCTGCTGCGCCTGAAGACAAAGCCATCATGGCAAAAATTGACGTGGTGTTCCCGAACCAGCAAAGCTGGGGCACGCACGTCAACTTAGCCGGCGCAGGCGTCGCCAGGCACAGTAAAAACCCGGCGAATGCGGTGAAGTTCATGGAATACCTGGCCAGCCCAGGCGCTCAAAATTATTTTGCGGACGGTAACAACGAATGGCCGGCGGTCATCGGATTGAAGCTCAACAACCCGGCGCTACAAGCCATGGCCGGCAACGGCTTCAAGGCTGAAAACATGGCCGCCAGTGTATTGGCCAACAACCAGACCAAGGTGCAGCAAATGCTGGATCGCGTTGGCTACAAATAAGAGCAAGCGCGCTCAGCCAAGGGCTGGCCGGCGTCAGCCAAGCCGGTGCTTGCATGCGTGATAATCTTTTCGGTTTGAACTGATGGTTAATGTCAGTGTTGGACTGGCTCAGCGCTTTTTTCTAAGGAATTTTCATGGACATCGCAGGCAAGGTTTTCATCGTCACAGGCGGCGCATCAGGTTTGGGTGAGGGCTCGGCCCGCATGCTGGCAGCCAACGGCGGCAAGGTGGTGATTGCCGACATGCAAGTGGAAAAAGGTGAAGCCATTGCCAAAGAAATTGGCGGGGCCTTTGTGAAATGTGACGTCAGTCAGGAAGCCGATGGCCAGGCGGTGGTCGCCAAGGCCGTGGCCATGGGCAAGTTGATGGGCCTGGTCAACTGCGCCGGCATTGCCCCGGCAGAAAAAACAGTCGGCAAAAACGGCGCCCATTCGCTGGCTCTATTTTCCAAAACCATCACCGTCAACCTGATCGGCAGCTTCAACATGATCCGCCTGGCGGCGGAAGCCATGAGCAAGAACGAACCCGAGTCCACCGGCGAGCGCGGTGTGCTGATCTCCACTGCATCGGTGGCCGCCTATGACGGACAGATGGGCCAGGCAGCCTACAGCGCATCCAAGGGCGGCGTGGTCGGGATGACGCTGCCGATCGCCCGTGACTTGGCACGCAACGGCATCCGCAACATGACGATTGCCCCCGGTATTTTCGGCACCCCCATGATGTTCGGTATGCCCCAGGAAGTTCAAGACTCGCTGGCCGCCAGCGTGCCTTTTCCGTCGCGCCTGGGCACGCCGCAGGACTACGCCAAGCTGGTGCGCCACATTTTTGAAAATGACATGCTCAACGGCGAAGTGATTCGCCTGGACGGCGCCATACGCCTGGCTCCGCGCTAAGCACTCCGGTCCGGGGCCGGCCATGACACTCGCCAGAACGCCTTTATTGAGAGCGTTGACAGCGCTGTCTGCAACTGCTTTATGGCTGGGCATGCTGACGGCTTGCGCTGCACCCGGCTTTGTCTACACAGCGCCGGTTTTGCAACCTGAGGCAGCCACCGGCTACAACGCCAAACCGGGTTGGGCCAGCCGTCATTTTTCTGTGGCTGCTGCCAACCCGTTGGCCACCGATGCCGGCTACCAGATACTCAAAGCCGGCGGCTCGGCCATCGATGCCGCGATCGCGGTGCAGATGGTGCTGGGCCTGGTTGAGCCGCAATCAAGCGGCATCGGCGGCGGCGCTTTTATGTTGTATTTCAATGGCCGCGACACGCAAGCCTTTGACGGCCGTGAAACAGCGCCACTGGCCGCCACTGAAAACCTGTTGCTAGACGCCAGCGGTCAGGCGCTGCCCTTTCACCAGGCTGTTGTGGGTGGGCGTGCGGTGGGCGCGCCCGGCACGCTGCGCATGCTCGAGCTGGCCCACCGCCAGCACGGCAAACTGCCATGGGCCAGCCTGTTTGCCCCGGCCATCACACTGGCTGAGCAGGGTTTCGGCGTGAGCCCACGCCTGCATGGCTTGCTGGCAGCTGAAACTCATTTGAAAAAAGACCCTACTGCTGCCGCTTATTTTTACGATGCCAAGGGCGCACCCTGGCCGGTCGGACATCGCTTGACAAACCCGGCACTGGCAGCCGTTCTCAAGCGCATCGCGGCCGAAGGCTCCAAGGCCTTGCACGAGGGCGATATTGCCCGGGCCATCGTCGACAAAGTGCGCCTACACCCCGACAACCCGGGCCTGCTCAGCCTGCAAGACCTGGCCGCTTACCGCGCCGTTGTGCGTGAACCGCTGTGCCACGATGTTCGGGCACGGGCCCGCGAGTACCGCCTCTGCGGCATGCCGCCCCCGAGCTCAGGCGCACTGGCTGTGGGACAGATTCTGGGCATGCTGCAACTCACCGAGCCGGCCGGCGGTTCACCCGCACTGGAGCAAGGAGTGCCGTCTGCGCCCTGGTTACACCGCTATGCCGAAGCCTCGCGCCTGGCCTTTGCAGACCGCGCTCAGTATGTGGCCGACCCTGACTTTGTAGCGCCCCCGGGCGGCAGCTGGCTGAGCCTGCTGGCCCCCGATTACCTGGCCGCGCGTGCCCGCCTGATCGGCCCCACCAGCATGCCAAGCGTGCGCCCGGGCGCGTTGGTCAGCCGCTACGCACCCATGCCCGAGCAACCCGAATACGGCACCAGCCACATCAGCATCGTGGACGGCAGCGGTCATGCGCTGGCCATGACCACCACCATCGAAGACGCTTTTGGTGCGCGCCAGATGGTGCATGGTTTTTTGCTCAATAACGAGCTCACCGATTTCAGCTTTGTACCCGCTGATGCGCAAGGCAAACCCATCGCCAACCGTGTGCAAGGCGGTAAGCGGCCCCGCTCGTCCATGGCGCCCACCCTGGTGTTTGACAAAGCCAGCGGCCAACTGCTGATGACCGGCGGCAGCCCCGGCGGCGCGCTGATCATTCATTACACCGCCAAGCTGCTTTACGGCACGCTCGAATGGGGCTTGAACGCCCAGCAAGCCATTGACCTGCCCAATTTCGGCGCTCTCAACGGACCTACTTTGCTTGAAGCGCAGCGCTTTCCAGCCGCCACCTTGCAAGCGCTGCGTGCGCGCGGCGCCACGGTGCAAGAAATTCCGATGACCAGCGGCCTTCAAGCCATCGAAAAAACGCCGGGCGGTTGGTTCGGCGGTGCGGACCCGCGCCGCGAGGGCGTGGTTCGGGGCGACTAGTCGGCAAGGCCACTTGGCTGGTGGGTGTGATTAAATTGCTGTTCACTTTTCACACCCATGGCCATTCCCCAATCATTCATCCAGGAGCTTTTGGCCCGCGCCGACGTGGTGGACATCGTGGGGCGCCATGTTCAGCTGAAAAAAGGCGGCGCCAACTTCATGGGCCTGTGCCCTTTTCACGGGGAAAAGTCGCCGTCCTTTTCGGTCAGCCCGGCCAAACAGTTTTACCACTGCTTTGGGTGCGGCAAAAACGGTAACGCCATCAGCTTCCTGATGGAGCATGCCGGCATGACATTCATTGAGGCCGTCAAAGACCTGGCGCAGCAATACGGTCTGCAAGTGCCCGAGGACGACGTCAGCCCGAAAGACCGTGCCCGCGCCGCCCAGATGCGAGAGCAGCAGGCCACGCTGTCCAGCGTGCTCGAAAAAGCCGGCGCGGCCTACATCAAACACCTGAAAAACTCGCCACGGGCGATTGACTATTTCAAGGGCCGCGGCCTGTCGGGCGAGATCGCCCGGACCTTCGGTTTGGGCTACGCGCCCGAGGGCTGGCGCAGCCTGGCCAGCGTCTTTGCAGACTACAACGACCCGCTGCTGGTGGAAAGCGGCCTGGTCATCAGCGGCGAGCCCGGCGAGGAAAACGCCGCCGGCGAAGCCAAACGCTACGACCGCTTTCGCGACCGCGTGATGTTCCCCATCCGCAATGTCAAGGGCGAGTGCATCGGCTTTGGCGGGCGCGTGCTGGGCGACGACAAACCCAAGTACCTGAACTCGCCGGAAACGCCGGTGTTCAGCAAAGGCCGCGAACTCTACGGCCTGTTTGAAGCGCGCAGCGCACTGCGCGAACACGGCTACGCCCTGGTGACCGAAGGCTATATGGACGTGGTGGCGCTGGCCCAGCTGGGCTTTGCCAATGCCGTAGCCACGCTGGGCACCGCCTGCACTGCCGAGCATGTGCAAAAGCTGTTCCGCTTCACCGACGCGGTGGTTTTCAGCTTTGACGGCGACAGCGCCGGCCGCCGCGCCGCACGCAAGGCGCTGGAAGCCGCCCTGCCCTTTGCCAGCGATGTGCGCAGCGTCAAGTTTTTGTTTTTGCCGGCCGAGCATGACCCGGACAGCTACATCCGCGAGCACGGCACCGAGGGCTTTGCCGCCATGGTCAAGCAAGCCGTGCCACTGAGCCGCTTCATGCTCGAAGCCGCCAGCGAAGCCTGCGACATGCAAACAGCTGAAGGCCGCGCCCACATGGCCAGCAATGCGCGTGTGCTCTGGAGCCTGCTGCCCGACGGCGCGCTCAAGCGTCAGTTGCTCGCCGAGATTGCCGACCAGGTGCAAATTGACAGCCGCGAGTTGCTGCAACTCTGGCAACCTGCTGCCGGCTACCCGGGCAAAGCACGCGCCAAGCGCAGCATTCCCGAGCATGTAGACGACACCGGCCAGGACCCCGCTTCGTACGGCTTTGTACCCGCCGGCGGCCCGGCACCCGTGCCTTGGGCAGAGCGACAAGGCCGCTACACACCGGAGTCCAACACCCGAGGGCGCCGGCTGACCGGGCGCGTTTTGCCGGCCAGCCGCGAAGACCGTGTGCTGCGCGCACTGTTGACCGAGCCGCAGGCCTGGGACAAGTTCAGCCCCGAGGAGCATGCGCTGCTGTCCAGCCTGCCGGAACCGCACGGACCCCTGTTTGTCTGGCTGGAGAGTCAATTGCACGAGCACGGCCCCCAACCCTGGGCGGCTTTGCGTGAAGGCCTGCGCGAACACAGCCACGAAAACTATGCGGTCAACCAGTTGGCGCAAATCCCGGAAGGCATAGAGTCCGACTGGAACGAGGTGCGCCACATTCTGGAGCAACTCAGCCGCGCCGCCAGAGACGCCGAAATGCAGGCGCTGGCCTTGCGTGCTCAGAACGACCCGACGGCCATGGCCCGTTACCGCGAACTGTCGGCCCAACAAAAACCCCGCTGAAACGGCCCGGCACAAGGGCTTGAATTTGCCTCAAAAATAGGCAGCAGGGTATAATCCAACTTTCAGTTACGGCAAGCGCGACAGCAGCACCTCCGGCACCGGCTCCCCGCACAACGGGCCCTTTTGGGTACAGAGCCAATTTCCCCGCAAGGACTGCACCCCAAATGTTCGCCCAAACAACTTGCCACCATGCCCGGCTTCACCGCACGGGCATTTTTTGTGCCCCTGCGGGCTCTTGTTGAGATTTTTCGTTTTTCCTGATCGTTCGCTCGCTCTTCATGGGCAAAGCTCAAACGCTCGCCGGTTGAACAGTTGATCTTGCTTGGAGCACCCGCCGTCAGGCGCTTTGTTGTGAAAAGCCTTTTTTGACCCTGGAGAGCTCGCCATGCCTGTTCAAAAGTCTAAGAAATCTGCCAAGCCGTCCGCCAAACCAAAAGCCAAGCCTGCGGCCAAAAGCCCAGTTAAAAAGGCCAATGTGAAAGTGGCGGCCAAGCCAGTCAAGCGGGCATCGCCAGCCGGCAAGCTTGAAAAGTCTAAAAAGGTGGTTATCTCTGTGAAAGCGTACGGGCGATCTCCCGCACCGGGCAAAGCGCCCGTCAAACCTGTCAAGTCCCCGAAGAAAGTAGTGTCCGTGCCGTCCAAGACCCCTGCCCTAGCGACCAAAGTTGCGACCAAACCCGCAGCTAAACCCGCCGCCAAAACTGCCGCAAAACCGGTTGCCAAACCTTCAGTCAAAACTGCAGCCAAGCCCCTGGCCAAAGCTGCGGCAAAACCGACTGCCAAAGCACCAGCTAAACCAGCCGTCAAAGCCGCCGCCAAGACTGCCGCAAAGCCGCCTGCCAAACCTGTCGCTAAACCTGCAAGCAAGGCCGCTACGGCCAAGCCTGCTGACAGCAAAGCCGCATCGGCCAAGGCCTTGGCCGAAGAGCAAGCCAAGAAAAAACCCGGACGTCCGGCCAAGAACACGCCAGGCGACAGCGCAGCGGCTGTGACGGGTGCCAAACGTGGCCGTAAACCCAAGGCCGGCGCCAAAGCCTTGGGCGATGAGGACATGTCCGACATCGAGGACGACCTGGCGGGGGAACCGGTGCCCGAGTCGGCAGAAAAGGTCAAACCCCTGCGCATGAAAATCAGCAAGGCCAAAGAACGCGCCTTGATGAAAGAGTTCGGCCTCGAAGAGACCGTGCTGTCTGAAGAAGACATGGCCAAGCGCCGCTTGCGCCTGAAAACCCTGATCAAGCTCGGTAAGACCCGTGGCTACCTGACGCACGGCGAGATCTCCGACCACCTGCCCGACAAGCTGGTTGATGCCGAGACGCTCGAAGTCGTGGTCAACATGCTCAATGACATGGACATCGCGGTCTACGAGCAAGCACCTGACGCTGAAACGCTGTTGATCAACAACACAGGCGCTACTGTCGCCACCGAAGAAGAAGCCGAAGAGCAAGCTGAAGCCGCTTTGTCCACCGTGGACAGCGAGTTCGGCCGCACCACCGACCCGGTGCGCATGTACATGCGTGAAATGGGCACAGTCGAGCTCTTGACGCGCGAAGGAGAGATCGAGATCGCCAAGCGCATCGAGGGCGGCCTCATGCGCATGATGGAAGCCATCTCTGAAAGCCCGGCCACGATTGCCGAGATCCTGCGACTGGCCGCAGAAATCCGCGAAGGCAAGATCGTCATCTCCACCGTGGTCGACGGTTTTTCCAACCCTAACGAGGCCGACGACTATGTGGCCGAAGAGGACTTCGACGAATTTGACGAAGAAGACGACGATGACGGCAAAGGCGGCTCCAAGGCGCTGACCAAAAAGCTTGAAGAGCTCAAAAAAGAAGCACTCAGCCGCTTTGACAAGATCGCCCTGTACTTTGAAAAAGTGCACAAGACCTATGACAAAGAAGGCTACGGCACACCAACCTACTTGAAGTCGCAAAAAATGCTCAGCGATGAGCTGATGACGGTGCGCTTTACCGCCAAGACGATTGAAAAGCTGTGCGACCTGTTGCGCGGTCAGGTGCTGGACGTGCGCAAGAAAGAGCGCGAGCTGCGCCGCATCATCGTGGACAAATGCGGCATGCCGCAGGAAACCTTCGTCAAGGATTTCCCGCCCAACCTGCTGAACCTGAAGTGGGTTGAAAAACAGGTCGCTGCCAACAAGCCCTGGTCCGTGGTGATGGCCCGCAACGTGCCGCCTATTCAGGAACTGCAGACCAAGCTCGCCGAGTTGCAGTCGCGTGTGGTCGTGCCTTTGGGTCACCTCAAAGACATCAACAAGCGCATGAACGAGGGCGAGACCAACTCGCGCGACGCCAAGAAAGAGATGATCGAGGCCAACTTGCGCCTGGTGATCTCGATCGCCAAAAAATACACCAACCGCGGCCTGCAGTTCCTGGACTTGATCCAGGAAGGCAACATCGGTTTGATGAAAGCGGTTGACAAATTCGAGTACCGCCGGGGCTACAAGTTCTCGACCTATGCGACTTGGTGGATCCGTCAGGCTATCACGCGCTCGATTGCTGACCAGGCGCGCACCATCCGGATTCCGGTGCACATGATCGAGACCATCAACAAGATGAACCGCCTGTCGCGCCAGCACTTGCAAGAGTTCGGCTTTGAGCCGGACGCCAGCATCCTGGCCGCCAAGATGGAGATTCCGGAAGACAAGATCCGCAAGATCATGAAGATCGCCAAGGAGCCGATCTCGATGGAAACGCCGATCGGTGACGACGACGATTCGCACCTGGGTGACTTCATCGAAGACAGCGCCAACACCGCACCGCTGGAAGCGGCGATGCAGGCCGGTCTGCGCGACGTGGTCAAAGACATTCTGGACAGCCTGACGCCGCGCGAAGCCAAGGTGCTGCGCATGCGTTTCGGTATCGAGATGTCGACCGACCACACGCTGGAAGAAGTCGGCAAGCAGTTTGACGTGACGCGCGAGCGTATTCGTCAGATCGAAGCCAAAGCGCTGCGCAAGTTGAAACACCCGAGCCGCAGCGACAAGCTGCGCAGTTTCATCGACATGCAGTAAATCCCGGGCTTGGCCCTGGCCAAAGCGCCTGCAGCCCGCCCGGGTTGCAGGCGCTTTTTGCGTTCAAGCCTGGGGTTTCAAGGCACAATTCATCCATCTTTGATTTAGAGTCCGACATGAAAACACTGCGCTACGGTTTTATCGGCTGCGGCATGATGGGCCAGGAGCATTTGCGCAATATCGCGCTCTTGCAGGCCAGCGCTGTCACCCGCATCTTTGAACCGGACGAGGCCATGGCGGCGCGCGCGATCGCTCTGGCGCCAGGCGCGCAACGCTGCAGCAGCCTGGAGGATGTGGTCACAGCCGAAGACGTCGATTGCCTGGTGATCACCAGCCCCAACTTCCGGCATGCCGAACAGCTCCAGCAGATTGCCCGTTTGCGACCGCTGCCCCTGCTGCTCGAAAAACCGGCCTGCACCAACCTTGAAGACGTGCGCGCCCTGCAAACACTGGCGTCACATTACCCGGCACCGATCTGGGTGGCCATGGAGTACCGCTACATGCCGCCGGTGGCGCGCCTGGCCGAAGAAGTTCATTCACAAACCAACACCGGGCCGGTGACGCTTCTGAGCATTCGCGAGCACCGCTTTCCCTTTTTGGTCAAAGTCGGCGACTGGAACCGCTTTAACCGCTACACAGGCGGCACGCTGGTTGAAAAGTGCTGCCACTTCTTTGACCTGATGCGTCACCTGACGGGCAGCGAGCCGGTGCGGATTTATGCATCAGCTTCTGCACAGCACAACCACCAGGACGAACGCTACCCTGAGGGCGTGCCGGACATTCTGGACAACGCCTACGTGATTGTTGATTTCGCATCAGGCCAGCGTGCGCTGCTGGAGCTGTGCATGTTTGCCGAAGGCGCGCGTTACCAGGAAGAAATCTCAGTGGTCGGGCCGCTCGCCAAGCTTGAATGCTTTGTGCCCGGCCCCGGCCGCTTCTGGCCGGCGCATCTGGGTGCGCCGCCCACCGCACAATTGGTGATGAGCCCGCGCGAGCCCAAAGGGCCGGTGATGCTCGAAGTGCCGGTAGACCCGGTCGCTCTGGCCGCAGGTGACCACAACGGCTCCACCTTTTACCAGCACCAGCGATTTCGGGCCGCCGTGCTGGGCGAGGGACCGGTCGAGGTCAGTTTGCAAGACGGACTGGCCGCCGTCGTGATGGGCCTGGCTGCGCAGGAGTCGGCGCGCACCGGCCAGGCGATTGATTTGCGCAGTGGCTACTGGAAAATCTGAAGATCGGAAGTGAGACAGTCTCAGCTGCTAGCAGCAAGCTGACGGTCCGGCAGAAACTGGCTCTTCGCAAAAATCAGCGGCGGCTCCACGCTGCAGCCGAAGTCGCGCACTTCGCCAAGCAGGATGTCGTGGTCGCCAGCAGGGATCACCTGAATCAAGGCGCAATCAAACCAGGCGCTGCTGCCAGCGAGCCTCAAGCGACCGCTCTCGAGTCTGTCTGCAGCCACGCCGGCAAAGCGCTGGGCCATGTCGCCGGTAGAAAACTGGCGCGCCAGTGCTTGCTGCTCATACGACAAAACGCTGACTGTGTAGCCGCCAGCGCTGACAAAGGCAGCGCGGCTGCTGGCATTTTGGCGGATGCTCCAGAGCACCAGACGCGGCTCCAAGGAAACCGAGCTGAAGGAGTTGCAGGTCATACCCCAATCCTCTTGCAGATGACACGCTGTCACCACGGTCACGCCGGTGGCAAAGCAGGACAAAGCGTCCCGGTAGGCACGGCTCATGGCACGTCCGCGCCATTGGCCAGCGAATACAGCTCAAACCAGGTCTGCCGATCCAGCGTGACGCGCAAGGCGTCTTGCATGCGCGCAATGCGCGCCGGGTCGTTGGTTCCCAACACCGGGATGATGCGCGCGGGATGGTGCAGCAGCCAGGCAATGGCCACAGCGGTTTCATCCACGCCCTGCGCACTTGCAAGGCGCTGCAGTGCGGGGCGCAAACGCAAGGCCGCCGCCTCCTGACCGAACAAACGACCACCGCCCAGCGGTGACCAGGCCATGACCGGCACACCCAGGCGCTGTGCATGGGCGATCTGTCCATCGACGAAGCCGCGGGTTTGCATCAAACTGATTTCAATCTGGTTGCTCACCAGGCGGTTTTTCATGGCCGACTGAAGCAAGTCCATGTCCCAGGGCATGAAGTTGGACACGCCCGCCGCGCGCACCTTGCCGCTTTGAATCAAGCTGTCCAGACAGGCACCCAATGCGTGGTGGTCCATCAGCGGGTCGGGCCGGTGAATCAACAGCAGGTCAATGGCGTCTACGCCGATATTGTGCAAAGAACGCTCCACGCTGGCCTGCACATGAGCGGCGGAGGTGTCGTAGTGTTTGACGCGGTTATCCGGCCGCTGATCGGACAGCAGCATGATGTCGCACTTGGTCACGATTTCCATGCGCGCCTTCAGGCCCGGCTGAGCACGTAGGGCCGCGCCGAACAAAGCCTCGCAGCTGTAGCCACCATAGATGTCGGCATGGTCAAAAGTCGTGATGCCCTGGTCCAGGCAAGCCTGAATCCGGCCGGCGACGGCTTGCGCAGAAGTGTCGGCCGCTTCAGACAGGCGCCAGACGCCGTAAGCCAGCCGGCTGAGCGTCAGGCCGGGGTTCAATTCAATACGGGGCATATTCACAGGCGAATTCCTAAACCGAGTGGGGTGGCGGGGGTGCTGGCCGGCACACGGCAGTAAGCCTGTGCCAGCGAGCAGGTTTGCAATTGCGGCAGCACTTTGCTGCCGAAGATGTCACATTCATCGAGGTGCGGATAGCCCGAAAAAATGAAGGCGCGGATACCCATCTTTTGGTAGGCATGAATTTCACTGAGCACCTGGTCCACACTGCCGACCAGCGCCGCACCACAGCCGCTGCGGGCCCGGCCCACGCCAGTCCACAAATGCGGCTCGACATAGCCCTCGATGTCGGCCATCTCACGGCTACGGGCTTGCGTAGACACACCCAGGCTGCCGGCGTCCAGCGCACGGGCGCGGATCTCGCGGCCTTTTTCGTCGTCCAGCTTGGAGACCAGTTCGCGGGCATACTCACGCGCTTCGGCCTCGGTGTCGCGCACGATCATGTGCACACGCAGCCCGTAGTCCAGCACACGGCCGTACTTGGTGGCACGCGCGTGCACATCGCGCATACGCTGCGCCAGCATCTCGCGGGTTTCAGGCCACATCAGGTACACATCACAGTGCGCACCACACAACTCCAGCGCCGGCGGACTGTAGCCGCCGAAGTACAAGAGCGGGCCGCCGTTTTGCTGATAAGGCCGGACCGGATCGGCGCTCAAACCCTTGAGCTGGTAGATCTTGCCTTCGTAATTGATCTCGTCCTGCGTCCAGGCCTGCTTGAGGATCTCGACGACCTCCCAGGAGCGCTGGTAGCGGTAGTCACTGTCGGCCTTTTCTCCCGGGAAATCGGAGGAAATGACGTTCAGCGTCAGCCGGCCCTTGAGCATGTGGTCCAGCGTGGCCACGGTACGCGCCAGCATGGCGGGGTGCATCTCGCCGCAGCGGATGGCTGCCAGCAAATTGATGCGCGAGGTCAGCGGCGCCATGGCGGCCACAAAGCTCAGCGTGTCCTGCCCCACCTGGTAAGACGAGGGGCACAGCACATTGCGAAAGCCATGCTGCTCAGCGTGCTGCACGATGCGGCTGGTGTTCTCCCAGCTGCTGCGCAAATCACCCTGCGGCACGCCCAGATGGCGAAAGTCATCTGAACAAAGCGGTGCAAACCAAGCGACTTCAGCGCCAGCCAGGCCCTCCCCCCGTATCGGTACAACTTGCATCAACAATTTCCCCACGGGGTTTTAAAAAGTGCATGAATAGTACATGAATTTAAACACCCCGGCAATCCCATTACCATTGCGCCAGATGAATGCACTTGCGCGGGCCAAGCCCCTTCCCATTTACCTGCAGATTTCCGAGTTGCTGACGCGGCAAATCAGGGCCGGCCACTGGCGCGCAGGCGAACGTTTGCCCACCGAAGCCGAGCTGGCAGAGTCACTGGGCGTGGCGGTGGGCACTTTGCGCAAGTCGCTGGCCGTTCTGCAAGAGCAACAAGTACTCGAGCGCATTCAGGGTTCTGGCACCTATGTGCGCAGCAGCCAGAGCGGCAAAAGTATTTATGAATTTTTCCGGCTCGAGCTGCAAGACGGACCGGGTCTGCCAACGGCCAAGATTTTGAGTTTGAAGCTGGTACCGCGCCCGGCTGAAGTGCCGGTGCTGGGCACCAGCGCGCACCCTGAAGCCTGGCGTGTGCGACGTTTAAGGTTTCTCAACAGCACGCCCGTGGCGCTGGAGGAGATCTGGTTTGACGCGCGGCACCACGACAAGCTCAAGGCTAAAAATCTGGGTGACTCGATGTACCTGTTCTACCAAACAGCGTTTAATGTGTGGATCAGCCGCGTCGAGGACCACATCTCAGCCGCCGCTGTGCCAGCCTGGCGGGTCAAAGCCTTTGGCATTGACAGCGGCGCAGTCAGCGGTTTTATCGTGCGCCAGTCTTGGACGGCCAGCGGTGAGCTGGCGGAGTTCTCCAATACCTGGTTTGACCCGCAGGTCTGCCGCTACTCTTCGCGACTTAGCGCCTGAGCGCCTGAACACTCAAGCCTTGCGCGCTCAGGCCTTGGCAACCTCGTGCGCGGCCATCAACTCCAGCGCACGCACCAGCGCCGAATGGTCCAGGTTCTGCATGCCGTTGGCGCTGCACACCTGCATGAGCTGCGCTGCCCCCGCTGTTTGCGGCAAAGCCACGCCCAGGGCGCGGGCACCGCTGAGTGCCAGGCTCAAATCTTTTTGATGCAGACCAATGCGAAAGCCCGGGTTGAAGGTGCGCTTGATCATGCGCTCGCCATGCACTTCCAGGATGCGTGAAGAAGCAAAGCCGCCCATCAGAGCTTGCCTCACCTTGGCCGGATCGGCGCCGGCTTTGCTGGCAAACAGCAGAGCTTCACCCACGGCGGCAATGTTCAACGCCACGATGATCTGGTTGGCCACCTTGCAGGTTTGGCCGTCGCCATTGCCGCCAACCAACGTGATGTTTTTACCCATGAGTTCAAACAGCGGTTTGACGCGCTCGAACACGGCCTCCGGCCCGCCGACCATGATGGTCAGGCTGGCGGCCTTGGCGCCCACCTCGCCGCCGGAGACCGGCGCGTCCAGGTAGTCAGCGCCCAGCGCGTTAATTTTTTGCGCAAACACCTTGGTGTCCATCGGCGAGATGGAGCTCATGTCAACCACTGTCTTGCCTTTGGAAAGGCCCGCAGCCACGCCTATCTCGCCAAACAAAACTTTCTCGACATCAGGTGTGTCTGGCAGCATCATGAAAATAATCTCAGCATGCTGCGCAACTTCGGTGGCGCTGGCGCAAGCGGTGGCGCCGGCGCTCAGCAAATCTGCCGGCACTTTGCTGCGCGTGTGCACAAACAGCGTGTGGCCTGCCTTGATCAAATGCGTCGCCATGGGCGTGCCCATGATGCCCAGGCCGATAAATCCTAATTGGCTCATTTCAAATTCCTGTGGTCAGTTCAAAAAACAGCGGCTCTTGGCGCGCAGCTCAGTCGCGGTAACGGTCGCACAAAGCCTGGGTGGCAGCGCGAAAGGCACCCAGATCACTGCCCACTCCCACGAAGGTGCAGCCCATCTCCAGGTACTTGCGGGCGTGCGCTTCAAGCGGCGCCAAAATACCCGAGGGTTTACCGGCTGCCTTGGCGCCTGCAAAAATCTGGGCAATCACGGCCTGCACCTCGGGATGCCCGGGGTTGCCCAGATGACCAAGGGCGGCGGCCAGGTCAGACGGGCCCACAAAAATGCTGTCTACGCCCTCCACAGCAGCGATCTGCTTGACCGCAGCCACACCGGCCATGCTTTCAATCTGCACCATCACGCAGATGTTGTCATTGACGTTCTTGAAATAGTCCGGCACGGTGCCAAAGCGGTTGCTGCGCTGGGACACCGACACACCACGCACACCTTGCGGCGGGTAGCGCGTGGCCGACACGGCGCTGCGCGCTTCTTCGGCACTCTCGACAAATGGAATCAGAAAGTTATAAAACCCGGCGTCAAGCAGTTGCTTGAGTTCGACCGCACTGTTGCATGAAGGGCGCACGACGGGCGCGGTCGGGCTGTCCTTGAGCGCCATCATCTGCGTGATGAAGGTACGCACATTGTTGGGCGAATGTTCACCGTCCAGCACCACCCAGTCAAAGCCGGCCACACCCAGCACCTCGGTGCTGATTTCATTGGCCAGTGAAGACCATAGGCCTATGAGTTTTTTACCGGCCAGCAGGTCGCGTTTGAAGCTGTTGGGAAATGATTGGTAAGGAACGGTCTGTGTCATAAATCACCTCAAAAAAATAAAAAACAAAAAACTTGTCGGCTCAATCTTCAAAGCCGTACAGGGACTTGGGGTTGTCTACCAAAATTCGCTGGCGCACAGCGGCGTCGGGCGCCCAGCCGGGCAGTAGGTCCAGCATGGCCTGGTCGTCCGGCCTGGGCACGCGGTTGGGGTGTGGCCAGTTGCTGGCCCAGAGACAGCGCTCAGGAAAATCCCGCGCCAGCGCCGACGCCAGCGCAGCCACATCGCCGTAAGCGGGTGGGCCGACTTGCGAGCTTTCATATGGCGCAGAGAGCTTGACCCAGACGCGCCCGCTGTCCAGCAATGTGCACATGGCGCGGTAAGCCGCATGCGCCGTCGTGACCGGACTGAGAAATTTGCCGATATGGTCTATCACCAAAGGCGTGGGCAGCGCCTGCAAGCGCGCTGCGTGCAACGGGAAGTCGCAGCCGTCCATCTGAAAATTGATGTGCCAGCCCAAGGGCCGGATGCGCGCAGCCAATGGCTCAAGCTGCTCCCAGCCCAGTGCACCACCGGGCAACATCATGAAGCGCACGCCGCGAATACCCGCCTGGTGCAAGTTCTGCAGCTCTGGCTCGCTGATGTCCGGCTTGACCACAGCGATACCGCGCGCCTGATCGCCCAGTGTTTTCAAGGCGGCCACCGTGCAGGCATTGTCAAAACCATAGCCCGTTGGCTGCACCACGATCACGCGGGACAAGCCAAGCGCCTGTTGAACCTGCTGGTAGGCCTTGACCGGCCCGGGCGGCGGCACAAAGGTGGCCGTTGGCGCCAGCGCGTAGCCAGGCTCGTAAATATGAATATGGCAGTCACAAGCGCCGGCAGGCAAGCGCGTTGGACTTGCGGGTATGGCGATTGTGCTTGCTTGTTGCTGCATGCTTCAGACCCTCGCGGCGATTTTTAAATTGGCCAGCCGATGCGCTGCATCAGCGTTCACGGCGCCGACCGGCACTTGCCCGCGCAAAATGCTGTCGGTCTGCGCCACGGTTTCCAGGGCTTGGTGTTGAATAGCCGGCAGTGTCAGGCCGCCGATGTGGGGCGAGGCCAGCACCCGCGGATGAGAAGCCAGTGCAAGGCTGGGCATCTGGTCCGGCGCACGGCCGACATCCAGCGCGGCACCCGCCAGGTGGCCGCTGTTGAGCGCGTCGAGCAAGGCCGCATCATCCACCAAGTTGCCACGCGATGCATTGACGAAAAAAGCGCTCTGCTTCATGCGGGCAAAGGCTGCGGCGTTCATCAGGTTTTCAGTCTCTGCATTGGCCGGGGCCAGACACACCACATAGTCTGACTGCGCCAGCAAATCGGCCAAGTCTGTGCTGCGCACAGCAGTCTCATGGGCGGGTAAAAACGGGTCATTCACCAGCACCCGCAGCCCGAAAGCCGTCGCCAGCGGGCACAGGTAGCGACTGATCTGGCCGTAGCCGATCACGCCCAGGGTGGCGCCACGCAGTTCGCGGCCCATCTGTGGCACCGGTTGACGGCCCGCGCTGTAGGCAGCGGCAGCCCGGCTGATCCCGCGACTCAGGTCAATCATGGCCGCCAGAATCCATTCGGACACAGAGGCCATGAAGCCGGCACTGGCCTGGGTGACCAGAATCCTCTGCCCGCTGGCTGCCGGGACGTCGATGGTGCGGATGTCCACCGCGCAACGCACCACTGCCAGCAGCTCAGGCATGGCCTGCAAAGTGACTGCATCCAGGCTGGTCTGCCGGTAAGCGATCATCACCTGGCAGCCTTGCACAGCTTGCACCAGCGCCGGGCCCGTGAGGTCGGCGTTGGAGGGGTTCAGCCGCACCTGGGCGATGCGCCGCAAACGCGCCAGCGCCTCGTCGCCAAAGTACTCGCGCAGGCGGTCGGCCGGGTGCGTGACTAAAACAGTGGCCATGGACAGATGCAATGCAAACGCGAGCGCGTCACAGTCCCATGCTGCGCGGCAGCCACAGGGAAATAGCCGGCAAATAAGTCACCATGATGAGCACCCCCAGCAAAATCACAAAGAAGGGGCCCATGGCGCGCACCACTTCTTCAATACGAAGCTTGGCCACCGCACTGCCGACAAACAGCACTGCGCCCACAGGCGGCGTGATCAGCCCGATGCCCAGGTTCACCATCATGATCATGCCGAAATGCACGGGGTCAATGCCAATGGCCTTGGCCACGGGCAGCAGCACCGGCGTGAGGATCAAAATCAGGGGCGCCATGTCCATCAGAGTGCCCAGCACCAGCAGCATGATGTTGATCATGGCCAGGATCACGTAGCGGTTATCGCTCAGCGTGGTCAGGATCGCAGTGATTTTCAAAGGAATCTGCATCAGCGTCATGATGTAGCCGAAGCTGGCTGCGAAGCCGATCAGGATCATGACAATCGACACCGTTTTGACCGTGCGGTGCATCAGCTTGGGCAGATCACTCCAGCGGTAGTCGCGGTAAATGAACATGGTCACAAAGAAGGCCCAAACCACCGCAATGGAGGCCGACTCGGTGGCGGTAAAAACCCCGCTCATGATCCCGCCCAAAATGATGACCATGGTCATCAAGCCCCACATGGCGTCCAGGCAAATTTTCAGCGCCTCAGACATCGGGATCACGCGACCCTTGGGGTAGTTGCGTTTGCGCGCCACGTACAAGCAATAAATAGACAAACTCAAACCCAGCAACAGGCCCGGAAAAACACCGGCCATGAACAGCGCCGCTACCGACACCGAGCCGCCGGCCGCCATCGAATAAATCACGGCGTTGTGGCTGGGTGGAATCAAGATGGCCTGAACCGAACCACTGACAGTGACCGCCGTTGCAAATGGACGCGGATAACCGTTTTTTTCCATTTCGGGAATCAGCACCGACCCGATCGAAGCCGTATCGGCCACCGACGAGCCGGAAATCGCACCGAAAAAGGTAGAGGAAAGAATATTCACAAGCGACAAACCACCACGCACAAAGCCGATCAGCACACCGGCAAAAGCAACCAGTCGGCGCGCCATGCCGCCTTCTGCCATGATGGCGCCGGCCAACACAAAACAGGGGATGGCCAGCAGTGAAAACTTGTTCACGCCACTGGCGATCTGGATCATGATGGCGTCCAGCGGCAGCTCAATCCAGAGCCCGCCCAGCAAGGCCGCCAGGCCTAGCGCGTACGCCACCGGCATGCCAAGCAACATGAGCGCGGCAAAACTGCCAATCAATACAAGTGCGTCCATGATCAGACCTCTGAAACGGTGGGTGTGTTGGACTCATGGTCAAAGGTGACCACGGCGCGATGACTTTGAGAGCCCAAAAAGGCTTTTTCGAGCACGAAAATCAGCGTCATGAAACTGCCCACGGGCAAGGGCAGGTAAGTCAGCCCAACGGGCAGCCAGGGTAAGTCGCCCAGGGTTTGGCCCATGGTTTCCAGCACCAGTTTCATGCCCCAGACCATCACAAACAGACAGATGCTGATCATGAACACGTCGACCAGCAATTCACATTGCCTGCGAATGGCAGGCGGCAAGCGGTCGGTCAGCACACCGACCGCAATGTGTGCACCCGCGCGGTAGCTGGCGGCAGCACCGAGAAAAGTAAAACTCACCATCAGCAGCACCGCCACCGGCTCGGGCCAGTGTGCGCCGGTACCCAGAACATAACGGGCAAATACACCCCAGGGAATGATCAGGCTCATTAAAACAATGGAAAGGCCTGCAATCCAGATGCAGGCCAGGTAAACCACATCCAGTGATCGCAATAGCTTGTGTTCAGTCATGAGAATTTTTGCGATGTAGTGCGCCCGGGATCACTGACAACCATGGATCCAGACACGAGAAGAAACGAAAAAACAGACGGGCAAGCCGTCACTGAAAAAACCGTGGCAACCATCACCCTGGTGACGGCTACCACGACAGATTCAAAGCATCACTTCACGGCTTCGATACGCTTCATCAGCTCGGCGTACTGAGCACCGTGCTTGGCGCGCACGGGGGCTGTCGCGTCATAGAAAGGTTTTTTGTCCACATTGACAAACTGAATGCCGGCAGCCTTGAGCTTGGTGCTGTATTCAGCCACGCTCTTGTCCCACAAGGCACGCTGTTCCATCTGGGCTTCACGCGAAAACTTCATCACCATCGCCTGCTCGTCCTTGCTCATCTTGTCCCAACTGACCTTGGACATCACAAAAATTTCAGGAATGATCAGGTGGGTGGTCTGTGCGTAGAACTTCACGCCGGTGGTGTAGTGATTGGCCGTGAACAAGGTGGGCGGGTTGTTTTCAGCACCATCAACCACGTTGGTCTGCAAGGCGCTGAATGTGTCGTTGTGACCCATGGTGATGCCGTTGCCGCCCATAGCGTTCATGGTGTCCACAAACAGCGGGTTGCCCATCACGCGAATCTTCAGCCCCTTGAGGTCAGCCGGTGTCTTGACTTCTTTTTTGGTGTACAGGCTGCGCGAGCCGCTGTCCATCCAGCCCAGGGCCACCAGACGGGCCGGGCTGTTGGTGATTTTGTCCATCAGCTCTTTGCCGATAGGACCGTCAATGACAGCACGCATGTGCGCCTCGTCACGGAACACGAAAGGCATGTTGAACACGTTCACATCGGGCACCACAGGGCCGAGAATGCCCAGCGAAATGCGGGAGATCTGGATAGCGCCGACCTGGGTCTGCTCGACCACTTCTTTTTCACTGCCCAGCACGCCGCCGGCGAACATTTGCATTTTGTACTTGCCCTTGGTGGCGGCTTCGAGCTTCTTGCCCAGGTTCTCAACAGCCACCACATTGGGGTAACCCGCGGGGTGCACATCGGAAGCCTTGAGCACGGTTTGTGCCTGCGCCGTCATGGGGGCGGCAAAAGAGAATGCAGCTAATGCAGCTGCGGCAATGATTTGTCTGCGAAAGGTCATGGTTGTCTCCTGAAGACCGGGTTGATAAAAAGAAAAAGCACTCACGAAAAAACTCAAACGAAAGCCGGCTCGGGCAGGCCGCGCACGCCGGGGCGCAACGCAAACACACTGCCGGCCAGCGGCTGATCGCTCAGATCGACATCGCCACCGGGACGAATCGAGGTGACGAACAAGGTGTCCAGCCCGGCGCCACCAAAGGCGCACATGGCTGGTTTTTTAACGGGTACGGCCAGCGAGCGGTCCAGCTTGCCCGCCGGCGTGAAGCGATGAATAAGGCCGGCATCGTTGCCGCAAATCCAGTAGCAACCATCGGCGTCGACGGCCGCGCCATCGGGCCGGCCGGGATAGGCATTCATGTCCACAAACAGCCGGCGATTCGATGGCGTGCCGCTGTCGGTGTCGTAGTCAAAAGCCCAGATGCTTTGCACGGTGGGATGCGAGTCCGACAAATACATGACGCGGCCATCCGGGCTGAAGCCCAGGCCGTTGGACGTGATCAAGCCGTCGATGACCTTGTGCAGCCCTGCTGCGTCGTAGCGGTACAGCGCGCCATCCTTCGAAGCCAAGCCCATGTTCATGTGCATGGTGCCGGCCCACATGCGCCCCTGACGGTCGCAGCGCCCGTCGTTAAAACGCATGTTCTGGCTGGCGTGCGCCACGGGAGCCAACAGCTTGGTTTGCAGCGCGACGCCTTCGGTTTGCACTTCAAAAATACCGCTTTCCATGCCGGCGATCCAGCGCCCGGCTCGCCCGCCCCAGGCGATGCAGGCCAGCATCTCAGGGGCCAGCCAGCTGCTTAACTGGCCGCTGGCCGCATCCCTTCGCCAAAGAGCGCGCGCCGGAATATCAACCCAGTACAGGGCCTGCTCGCCCACATGCCAGACCGGGCTTTCACCGGTGCCATGGCGGGCGTCAACGAGGAGTTCGGCTTGCGGTTGCATGGCGTTCAATCAGCGAAAGGACCGGCTTTGACAAAGCCGCCGCCCTGAAACTGCACCGCAGGGTCGCTCAGGTCAGGCGCGCTGGTGCGGGCATAGACGGCGTCGCGAAAAACATCCGAGCTGTCTTGCGCCTTGAAACCCACATGGTTGGCCTGCGAGTTGTCCCACCAGGTCACCGCGTTGTTGGACATGCCAAACACAATGCTGTGCGAGAGAACGGGCGTGGTCAAGCAAGCAGTGATCAGGCGGTGCAGGTCGTCATAACTCAGCCAGGTGGCCAGCATGCGGCGGTCGCGCGGCTCGGGAAACGATGAGCCGATGCGCACGCAGGCGGTCTCAATGCCGTAGCGGTCAAAATAAAAGCGCGACAAGTCTTCACCAAAGGCTTTGCTCAGACCATAAAAACCATCGGGCCGCGGCGGATGGCTGGCATTGATGGTTTCGCCCTGGCGGTAAAAGCCGGTGACATGGTTGGAGCTGGCAAACACCACACGCTTGACGCCGTGTTTGCGGGCAGCCTCGTAGAGGTTGTACACGCCCAGAATATTGGCCTGCAGGATGGGATGAAACGGCCCTTCCACCGAAACGCCGCCCAGGTGAACAATGGCGTCCACGCCGCGCACCATCGCATCGACCGCCGCAGCATCGGCCAGGTCGGCCAGCATGATTTCCTCGGCCGCGCCGGCTTGGCCAAAGTCTTGAATGTCAGACAGCCTGAGCACCTTACAGTTGGCCTTGAGGCGTTCGCGCAAGGCCTTGCCCAGGCCGCCGGCTGCGCCCGTCAGCAGCAATTTCTCGTGGGATTGAATCGTCATAGAAAAGTGGCTTGGCTTGGGACGGGCTTGGCGTAATCCGCACTGGACATTTGTTTGAAGTTTGCTAAAGTCAAAGAACTGCTTTAAGTTGTAGGTTGTCTGATGACTTTAAATTTTCTCTTTCCTGTCCCGTTCTGTCAACGGCGTTTGCCATGAGTCTAGTGAAAACACCTAGTAGTGAAATCGAGCCAGCCGCTGCGGCTGCGGCCCTGGACAGGCCGCGCCGGCCCCGCGGCTTGGTGGACGAAATCGTCGAGGGGCTGATGTCCGGCATCCGTGACGGGCAATTGAAGCCCGGCGAAAAACTGCCCACAGAGGCCGAAATCATGGCCCGCTTTGATGTCAGCCGCACGGTGGTGCGCGAAGCGCTCTCCAAACTGCAAGCCTCCGGCCTGGTCGAGACCCGGCACGGTATCGGCACCTTTGTGCTGCCGCCTGCAGACAAGACCAACTTCAAGATCGCGGCCGGTGACTTTGCCACGCTGGCCGACGTGATCTCGGTGCTGGAGCTGCGCATCAGTCTGGAAACAGAAGCCGCCGGTCTGGCCGCCCAAAGGCGCACCGACGACAACCTGCAAGCCATGGCCAGCGCCCTGCAAGCTTTTCACGATGCCATCGGCACAGACTCCGACGGCGTGCCGTCTGACTTTCAGTTCCACATGGAAGTGGCGCGCGCAACCGGCAACCAGCACTTTGCCGACCTGATGGATTACCTGGGCACCATGATCATTCCGCGCACCCGGCTCGACACCCCGCAAAACGCGCCCGAAGGCCGGCTGAGCTACCTGCAACGCGTGCACAGCGAGCACGAAAGCATCTACAACGCCATCCGCCAGCAGGACACCGAAGCCGCCCGAGCAGCCATGCGAACCCATTTGGCCAACAGCCGCGAAAGGCTGCGGCAAGCTCAACATTCCGCTTAAGTCATCAGACAACTGATCAAAACAACCCGCCATGACAGATATCCAAGCCTCCCCCGCCGCCACGCCCCGCATCACCCGTGTGCAAGTCATCCCAGTCGCCGGCCATGACGGCATGCTGCTCAACCTCAGCGGTGCGCACGGCCCTTTTTTCACGCGCAACCTGCTGGTCCTGACCGAC
>JBIKPY010000121.1:0-2572 GCA_044357185.1 Polaromonas sp.
CGTCACCGAGGTGGTGACTGACGGCCAGGTGCTGGAGACTTCGACCCTGAACCCGCTGGACTTCATCGCCGCTTACCAACAGCGTTTCAAGGTGGCGCTGCGCCCGGGCTTGCCGCGTTTTTGCGGCGGGCTGGCCGGCTACTTCGGCTACGACACGGTGCGATACATCGAAAAAAAGCTCCAGGCCTCGTGCCCGCCCGACACCCTGGGCTGCCCCGACATCCTTCTCTTGCAATGCGAGGAGCTGGCCGTCATCGACAACCTGTCGGGCAAGCTGTATTTGATTGTCTACGCCGACCCGGCCCTGCCCGAGGCTTTTGCCAGCGCCAAGAAACGGCTGCGCGGGCTCAAAGAGCAGTTGCAGTATTCGGTCAGTGCACCGGTGGTCAAGCCCTCCCAGGGTTATCCGGCCGAGCGCGAGTTTGCCAAAGCCGAGTACATCGCCGCCGTCGAGCGCGCCAAGGAACTGATTGCCGGCGGCGACTTCATGCAGGTGCAGATCGGCCAGCGCATCAAGAAGCGCTACACCGAGTCACCGCTGTCGCTGTACCGCGCGCTGCGCTCGCTCAACCCCAGCCCCTACATGTACTACTACCACTTTGGTGACTTCCATGTGGTCGGGGCGTCACCGGAGATTCTGGTGCGCCAGGAAAAAATCGTCATCGACGGCGTGGACAGCGAAAAAATCACCATCCGCCCGCTCGCCGGCACGCGGCCGCGCGCAGCCTCGCCCGAAGCTGACAAGGCGGCCGAGCAAGAGCTGATCAATGACCCGAAAGAGCGCGCCGAGCACGTCATGCTGATTGACCTGGCGCGCAACGACATCGGCCGCATCGCCAAGACCGGCTCGGTCAAGGTCACCGAGGCTTTTGCGGTGGAGCGTTACAGCCACGTCATGCACATCGTCAGCAATGTCGAGGGTGTTCTCAAAGAAGGCATGAGCAACATGGATGTGCTCAAAGCAACTTTCCCGGCCGGCACGCTCACCGGCGCGCCCAAGGTGCATGCGATGGAGCTGATTGATCAGCTCGAGCCCAGCAAGCGCGGCCTGTACGGCGGCGCCTGCGGTTACCTGAGTTTTGCCGGCGACATGGATGTGGCGATTGCGATTCGCACCGGCATCATCAAGGACCAGACTTTGTATGTGCAAGCGGCTGCCGGCGTGGTGGCCGACTCGGTACCCGAGCTCGAATGGAAAGAAACCGAAGCCAAGGCGCGCGCCTTGCTGCGTGCCAGCGAGCTGGTGGAAGAGGGGCTGGAATGAGTCATCAAAATTTGGCTGACCAAGAGTTTTTCCGCAGGGCTGCCCCAAGGAAAAATGCTGCCCCCTCGGGGGGCAGCGCAGTACGCGCAGCGACAAGCGTGGGGGCTCTATGAAAATTCTGATGGTCGACAACTACGACTCGTTCACCTACAACATCGTGCAGTACTTCGGTGAGTTGGGCGCTGCGGTCACAGTGGCGCGCAATGACGAGATCACGCTGGCCGACATCGCCGCGCACGCACCCACGCACCTGGTGATTTCGCCAGGCCCGTGTTCACCTGCCGAGGCGGGTATTTCGGTGGCGGCGATTCAACACTTTGCCGGCAAGCTGCCGATCCTCGGTGTCTGCCTGGGCCATCAAGCGATTGGTGCGGCCTTCGGCGGAAGGATCATTCGCGCAAAGCAATTGATGCACGGCAAGACCAGCGTGATCAGCACCACGCAGCAAGGTGTTTTTGCCGGTCTGCCGGCGCAGTTCACAGTCAACCGCTACCACTCGCTGGCCATCGAGCGCAGCTCTTGTCCGGCCGAGCTTGAGCTCACCGCCTGGACCGATGATGGCGAGATCATGGGTGTGCGGCACCGCAGCTTGCCCATACAAGGCCTGCAGTTTCACCCCGAGTCCATCCTCACTGAGCACGGTCATGCCATGCTCAAGAACTTTTTGCAATAAAGGCGCGCCATGAACGCAACAGTTGACCTGCGCAGCGACACCGTGACCCAGCCGACAGCGGCCATGCGCGCGGCCATGTTCGCAGCACCATTGGGTGATGATGTGTATGGCGACGACCCCTCCGTCAATGCCCTGCAAGAGCGCATCGCTGACATGCTGGGCTATGAGGCGGCCTTGTTTATGCCCACCGGCACGCAAAGCAATTTGTGCGGCCTCATGGCCCATTGCCAGCGCGGCGACGAGTACATCGTCGGCCAGTCTGCGCACACCTACCGTTATGAGGGTGGCGGTGCAGCGGTGCTGGGCAGCATCCAGCCGCAGCCGCTGCCGCTCAACGCCGCCGGTCAAGTGGCGCTGGCTGACATCACCAATGCCATCAAACCCGACGACTGTCACTTCGCCCGCACCCGGCTTTTATGCCTGGAAAACACCTGGAGCGGCTACGCCTTGCCCATGGACTATCTGGCGCAGACCACGGCCTTGGCACGCGGGCACGGGTTGGCAGTGCACCTGGACGGCGCGCGGCTGTTCAATGCGGCAGCCGCCAGCGTCCAACCTAGTGAGTCCGTGGCGGCTGCGGCACGGCGCATTGCCAGCCACTTTGACAGCGTGTCGGTGTGCTTTAGCAAGGGCCT
>JBIKPY010000095.1:0-8000 GCA_044357185.1 Polaromonas sp.
CAGACGCTCATGGTTAGCGGGTCCGTCCCGGCCTTCCACATAAATAATCTTTTCATCTTTCACGTTGTAGGTCAGCTGGCAACCCACGCCACAAAATGGGCAAACCGAGGCGACTTGCTTGTCGGGCAAGCTCAGCGCTGCTTCACGCGCCGGCATCAGCGCGCCAGTCGGGCAGGCCTGCACGCATTCGCCACAGGCGACACAGGTAGACGCTCCCATGTCGTCGTCCATGTCAAAAACAATCTTGGCGTGCTCGCCGCGAAAAGCCAGTCCGATGACGTCGTTGACCTGCTCATCGCGACAGGCGCGCAGACAGCGTGTGCATTGGATGCAGGCATCAAGGTTGACCGCCATGGCAGGGTGTGACAAATCAGGCGGTGTCGATGGCCTTGCTTCAAAGCGTGGTTTGCCAACGCCGATTTTGGCGGCCCACTGGTCCAGCTCGTTGTGCCGTGTGTACGCTTTTTCAGGCATGTCAGACAGAAGAAGTTCCAGCACCATTTTTTGCGAAGCCACAGCGCGCGCGCTGTCGGTGACGACTTTCATGCCGGCGGTGGGAGCCCGGCAGCAAGAGGGCGCCAGCACCCGTTCACCGTCGATCTCGACCATGCAGGCCCGGCAGTTGCCGACGGATTGCATGCCTTCGCGAAAACAAAGATGGGGTATCTCCAGCCCTTCTCTCTTGGCTACTTGCAAAATCGACTCGCTGGCGCTGGCTGTCACTTGTTTGCCGTTGAGGCTAAAACTCAGGGGTGCGTCCATCTCGGCGTGTTCCTGACGGGTCATGGCGTTCATAGGGAATCCTTGTATCCGGTGATCAGTGCTTGCACTTGAAGTTCAGGCGAGTTCATGCGGGAAGTACTTGACGACGCTGTCCATGGGGTTGGGTGCGGCCTGGCCCAGCCCGCAGATGGAGGCGTCACGCATGACCTGCGAAAGCTCTGCCACCAGTGCCAGATCCCATGAGGGTTTGTCCATCAGTGTGACGGCCTTGGCCGTGCCAACGCGGCAAGGCGTGCATTGCCCGCAGGACTCGTGCTGGAAAAAACGCATCATGTTGCGCGCAGCATCGCTGGCGCTGTCTTTGTCCGACAAAACAATCACTGCGGCCGAGCCGATGAAGCTGCCGTAGGCTTGCAAAGTGTCAAAGTCCAGCGGGATCTTGTTCAGTGAGGCTGGCAAGATGCCGCCTGAGGCGCCGCCCGGCAAATAGCCGTACAGGGTGTGTCCGTCGAGCATGCCGCCGCAGTGTTCATCAATCAGCTCCTGCACCGTGATGCCGGCCGGCGCGAGCTTGACACCCGGCTGCTTGACACGGCCAGAGACCGAAAAAGAACGCAGGCCTTTGCGGCCATTGCGGCCATGCGAAGCAAACCAGGCGCCGCCTTTTTCAAGCAGTTCACGCACCCAGTGCAGGGTTTCGAAATTGTGTTCCAGCGTGGGCCGGCCGAACAGGCCGACCTGCGCGACGTAAGGGGGGCGCAGTCGTGGCAAGCCGCGTTTGCCCTCGATCGATTCAATCATGGCGGATTCTTCGCCGCAGATGTACGCACCGGCGCCTCGCCGCAATTCAATATCCGGCATGCCCGCCATGGGCGGAGAAAGGCGCAGTTTGTCCAGTTCGGCCTCGAGCATCTGGCGGCAGCCGTGGTATTCGTCACGCAGGTAAATGTAAATTTTGGCGATGCCGACAGCCCAGGCTGCAATCAACATGCCTTCTAAAAAGCGGTGCGGGTCGCGCTCGAGGTAGGTTCTGTCTTTGAAGGTGCCCGGCTCGCCTTCGTCAATATTGATGGCCATCAAACGCGGGGCTGTTTCTGCCCGCACAATGCGCCACTTCCGGCCGGCCGGAAAGCCGGCGCCCCCCAGGCCGCGCAGGCCGGCGTCTTCCAGTGTTTTGATGACGGACTCCACGTCCCGCTCGCCACTGAGACATTGCTGCAGTAGCGCATAGCCGCCAGCAGCCCGGTAGGCCGCAAGATCGATGAAACCAGCTGGCTCATGCCGTATCGCTTGCGCCCGGACGGCAGCCACGATGCGCTCGGTGCTGGCCGTGGGCACAGGGTTCTGTCCCACCACGGCAGCAGGCGCTTGTTCACAGCGGCCTATGCAGGGTGCTGAAATCACTCTGACCTCATGCCCCAGCAGAGCCGGTAATTTGGCCAACAAGTCTTTGGCCCCGGCCATTTCGCATGACAAGCCGTCACACACGCGTACCGTCAGCGCTGCAGGCGCGCTTTGGCCTTCTTTCACCACATCAAAGTGGTGATAGAAAGTGGCAACCTCGTACACCTCGGTCTGCGCCAGGCCCATCTCTTGAGCCAGGGCGGCCAGATGGGCGGCAGATAAATGGCCGAAACGATCCTGAATCTTGTGCAGATGCTCGATCAACATGTCCGGCTTGCGTGATGTCTCCCGCAGCAAGCTTTGAACCTCGGCCAGCGCAGCAGGGTCTACCCGCCTTCCTTTGGGCGCCTGGCGTTTACGCTGTTTGACGGCGTCATCCAGAACGACGATGGGAATGATCGGGTGATTCATGTTGATTTAGTGCTCAAAGCTAAAGCTGTCGTGAAGGTCTTACCGTGGTCAGATGACCTGGTCGGCGCGCATTTGCGTGATGTCGTCGGTGCTGTAGCCCAGCTGTGTCAGGACCTCTTCGGTGTGTTCGCCCAAAAGAGGAGAACGGGTCACTTCGGTCGGGCTGTCGGACATCTTGATCGGGTTGCCTACTGTCAGGTATTTACCGCGCGTCGGGTGGTCGACTTCGACGATGGTGCCGGTGGCCCTCAAAGCGGGTTCCTCGGCAATTTCTTTCATCGACAAAATCGGCCCGCAGGGTATGTCGTACTTGTTCAAAATGTCCATGGCTTCGAACTTGGTCTTGGTCATGGTCCATTGCTCGATTCGGGCAAAAATCGGCTTGAGGTGCAGCAGGCGGGCGCCAGGTGTGGCATAGGCTTCGTCGGTAATCCAACTTTCTTCACCGATCACCTTGCAAACCGAGGCCCAGACCCCGGTCTGGGTGATGAAATAAATGTAGGCATTCGGGTCAGTCTCCCAGCCTTTGCATTTGAGGATGGATCCCGGCTGGCCGCCACCTGAGGCATTGCCGGCACGCGGCACGGCCACGCCGAATTTGCTGTCCGGGTACTGCGGATATTCGTGCATGGTGCCGGTGCGCTCCAGCCGTTGCTGGTCGCGCAGCTTGACTCGGCACAGGTTCAGCACGGCGTCTTGCATGGGAGCCAGTACTTTTTGACCGCGCCCGCTGGTGTTGCGCTGGTACAGGGCGGCCACAATGCCCAAGGCCAGGTGTAAACCGGTGCCGCTGTCACCTATTTGAGCTCCTGTGACCATAGGTGGCCCGTCGTCGGTGCCGGTGGTCGAGGCCGAGCCTCCGGCGCACTGCGCCACGTTTTCATAAACTTTGCAGTCCTCATAGGGGCCCGGGCCGAAGCCTTTGACTGAAGCCACAATCATGCGCGGATTGATGGCCTGAATATGCTCCCAGGTGATGCCCATGCGGTCCATGGCGCCAGGCGCGAAATTTTCAACCAGCACGTCACAGGTCTTAATCAACTCGTCCAACACCTTTTTGCCCTGGGCTTTTTTGGTGTCCAAGGTGATAGACCGTTTGTTGTGGTTGAGCATGGTGAAGTACAAACTGTCCACCCCGGGAATATCCCGCAGCTGACCCCGGGTTGCATCGCCTTCGCCAGCGCGCTCGACCTTGATGACATCGGCACCAAACCAGGCCAGAAGTTGGGTACAGGTTGGCCCGGACTGAACGTGAGTGAAATCAAGAATCCGGACGCCGGCTAACGCTTTACTCATGAAATAACCTTTCGAAATGCAGAAGTGGGTTTTTTGATGACCGTCTTTTCAGGCCGCCAAAGGTTCCAAATCTCATCATAATCACTGCGTCCATGGCGCTCTAGGGGTTTGGAGAATCAGTGGAGTTGGGGCATTGCGGCCAATTGAGCTTCCAGCTCAGCGACTCTTTTCTTTAGTTTTCGATCTTCTTCAAAGCGGCTGCTTTCGTCGCGTATCACTGCCACGATGGAAGACACTTTGTGCTCCGGCGTGTAAAGCATGGCCACGGTGAAGGCAATGGACATGGCATGACCATCTTTGTGAACAGCTGGAACCCTGAGCACATCGCTGCCATAGCGCGTGATGCCGGTGGCCATGGTCTTGTGGTAGCCGTCCCAGTGGCGTTGTTGCAGCCTTTGCGGCGTGATGATGTCCAGTGAGTTGCCCAGCGCTTCACTTTGTGCATAGCCAAAAATACGTTCTGCCGCCGGGTTCCAGACAATGATTTTGCCGCCGGCATCGGCAATCACAATGGCGTCGCCTAAAGCACTGACTAGCTGCTCAAGGTCAACAGGTGACGGTGATGCGGTGTGCATGTTTGCCTTGCAGGTTGCAGCAGTGAGTCCGGAAAAAAAGACGGCGTTCAAGCTGAACGCCGTCTCGCCAAGCCTGGAGGGCTAGGCCCTGGCAAAAAATAGCTCAGACTGCTTTGGCAGCATGAATGTTGGCGATGTCGGTTTGGCTGTAACCCAATTCAGACAAAATTTCATCGGTGTGCTCGCCCAAAAGTGGTGAGCCGGTGATCTCGGGTTTGAGGTCCGAGAACTTGATCGGGCTGCCGACAGTCACGTAGCTGCCGCGCTCTTTGTGCGGCACGTCGACGATGGAGCCGCTGGCGCGCAGCGACTTGTCGTTGAGCAACTCTTTCATGGACAGCACAGGCGCGCAAGGTATATCGAATTTGCGCAGAATGTCGACCGCTTCAAACTTGGTCTTGTCTTTGAGCCAGTCCTCGATGGTGGCAAAGATCTCCATGATGTGCGGCTGGCGTGCCTTGGGCGTGGTGTAAGCCGGGTCGGTTTTCCATTCCGGTTTGCCCAGAGCGTCGCAAATCGGTTCCCAGGCGTGGCCCTGCACCGTGAAATAAATGTAGGCGTTGGAGTCTGTCTCCCAGCCCTTGCACTTGAGAATCCAGCCGGGCTGGCCGCCACCGCCGGCATTACCGCCGCGCGGCACCACATCCGAGAAGCTTTCATGCGGGTACTGTGGGTACTCTTCCAGGTAGCCCAGCTTGTCCAAACGCAGCTGGTCACGCATCTTGACGCGGCACAGGTTGAGCACGGCGTCCTGCATGGCGACTGCAACTTTTTGGCCCTTACCGGTCTGCTGGCGGCCAATGTAGGCTGTCAGGATACCGATGGCCAGGTGCATGCCGGTGTTGCTGTCACCCAGGGCGGCCGCAGAGATCATCGGGCCGGATTGCTCACCTTTCCACCAGCCGGTGGTGGAAGCAGCGCCGCCTGCGCACTGGGCCACGTTTTCATAGACCTTCAGGTCTTCGTAGTGATGGCCATCGCTGAAACCCTTGACCGATGCCAAGATCATCTTGGGGTTGAGTTCCTGGATGCGTTCCCAGGAAAAGCCCATACGGTCCAGTGCGCCGGGGCCGAAGTTCTCAACCAGCACATCGCTTTCTTTGATCAGCTTTTCCAAAATAGCCTTGCCTTCAGGTTTTTTGGTGTCCAGCGACAGCGAACGCTTGTTGCTGTTGAGCATGGTGAAGTACAGGGCATCGACGTTGGGAATGTCACGCAGCTGGCTGCGGGTGACGTCGCCGGCACCGGGGCGCTCGACCTTGATAACGTCGGCACCAAACCAGGCCAGCAATTGGGTACAGGCCGGGCCGGCTTGAACGTGCGTGAAGTCGATGATTTTGATGCCGTTGAGGGGTTTGTTGCTCATGGGTTTTTCTCCTTAAGGGTAGCTCGGGTTACTTCTTTTTCGCAGCGCTTTGCGGATTCAGACTGGTGATTCGACCGCTCTCAGTGCCAGCGGTTTCGTCGATGATGGCGTTGATCAATGTGGGGCGTCCTGATGCAATGGCTTGGGCCAGCGCCTTGGCGAGCTCTGCGGGGGTGCTGGCCATCACGCCCACACCGCCGAAGGCCTGCATCATCATTTCGTAGCGGGCGTTCTTGACGAAGACGGTAGGCGCCACATCGGTGCCTAGCGGGTTGACGTCAGTGCCTTTGTAAATGCCGTTGTTGTTGAAGACGATGATGCAAACAGGAAGGTTGTAGCGGCAGATGGTTTCGACTTCCATGCCGCTGAAACCAAAGGCGCTGTCGCCCTCGATGGCAATCACCGGCTTGCCGGTGGTCACGGCAGCGGCAACGGCAAAGCCCATGCCAATGCCCATGATGCCCCAGGTGCCCACATCAAGGCGCTTGCGCGGCTCATACATATCGACAATGCTGCGCGCAAAGTCGAGCGTGTTAGCGCCTTCGTTGACGACCACGGCGTCAGGCCGCTCGCGCACTGCATTGCGCACCACATTCAATGCGCTGTGAAAGTTCATGACGGCCGGGTTGAGCGCCAGCGTAGCGGCCATCTTGGCCAGGTTTTTGTCTTTGCGCTCAGTCACGGCGGCAGTCCAGTCCGCCGGCGGTTTGGCCCAGTTGCTGCCCATGCCGCCCAACAATGCTGACACGCAAGAGCCGATGTCCCCCACCAGAGGCGCTTGAATCGGCACGTTGGAGTCCATCTCTGTGGGCGAGATGTCGATCTGGATGAATTTTTTGGATTCCGGTGTGCCCCAGGTTTTGCCTTTGCCGTGCGACAGCAGCCAGTTCAGACGGGCGCCGACCAGCATGACGACGTCGGCTTCGGCCAGTACGTAAGACCGGGTGGCAGATGCCGACTGCTCGTGCGTGTCGGGCAGCAGGCCCTTGGCCATGGACATGGGCAGATAGGGAATGCCCGACTTCTCGATCAGAGTGCGTATGTCGGCGTCTGCCTGCGCATAGGCTGCACCCTTGCCCAAAATGATGAGAGGCCGTTTAGCGCCTTTGAGCAAGTCCAGAGCGCGCTGGACTGCGTCTGCCGCGGGAATCTGACGCGGTGCGGGGTCAACAACTTTGATCAGCGAGCGCTTGCCCTCCAGGGCGTCCATGGTCTGAGAAAACAGCTTGGCCGGCAGGTCCAGGTAAACGCCACCCGGGCGGCCTGAGAGCGCAGAGCGGATGGCGCGCGCAATGCCTACGCCGATATCTTGTGCGTGCAACACCCTGAAAGCTGCCTTGCAAAGCGGCTTGGCAATGGCCAGCTGGTCCATTTCTTCGTAGTCACCTTGCTGCAGGTCGACAATCTCGCGCTCGCTGGAGCCGCTGATCAAAATCATCGGGAAGCAGTTGGTGGTGGCATTGGCCAGCGCCGTCAGGCCGTTGAGAAAGCCCGGGGCCGAAACCGTCAGGCAAATTCCCGGCTTTTGCGTCAGGAAACCGGCCGCTGCGGCTGCGTTGCCGGCGTGTTGTTCGTGACGAAAAGAAATCATGCGAATACCGGCCGCTTGAGCCTTGCGCGTGAGGTCGGTGATCGGGATGCCCGGCAGGGCAAAAATCGTGTCAATGTCGTTGAGTTTCAGGGCATCAATGACGAGACTAAAGCCGTCAGTTTGTTCCTGCGATGTTGTTTCGTTGGTCATGAGGCAAGGTCTCTTTTTTTATTGACGGTCGGGGTTAACGGCGCATGTGGGTAAACCGGCTGTGATATGGGCAGAACGGGGCACTTTTCACATGGCGTTATCATAGGGTCCGACGTTTTACAGACCATTGACCACGGTCAATTTTCCCTGTTTTGAGCCCTGTAAGCGGGTTACTTTTTTGCTTGCGGCCCATTTCCTTAAACATGTCATCCCTCGTTGATCATCCTGACAGAAACGTCATTCGTGTCCAGTTGGGGCAAAACACCGTTCTCCAAGGCATCACAGCAGCCCAAACCGCTGAACTTGAGGCGCTGCTGGTAGTCGTGGACTGCCATAAAGGCGATTCCCTGCTCCAGCAAGGTGTGCACGAGATGGAGCAGTACTTCATTTTGGACGGCATTCTCAAGCGCGTCGTCACCAACCAGGCCGGCAAAGAGATGATTCTTCGCTTTGCAGATGAGCGCGACATGGAAACGAGCTACGC
>JBIKPY010000039.1:0-25825 GCA_044357185.1 Polaromonas sp.
CGCGAAAACGCTTTTTAGCGCTGCTCTTGGTCTTCATTTTGGGCATGTGAATGCTCCTTTTCTTTTGTGCTCGTGAGGCGCTGCGAACCTTCCGCAGACTTGATGGCCCCGAGCCACTTATCAAGCAGCCTGTTTTGCAACAAGCCGCTTGTCCGGCGGCAGGTTTAAAACCTGCTGCTGGTCGCGATGACTTGCGTCATCGCTTTCGAAACGCCTGACTTTCATCTGGCGCCTCAGGAGTGCAAGCACCCCTTTGAAAATTATCTTTTAACGCGAACGCTAAAGAAATTAACTACACAACTGCTGCGATTATCGCCGCAATAGCCAACACTCAAGAATCAGTCGTCGCAGCAGGTGCCGCTTCAGACGGCGCTGCAGACTTTGAACCGGGCTTTTTCTTGCCTGGCGCGATCATCATGACCATCTGCCGGCCTTCTAGCTTAGGGAACTGCTCAACCACAATCAAATCTGCCAACTCATCCCTGATACGGGCCAACAAAGCCAAACCGAGTTCCTGGTGAGTGATCTCACGACCTCTAAAACGCAAGGTGATCTTGCACTTGTCGCCGTCATCGAGAAAACGCTTGATATTGCGCACCTTGATGTTGTAGTCACCGTCGTCTGTACCGGGCCGGAACTTAACTTCCTTGACCTCAATCACTTTTTGCTTGGACTTGGCTTCGGCGGCTTTTTTCTGCTCCGCGTACTTGAATTTGCCGTAATCCATAAGCCGACACACAGGCGGCACGGCCGTGGGGGAGATCTCAACAAGATCAACATCAGCATCGCCGGCCAGGCGCAAAGCCTCCATGATGTTGACAATGCCCAAGGGCTCGTTGTCCAGCCCGCTAAGGCGAACTTCGGGGGCCATGATTTCACGGTTCAAGCGATGCTTGCGTTCTTCGCGGTGACGACGGTCACGAAATTCAGTAGCGATGGTTGTGGTCCTTCAAAAAAATACTATAAAAGCAATAGCAGCTTACGCCCGTCCCACAAGGACGACAGACCAAATTGATCAACAACTGTGAACGATCAGGCTTTGTTTGCGATGTCAGAGGCGATTTGCGCAGCAAAGGCTTCAAGTGACATCACTCCAAGGTCTTTGTTACCCCGGGCGCGCACTGCAACCGCTACGGCATCCTTTTCTTTGTCGCCAACGACAAGCAGATAAGGAACCTTTTGCATTGAGTGCTCACGTATTTTATACGTTATTTTCTCGTTTTTGAGGTCTAACTGGACCCTAAGCCCTTGATTTTGCAGCGTTTTGGTGATTTCCCGACAGTAATCTGACTGAGCGTCAGTGATATTGAGCACCGAAACCTGAACCGGTGCCAGCCAGATGGGCAGCGCGCCGGCATGCTCTTCTATCAAAATACCTATGAAACGCTCCAGGCTGCCGACGATAGCGCGGTGCAGCATGACGGGGCGGTGACGCGCGCCGTCTTCACCCACGTACTCGGCGTCCAGACGCTCTGGCATGGAAAAATCGACCTGCATGGTGCCGCACTGCCACTGCCGGCCCAGCGCGTCCTTGAGCGTGTATTCGATCTTGGGGCCGTAAAAAGCGCCATCGCCCGGGGCGATCTCGAACTCGCAACCCGATGCCCGCAAGCTCTCCATCAAGGCATGTTCAGCCTTGTCCCAGCTTTCATCGGAGCCAATGCGCTTTTCTGGGCGCGTGGCCACCTTGTAGATGATGTTCTTAAAGCCAAAGTCGGTGTAGACCTTTTGCAGCAAGGTGGTGTAGTGGACGCACTCGGCCAGGATCTGCTCTTCGGTGCAAAAAATGTGGCCGTCGTCTTGCGTGAAGCCGCGCACGCGCATGATGCCGTGCAAGCCGCCCGAGGGCTCGTTGCGGTGGCACTGACCGAATTCGCCGTAGCGCAGCGGCAGGTCGCGGTAGCTCTTGATACCCTGCTTGAAGATCAGGATGTGGCCGGGGCAGTTCATGGGCTTGAGCGCGTACTCGCGCTTTTCGCTCTCGGTGGTGAACATGTTCTCTCGGTACTTGTCCCAGTGCCCGGTTTTTTCCCACAGCGTCTTGTCGATAACCTGCGGGCCCTTGACTTCCAGATAACCGTTGTCCTGGTAGACGCGGCGCATGTACTGCTCGACGCCCTGCCAGACCGTCCAACCCTTGGGATGCCAAAACACCAGACCCGGCGCGTGGTCGTCAATGTGAAACAAGTCGAGTTCTTTGCCCAGCTTGCGGTGGTCGCGCTTTTCGGCTTCCTCCAGCATGGTCAGGTGCTGCTGCAGATCGTCCTTGCTGGCCCAGGCCGTGCCGTAAATCCGTTGCAGCATTTCATTGCGGTGGTCACCGCGCCAGTAGGCACCGGCCACTTTCATGAGCTTGAAGAATTTAAGCTTGCCGGTGCTGGGCACATGCGGGCCGCGGCACAGGTCTTCAAAGGAGCCTTCGCGGTACAAGGAGACATCTTCACCGGCCGGAATGCTGCCGATGATCTCGGCCTTGTAATGCTCACCCATCGCTTTGAAGTGCGCCACAGCCTCATCGCGCGGCAACACGCGGCGCAGCACGGGCTCGTCTTTTGCAGCGAGCTGGGTCATGCGCTTTTCAATCGTTTCCAGGTCTTCGGGGGTGAAAGGCCGCTTGTAAGAGAAGTCGTAGAAAAAGCCGTTCTCGATCACCGGGCCGATGGTGACCTGCGCTTCAGGGAAAAGTTCTTTGACGGCGTAAGCCAGCAAATGGGCAGTGGAGTGCCGGATCAGTTCCAGCCCTTCGGTGTCCTTGGCGGTGATGATGGCCAGTGCGCTATTGCTTTGAATCAGGTAGCTGGTATCTACCAACTTGCCGTCCACCTTGCCGCCCAAAGCGGCCTTGGCCAGGCCCGCACCGATGGAAGCAGCAACTTCTGCCACGGTGACGGGTTGCGGGAAATCGCGTTTAGATGCGTCTGGAAGCGTGACTTGGATCATGGTTTTCAAAAAGGAAAAAGAAAAAGCGCGGACAGGCCGCGCTTTTTCTAGGTAAGCCGGAATGGCGTGATTTTACGCCGCCCCTGCTGTGCTCAATTTCAGTGGAACTGCTCTTCTTCGGTCGAGCCGGTCAGCGCCGTCACACTGGACTTTCCGCCCTGAATGGCCGTGGTGACATTGTCAAAGTAGCCGGTGCCGACTTCCTGCTGGTGTGACACGAAGGTGTAGCCGCGCTCGCGGGCTGCAAACTCGGGCTCTTGAACCT
Organism: Polaromonas sp.; assembly: GCA_044357185.1. Lineage (GTDB taxonomy): Bacteria > Pseudomonadota > Gammaproteobacteria > Burkholderiales > Burkholderiaceae_C > Polaromonas. Next base: position 3,206 of record JBIKPY010000039.1, read on the forward strand.
TCTCTACATAGGCCGTCATGCCGCGTTTGACATAGTCTTGCGACAGGTCATACATGTTGAACCACATCGAGTGAATGCCGGCCAGCGTGATGAACTGGTACTTGTAACCCATGGCACCGAGCTCGCGCTGGAACTTGGCAATGGTGGCGTCGTCCAGGTTTTTCTTCCAGTTAAACGATGGCGAGCAGTTGTAGGCCAGCATCTTGCCGGGGTGAACCTTGTGCACAGCGTCAGCAAATTTCTTGGCGAAATCCAGGTCAGGCGTGCCGGTTTCGCACCACACGAGGTCGGCGTAATGCGCGTAGGCATTGGCACGGGCAATCGCCTGGTCGATGCCCTTGCGGGTTTTGTAAAAGCCTTCGGACGTGCGCTCGCCGGTGAGGAAGGGTTTGTCGATCTCGTCATAGTCAGAGGTCAGCAAATCAGCCGCTTCAGCGTCTGTGCGGGCAATCACCAGCGTAGGCACGCCGCAAACGTCAGCCGCCATGCGGGCAGCGATCAGTTTCTGGCAGGACTCGCGGGTCGGTAAAAGCACCTTGCCACCCATGTGGCCGCACTTCTTGACGGAGGCCAGCTGATCTTCCCAATGCACAGCACCGGCGCCGGCCTTGATCATGGCCTTCATCAGCTCAAAAGCGTTGAGTACGCCGCCAAAACCGGCTTCGGCATCGGCCACGATGGGCGCGAAGTAATCAACAAAGTCCTTGTCACCGGCGTCAATACCTTTGGCATGCTGGATTTCGTCAGCACGGCGGAAGGTGTTGTTCATGCTCTCAACCACCTTGGGCACCGAGTCCACGGGGTACAAGGACTGGTCCGGGTACATCGACGAGTATGTGTTGTTGTCTGCGGCCACCTGCCAGCCTGAGAGGTAGATCGCTTTGACGCCGGCTTTGACCTGCTGCATGGCCTGACCACCGGTGAGCGCGCCCAGGGTGTTGACGTAAGGCAGGGTATGCAGCAAGTCCCAGAGCTTTTCGGCGCCGCGGCGAGCCAGCGTGTACTCAATGCGAAACGATCCGCGCAAGCGCACCACATCGGCGGCGCTGTAACCACGCTGGATGCCTTTCCAGCGTGGGTTGGTGGCCCAGTCTTTTTCAAGGCTGGCAATTTGTTGTTCGCGGCTGAGTTGTTCTGTCAAAGTCTGTGGCATGCGTTCACTCCTGGAAGTTAAAGAAAAAATTCAGTCCAGCCTGCTTTTGACACCCATTTCGCTGATGGATTGGGCGCCAAAAACTGCGCTGCACATACCTTCACTTTAAGTCTTATAGAAGACTTTACGCCACCCTCATATCTTATACAAGATATAAATTTAATTGTTTAAATTCAATAATCTTTCAGTAATATTCCACAATGCAGAAATAATTTTCTTATATTGAGAAATTATGCGGCAGTGCAGCATTGCAATATTCCGCATTACAAAATGACTTTTCCAATCGTGACTGCGAAAGAAAAAGGGACAAACACAAAGTCAGGCATCATTGGCCAAGACTCATCACCACACTGCGCAACCCCACATGAATCGCTTTTTCGCCTATGGATGCCTCGCGCTGAGCATGGCGCTGGTGGGCAGTTATGTGGCGCTGTCAAAGCCCCTGGTGGCCGCATTGCCGGTATTTTTGTTGGCCTGGTTACGCTTTGGCGTCGGTGGTCTGGCCATACTGCACTGGCTCAAAAAACCGGCCGACGAAGCGCCAATGAACCGGTCCACGCGGCAACTGGTGTTTTTAGAGTCCTTTCTTGGTAACTTTCTTTTTTCAATTTGCATGCTCTACGGCGTGGCGCTGACCGGTGCCGTGGCGGCAGGTGTGATCATGGCGTCTATACCGGCAGCGGTGGCCGTGATGAGTTTTTTGTTTTTGCGCGAGCAAGTGCGAAGGCGCACCTGGGCCGCGGTGGCTTGCGCGGTCGCAGGCATCAGCTTGCTGTCGCTGGCCAGCAGCCCGCATGCGCAGCAAGAAGTCAGCAACACCACTGCGCAGGCGCAGTGGCTGGGACACCTGCTCTTGATGGGTGCAGTACTCTGCGAAGCTGCTTATGCCGTGATCGGTAAAAAACTAAGCGGTGTTCTGGGTCCAAAACGCATCACGGCCTTGATCAATGTGTGGGGTTTCATCTTGATGACGCCGCTGGGTTTGTGGGTGGCCCGTAACTTTGACTTTGGTTCTGTCACCACACCCACCTGGTCGCTGTTTGTCTTTTACGCACTGGCCGCCAGCGTCTGGAGCGTGTGGCTTTGGATGACCGGTCTGCGTCATGTACCGGCCCATCAGGCAGGTATTTTCACGGTGATGCTGCCCATCAGCGCCACCTTGGTCGGCGTGGGAGTCCTGGGCGAAGCACTGGGGCCGGCACACATCGCAGCGTTCACTCTGGCACTGGCCGGGGTTGGCCTGGCGACCTGGCCAGACAAAACTGTCACTCACATGGCGGCGTCAAAAAGAACCGGTTAGTGAAGGGACGCCGCACGCATGTCGCGCAGGCGCTGCCGGTGCTGCCGCGCCTCATAGACGCTGTAGGCAATGACGGCCAAGCTGACCACGGCAATCAACAAAGTGGCAGCGGCATAAATCGATGGGTTGATGCCACGGCGGGCATAACTGAAAATCACTTGCGGCAGCGTGGTCACGCCGGGGCCTGATAGAAACTCGGAGATCACCACGTCGTCAAATGACAAGGTGAAGGTCAACAGCCAAGCCGCCACCATGGCAGGCGCAATGCTAGGCAGCGTCACCAAAAAAAAGACCTGCAATGGCCGACAGCCCAAATCCATGGCAGCTTCCTCAATGGACTTGTCGACCTCCCGCAGGCGCGACTGAATCACCACGGCAGCGTAGGCCATGCCCAGCAGGGTGTGGCCAATCACGATGGTGCCCATGCCGCGGTCCGGCCAGCCCACAGCACGCTGCACAGCCACCATCAAAAGCAACAAAGACAGGCCAATGATCACCTCCGGCATGATCAGGGGCGCGTTGACCAGGCCGATGAATAGCGGCCTGCCACGAAAACGCTCGTAGCGCACCAGCACAAATGCCGCCATCGCACCCAGCACCGCTGACAAGCTGGCCGTCACCAGTGCCACCTTGAGTGAGAGTAAAAAACCATCGACCAGTCGCGTGTCAGCCCACAAGGCGCTGTACCAGCGCAGTGAAAAGCCGGTAAAGATACCGTCCTGCCGCGTGCTATTGAAAGAAAAAACCACAAAAAAAGCCAGCGGAGCGTAAAGGAAAAAATAGACCGCGGCCAACCAAAAGCGTCCGAAATTAGCCAGCATAAAACGATGGAGAGCCCGCATATCAATCGGCCGATGGCGCGCGTGTCTGGGCACTGTAGTGGTAATAAAGTGCCAGGGGGAAAAGAATCAGACAAACCATTGCCACCGCCAGTGCACTAGCGCGCGGCCAGTTGTTGCTGCTGAACATCTCGTCCCAGACAACACGCCCGATCATGATGTTTTCTGCCCCACCCAATAAAGAGGGAATCACGAACTCGCCCACACTGGGAATAAAGACCAGCATGGCGCCGGAGATGATGCCAGCCTTGCTCAGCGGCACAGTGATCAGCCAAAAAGCCTTCCACGGGCTGGCGCCCAGGTCGTGTGCAGCTTCCAGTAAGCGAAAATCCATTTTCACCAGCGTCGCATACAGAGGCAAAACCATGAAAGGCAGGTAAACATAGGTCATGCCCACCAGCATGGAGACATCGGTGTAAAGCATGACAATGGGTTCATCAATGAGGCCCACAGCCATCAAGGCGTTGTTGATCACGCCCTGGTCCGCCAGAATGCCCTTCCAGGCGTAAACACGCAACAAAAACGAAGTCCAGAACGGCAGCATCACCATCATCAGCAAGGCCGGGCGAATACTGGGCCGGGCACGCGCAATGAAATAGGCAAACGGGTAACCGATCAGCAGACAAAAAACCGTTGTGAAAAAAGCGTACTTCAGCGAAGTAATGTAGGCGTCCATGTAAATGGTCTGGCCCAGCCCGTTGGCAACAAGCCCTGCCCCGTCGGCGGCAGCCCGGAAAATGGCAGCGTAGTTGTCAAACTTAAAGAGCCAGCGCCAGGTGCCGTCTGAAGAATCGAACAAGGGTGAAAACGGGTCAATGCCGTTGCCCATGTCCGTGATGCTGATACGCAGCAGTATCAAAAACGGCACAACGAAAAAGATACCCAGCCACACAAAGGGCACGCCGATCACAAATCGCCGCCCGGGCCTGAAAGTCTGCGTCAGGAACAATTTCACCGCAGCCTCCTCATTGCGTCAGCAACACCGGGGCGGCGCTATCCCACCAGAAAAATACCTCATCGCCCCAGGTGATGGGGTTTTCATCTTGCCGGGCCGTGTTGCCCTCGGTGATCTTGACCGATTTACCGCTGGGCATGTCCACAATGAAAGTGCTGTAGCTGCCAAAGTAAGCAATCTCACGCACCTTTCCTGTGAAGAGGTTGTCGCTGACGCCCGGCCGCGATTTGGCAATGTGAATTTTTTCAGGCCGTACCGCAAGCGACACGGCCGTGCCAATGGGGTCGCTCGTGCCGCAGACGCTGTGGGTCACGGCGAGAACCCCTTCGGGGCTGCTGATTTCACAGCGGCCCGGTGATGTGTGCTGCAGCTGACCCTCGAACAAATTGACGTTGCCAATGAAATCGGCCACGAAGCGGCAATTCGGTTGCTCGTAGATTTCGCGCGGCGTACCCACCTGTAACACCTTGCCCTGACGCATGACGGCGATGCGCGAAGCCATGGTCATGGCTTCTTCCTGGTCGTGGGTGACCATCACGCAGGTCACGCCCACCGACTCGATGATGTTGACCAGCTCAAACTGCGTCTGCTCACGCAGCTTTTTGTCCAGCGCGCCCAGTGGCTCGTCCAGCAGCAGCAATTGCGGGCGCTTGGCCAGGCTGCGGGCCAGCGCCACGCGTTGCTGCTGGCCGCCAGAGAGCTGGTGCGGCTTGCGCTTGGCAAAAGCCGTGAGTTGCACCAGCCGCAACATACCTTCCACGCGTTCACTGATCTCGGCCTTGGGCAAGCCTTCTCGTCGCAGTCCAAATGCAATGTTGTCCCACACACTCAAGTGGGGAAACAGCGCATAAGACTGGAACATCATGTTGATGGGCCGCTCGTAGGGCGGCATCGAAGCGATGTTCACGCCATCGAGAAGCACGTCGCCGGCGCTGGGCGCTTCGAAGCCGGCGAGCATGCGCAAGAGCGTCGATTTACCGCAACCCGATGGGCCGAGCAGGGCAAAAATTTCACCTTTGCGAATGGCCAGGCTGACGTCGTCGACAGCAGCGACTGCGTCAAAACGTTTGACGAGCCGATCAGTACACAAGAAGCCGGCTTGGCTTTCGGTGGACAGGTTCATGTCAACAACCTAGGTCCTGAAATTCATTGCCCTTTTTTGAAGGCAGTGAAAACATTCGCCATCGAAGCCCGCGCTTCGTTGCTAAAGCTCGCGGGGGAAACCATTTTTTCGAGATTGGCCGCATCAGGGAAAACGGCTTTGTCCTGGGCAATCTCGGGCTTGACCTTGGCCAGACTGGCTTTGTTGGCAGTGGCGTAGCTCAGCTCGTTGGTCAAAGCGGCAGAAACTTCAGGACGCAGGAAGTAGTTGATAAAGGCATGGGCATTGTTGGGGTGCTTGGCATCTTTGGGGATGGCCAAAGTGTCAAAGAAAATCAGGCCGCCGGCGCTGGGCAGCAAGGCTTCAATTTCCTGACCGCTTTTATTTTCAATGGCGCGGCTGCGCGCGATGTTGATATCACCCGCCCAGGCCAGCGCCACGCAGGCTTTGCCGCCCGCCAGATCATCGATCATGGTGCTGCTGAACATGCGGATGTGCGGCCGCACTTTGGCCAGCATGGCTGCAGCGGCCTGATGGTCGGCAACATCGTTTGAATAGGCGTTTTTGCCCAGGAAATGCATGGCCGGCGGCAGAACTTCGGTGGGCGAGTCTAAAAAGGCAATACCGCAGGACTTGAGCTTGGCGGTGTAGGTCGGGTTAAAGACCAATTCCCATGCGTTGGCCGGCATCGGGGTGGTGCCCAGGGCTTTGGTGACCTTGGCCTTGTTGATACCGACTGTAGTGAAACTCCAGGCCCAGGGAACCAGGTGCGCATTACCGGCATCAATGGCCGTCAGCTTGCCCATGATGGCCGGGTCTAAATTGGCGTAATTGCTCAGCTGCGCCTTGTCGAGTTTGAGCAGCAGGCCACCGTCAATTTGCGGCTTGGCAAACACGGCGCCCGGCACCACGATGTCATAGCCTGTGTTGCCGGCCACCAGTTTGGCGTGCAACGCTTCGTTGTTTTCAAAGGTCTGGTAGTTGACCTTGATGCCGGTTTCCTTTGTGAAATCGGCCACCATGTCCTGGGCGATGTAATCGGGCCAGTTGTAGATATTGAGGACTTTTTCTTCGGCATTGACAGCCACAGCAACCGGTGCAGGCGTTGGCGATTTTTTTTCGCAGCCAAGCAGAGAAAACGTTGCAACAGCGAGCGACAAAACGAGCTTGTTCATGATGTTTGAAATCCTTGAAGAAGGTTGCTGGAAGCGCTCGGCTAAAGCGTGCCGGGCGCTAAGAAAAGCGGATTGTAAGAGTTATTTAAGCGCTTTGAGACTGTTTGAAAGCCGTCAGGTCTTGCCCAGTCAGAACTGGGGTCTCGGGCTCAAGGGCTAACGCACCAAGGTGCTGCATCGTGCACCAAACCCATCCACAAAGCCCAGGCTGAACTGACCAGCAAAGCAGCGCCAGCCAGTCTTACCGCCCATTGGCCGGAGTCCGGGCCGCGCAGACGCAGCCAAAGCCAGGGGCCGGCCATCAGGCTCAAGCCACTGCCCAGGGCAAACAGCGCCATCACGCCGGCACCCTGCGCCGCATCAGCGCTCAGTGCGGCCACCAGCAGTGCCGAATACAGCAAGCCGCAAGGCAGCAAGGCCCAGAGCGTACCCAGCGCCAAGTGGACGGTCACGCCGGCCATCCGGCCGGTGTCCTTGAAGTAGCCGCGGATGCGCGTCCACACCCCGCGCGCGCCCAATTCCAGCCAAAGCGGCTGGCGACCTTGCACCAGTAGCATCAAACCCAGCATGGCAGCCGCCACATGCAACAGGCTCCAGACAGGCCGCAGCGCGGCAGACTGCACACTGAGCCAGCCCAGGCCCTGCATGGATGCAGCCGCCAAAGCCCCCAGCGCGGAATAACCTGCCAGCCGGCCCAGCTGAAAGAGCCACAAAGACCGCGTACCCGAGACCTGACCCGGCTTGGCACTGCCCAGGGCCGCACAAGCTGCGCCACACATGGCCACACAATGGGGCCCGCCCGCCAAACCCATCAGCAAAGCGGTGGCCAGCAGCGTCGATGACATCAGATGATTTTCGAGAACAGAGAGCGTGCCCGGTCGGCCTGCAAATACCGGTCAAACACCATGGCCACGGCGCGCACAAAAAACCAACCTTGGGCCGTGACTTCAAAACTGTGACCATTGACCACCACCAGACCCTGCTCGACCAGCCCCTTCAAAGCCTCCAACTCCTTGGCAAAGTAAGTTTTGAAATCGATCAAAAACGCCAGTTCAACCGACTCATACTGAACCACCCCCTGGCACATCAAGGCCATGATGACGGTACGGCGCACCAGATCGTCGCGAGAAGAAGCAAAACCACGCACCACAGGCAGCCGGCCCTGGTCCAACCGGTCGCAATACTCCTCCATCGATTTGGCATTTTGGCTGTAGGTCGCACCAATGCGGCCGATCGCCGACACCCCAAGTGCAATCAAGTCACAGTCTGGCTGGGTGCTGTAGCCTTGGAAATTACGGTGCAAACGTCCTTGGCGCTTGGCGACTGCCAGCGGGTCATCGGGCAGTGCGAAGTGATCCATACCGATGTACACATAACCTGCCTCATCAAAGGCATCCAGTGATCGCGACAGCATGGCCACCTTGGCCCCAACCGAGGGCAAATCAAAAGAGTTGATACGGCGTTGAGGCTTGAAACGGGCCGGCAAATGGGCATAGGCATACAGCGCCACGCGGTCAGGCCGCAGCGCAGCGACTTGTGCCAGTGTCCGGTCAAAAGACTCCGGCGTCTGCATAGGCAATCCGTAGATCAAATCCACATTCACCGACTGAAAATTCAAACGACGCGCCGCCTCCATCAAGGCAAAGACTTGTTCGGCAGGCTGCACACGGTGTACTGCTTTTTGCACCGCCGGATCAAAATCCTGCACACCCAAACTCAAACGGTTGAAGCCCAGCTCTGCCAACACCTCCAGCCGGGACGCATCCACTGTGCGCGGATCCACCTCAATGGCGAACTCAGCACCACTGGACAGATTGAAATTCCACTTCAGCATGTTCATCAGGCTGCGCAGTTCATCGTCTGACAAAAATGTGGGTGTACCGCCGCCCAGGTGCAGCTGGCTGACAGGCTGGCCCAGGCCGAGATGCTGAATGTGCAGATCAAGCTCTTTGCCCAGGTAGTGCAGATAAGCTTCTGCCTTGCTGTGATGCTTGGTGACAATCTTGTTGCAGGCACAGTAATAGCAAAGTGACTCGCAAAACGGAATGTGCACATAAAGCGACAGCGGCAGGTTCAGCGAAGCCGCGCCGGTACGTCGCTGTCTCAAGGCCTGGATGTAATCTGCTTCGGTGAATGCTTCAACAAAACGGTCCGCCGTGGGGTACGAGGTATAGCGTGGACCACTCAGGTCAAACCTTCGTAAAAGTTCAGTTGAAACGGGGCTCATAGCGCAATCCTTGAAATCACTGACAATGCAAGCTAATGTGCACCTGCGACGAAACGCCTGCATTGACGTGGATCAATCAAGGCCGCGCATCAAACCGGTCCTTGACCGGAATGATTGCCGACTTGAGATATTGATTTTTTGAACCTGTGACGCTGCCGTCATTGAAAGTAAAAAATGAACAAAGAATCCATCAAAGTCGCCTGCTCAAATTGCAATTTGCGCGAACTTTGCATGCCCATGGGCCTGAGCGAACAAGAGCTACTTCGCGTCGATGAACTGGTGGCCGTTCGCCGAACGGTCAAGCGGGGGGCCTCGCTGTTTCACAATGGTGAAAAATTCACCTCTTTGTATGCCATACGCACTGGTTTTTTCAAAACGACCGTCAACACCGAGGACGGTCGCGACCAGGTCACTGGTTTTCAAATGGCCGGCGAGATCATCGGCTTGGACGGCATCGTCAATGAGCTGCACACCTGCGACGTTATCGCACTTGAAGACGCCGAGGTCTGCGTTTTGCCCTTTGACCGGATCGAGGAGATCTCCCGGGAAATCAACTCATTGCAGCGGCATGTTCACAAAATCATGAGCCGGGAAATTGTGCGTGAACACGGCGTGATGTTGCTGCTGGGCAGCATGCGTGCAGAAGAACGCCTGGCCGCCTTTTTACTTAACCTGGTGCAGCGTCTGCAGGCTCGCGGGTTTTCAAAGTCAGAGCTAATTTTGCGCATGACACGCGAAGAAATTGGCAGCTACCTGGGCATGAAGCTCGAAACCGTCAGCCGCACTTTCTCCAAGTTTGCAGACGATGGCATGGTGGAGGTCAAGCAGCGTCACATCCATATTTGTGATGCGGATGCTCTCAAGCGAATCGTCAATCCTCAGATTTGTCAGTGAGTAGTTGCGCGTTCAGGCTGCTGCTGGATTTTTCCAGCCATAGCACCGCAGCGCTGCAAGCCATGCAGATGATCCAAAACAAAAAGAAGGCGACCGAGTAAACGCTCTGGCGCGTGGGCTCTGACTGCTGGCCGGGCCAATGAAGCTCACTGGGGTCTATCAAGGCAAAGACCAAGGCTTCGAGTAGGCAAGCGGCCATGAAAGAGGGCCACAAAATCATTGCAGCAGTGCGCAGCACCACAGACTCTGCCGCCAATTCGGCCCGCGGGTCCGCCAGGGGCTCAGGGTTTCGCATTGCTTTTTACGCCGGTGGCGCTGTGGTTTCTGGCGGTGTTGGCCGGCACCATAGCCGGCGCAGCCGATTTAAGCGCCTGCGCGATATGCCGGCCTTGCACGAATTGATCGTCAGCCACCAGAGCGTCGGGGCCTTTGAGTATGTACACCGCCGTGATCAGACAGGCCACAACAGCCGACATCGGTCCGGAGATCACCATCCACACGTAAGGCTCTTTCCACCACGGGGGGGCAGTCTGGGTCTGCGCATCTACCACCGTACTGGCAGCGCCTGAAACCTTGAAATTATGTGTTTGGGCCATGGAATTCCTTGTCAAAGCAGTTCAATTTAAGTTTGGCAGCGCGCTTCATCGTGGCACCAGAAAAGACGATTTTTCCGCCAAAACGCCCTGCCCACCGGCGCCTGTGATCAGAAAAATCATTGGATGTGAACCCGCACTGGCCGCTTCGCCCGGTGCTTGCACCCGCAGCGCCACCCAGCGCGAGGCAGCGGCCTCGACAAGCACTGAACCCGGGCTCACCAGGTGCGCACCCGGCAGACCGCTGACGCTCACGCTCACATCGTATTGCTGCGGCTTTTCGGTGGCGTTCATGATCTGCAAGCGGTACACATTTTCAATCTGTCCCTGGCCGACCATGCGGGCCATGGCGCCACGGTCGCGCACCACATCCACTTTGAATGGTGTTCGCATGACCAGACTCATCATCAGTGTCACGCTGACCGTCAGCAGCACCGTGGTGTAGACCAGCACGCGTGGTCGCAAGACACGGCGGACCATGGCAGCTGCTGTCAATTTCAAGCGCATGCCGTTGGGTGTGCTGTAGCGTATCAAACCGCGCGGGTAATGCATTTTGTCCATGACCGAGTTGCAAACATCAATGCAGGCCGAGCAGCTGATGCATTCGTATTGCAAACCGTTGCGTATGTCAATGCCGGTCGGGCAGACCTGAACGCACAGTTCGCAGTCAATGCAGTCACCCAAACCTTTAGCCTGGTACTGCACCTGGGTGTCGCTGCGCGGGCGAACGCCGCGGCCCTCACCTCGCGCCTGGTCATAGGTGACGATCAGCGTGTCGCGGTCAAACATGGCGCTTTGAAAGCGCGCATAGGGGCACATGTACTTGCACACCTGCTCGCGCATCCAACCTGCATTGCCGTATGTGGCAAAGCCGTAAAACAAAATCCAGAACCATTCCCAGGGGCCCAAAGTCAGGCTTTGCACTTCCTGCGCCAGCACCCGGATCGGTGTGAAGTAAGAAACGAACGTGAAGCCAGTCCACAAGCCAATGGCAATCCAGACTGCGTGTTTGGCCGCTTTGCGTGAGAACTTGGACGCGCTCCATGGCGATTTATCCAAACGCATGCGGGATGCCCTGTCACCCTCAATCCGGCGCTCGACCCACATGAATATTTCGGTGTAAACGGTTTGCGGGCAAGCGTAGCCACACCAGAGACGACCTGCTACCGCCGTGAACAAGAAAAGCGACAAAGCACTGATGACCAGCAAGCCCGTCAGGTAAATCAGGTCCTGCGGGTAGAGCACCAGGTTAAAGATATAAAAGCGCCGCGTCGTCAGCTCAAACAGCACCGCCTGCCGCTCGTTCATGCTCACCCAAGGCAAGCCATAAAAAAGCAATTGGGTCAACCACACCAGGCTCCAGCGCCAGCGACTGAACAAGCCGGAAACTGCGCGCGCGTAAATTTTCTTGTCTGCCTGATAAAGCGACGCTACCCCACTGGAGTCGCCCTCACTGCCATCGGGCGCTTGCTGCACCGCCACGATGGGAATCACCCGGGCCTGGGCAGACGCTGCTTTTGCGTCCGGGGGCATCACTTGGCTGCAGGCGCAGCGCTCAGGGGTGGCAAACCGCCGATGCTCAGCACATAAGCCGCCACCACATGAATCTGATCTGCGCTGAGCTTGGGTGACTGGGCCGGCATCACATTGGTCTTGCCGTTTTTAATCATGCTGACAATCGCCGCCTCGCCCCAACCGTGCAGCCAGTAGTTGTCCGTCAAATTGGGCGCGCCCAGGGTTTTGTTTCCCTTGCCATCCATGCCGTGACAAGCTGCGCAAACCCCGAACTTCTGCTTACCGTTGAAGGCCTTGACTTCATTGAAAGGGCTGCCGGATAAAGAAAGCACGTAATGCGCCACGTCTGTGATGTCAGTCTCGCCCGGCAGGGACGCCGCCATCGGCGGCATGATGCCGGTGCGGCCCTTGCTCACCGTCTGAACAATGTGCGCTGCATTGCGCGAACCCAACCAAGCTGAGTCGGCATTGGTGAGGTTGGGGTAAGACTTGCTGCCTCTTCCGTCAGAGCCGTGACACTGTGCGCAGGTGTTCATGAACTGCCGCTCACCGATGGCCAGAGCCCGCGGGTCACGCGCTAATGACTCCACCGACTTGCTCGCAAACTCTGCATACAGAGGTGCCACTTGCGCGTCCATGCGCGCCACATCGTCCTTGTGCTCGGCCTGGGTAGACCATTGGGCCGTACCCTGAAAGCTGCCCAGCCCCGGAAAGATCACCAGATAAGCCAGACCGAAAATCACCGTGAGAATGAACAGCCACATCCACCAACGCGGCAAGGGGTTGTTGAGCTCACTCAAGTTTTCGTCCCACACATGGCCGGTAGTGTTGTCACTGCCTGCGCCTGAATGCGCATTGACTTTGGCCTTACCGGCTATCCACAGCAGCAATGCACAAGCCAAAATAGACACCAAGCTGATCGCGGCCACATACCATGGCCAAAAACTGTTGACGAAATCGCTCATGGATCCTTCTCCTATTCCGACTTGAAGGGCAACCGGGCCGCTTCATCAAATTGTTTTTGTCTGGCCGGCAGGTAGGCCCACACCAGGATGGCGACAAAGGATGCAAAAGCAGCGACGGTGACGACGCTTCTGAGCACATTGATTTCGATGTTCATCTTGGTCTGTCCCTTATTTCAGCGCCAGCCCCAGGCCTTGCAGGTAGGCGATCAAGGCATCGAGCTCGGTCTTATCCTTGAGCGCGGCCGGTGCAGCCGCAATCTCTGCATCGGTGTAAGGCACGCCAACCACACGCAGGGCTTTCATATGGCTCTGGATGGTGTCCGCGTCCGCTGGCGTCGTTTCAAGCCACGGGTAGGCCGGCATGATGGACTCAGGCACCAGATCACGCGGGTTGGTCAGGTGCAGGCGCTGCCATTCATCGCTGTATTTACCGCCCACCCGGTGCAGATCGGGCCCTGTGCGTTTGCTGCCCCATTGAAAAGGGTGGTCGTAGACAAATTCACCGGCCACCGAGTAGTGGCCATAGCGCAATGTTTCAGCCACCAGCGGCCGGATCATCTGCGAGTGGCAGTTGTAGCAACCTTCCCGGACATAAATATCGCGCCCTGCAACCTGTAAAGCGGTGTTCGGAACCACCCCGGCAATGGGCTGTGTGGTGGATTTTTGAAAGAACAGTGGAACAATTTCCACCAAGCCGCCGACGGCCACCACCAACAGGATCAAAACGATCATCAGCCAGTTGTTGGTTTCAATTTTTTCGTGTGAAAAAGACATGGCAGATTTCTTTCAGGCGTGGGCCAAAGCCGATGGGATGGCAGCATCAACAGGCTTGCCGGCTGTGGCTGTCATCACCACGTTCCAGGCCATGATCAACATACCGGATAAGTACAACAGTCCACCGCAAAACCGCACCAGGTAAAACGGGTAGGTCGCCTTCACGCTTTCCACAAAGGTGTAGGTGAGCGAGCCGTCAGGGTTGATCGAGCGCCACATCAAGCCCTGCATAACGCCGGCAATCCACATGGCCGCGATGTACAGCACGATGCCAATGGTGGCCACCCAGAAATGAATTTCAATGGCCTTGAGGCTGTGCATTTTTTTCTGGCCAAACAGACGCGGCACCAGGTAGTACAAAGCGCCCATCGATATAAATCCGACCCAGCCGAGCGTGCCGCCATGCACGTGCGCAATGTTCCAGTCGGTGTAATGCGACAGTGAGTTCACTGTCTTGATGGACATCATCGGGCCTTCAAAGGTAGCGATGCCGTAAAACGACAAGGCCACAATCATGAAGCGGATGATCGGGTCGTCGCGCAGCTTGTGCCAGGCGCCCGACAGAGTCATCACGCCGTTGATCATGCCGCCCCAACTGGGCGCCAGCAGAATCAGCGAGAACACCATGCCCAACGATTGCGTCCAGTCCGGCAAGGCGGTGAAGTGCAGATGGTGCGGGCCAGCCCACATGTAGGTGAAGATCAGCGCCCAGAAGTGAACGATGGACAAGCGGTACGAGTAAACCGGCCGCTCGGCCTGCTTGGGAATGAAGTAATAAACGATGCCCAGAAAACCGGCCGTGAGGAAAAAGCCCACGGCATTGTGGCCGTACCACCACTGCACCATGGCGTCTTGCACACCGGCGTAGGCCGAGTAGGATTTCATCAGGCCGGCAGGCACCACCGCCGCATTGACGATGTGCAGCAAGGCCACCGCAATGATGAAAGAGCCGTAAAACCAATTGGCCACATAAATATGGCGTACCTTGCGAATGCCGATGGTTCCAAAAAACACCACCGCATAGGCCACCCAGGTCACGGCGATCAGGATAGAGATAGGCCACTCCAGCTCGGCGTACTCCTTGCCGCGCGTATAACCCAGCGGCAGTGAAATAGCGGCCGCCAGAATGACCAGCTGCCAGCCCCAGAAGTGAAAAGCGGCCAGCTTGTCGGAAATGATGCGCGTCTGACAAGTGCGTTGCACCACCCAGTAGCTGGTAGCAAAAAGCGAGCAACCGCCAAAAGCAAAAATGGCGGCATTCGTGTGCAAAGGCCTCAAACGGCCGAATGACAGCCATGGGATGCCGAAGTTAAGCTCCGGCCAGGTCATCTGAGCGGCGATGAACACACCCACCAGCATGCTCACAACACCCCAGACCACGGCCGCTATAGAAAACTGGCGAACAATCTTGTCGTTGTAAAACGTGGCCCGGGAAGCCGCCCATGGGCTCTGAACTGCCATAGCTGAAGCACTGTTGAACACTGCACTCATGTAAAACCTTCTGTAACCTAAGTTAAGAAGAATTCTCATGTGCCATGAATGACGTGGGCTTGATTTGGATCAACTCAAGGCGCTTGGCTGAAGCAAAAAAGATCAGATTTCTCTTTTTTCTAAGGCAACCGGAGTGTCGGTGTCAGACTCCAGAAAGATACGCTGCCCTTCGCTTTCAACATCCTCAAACTGGCCCGACCAGACCGACCAGGCCAGCAGTCCGACCACGCCCAAGGCCAACAAAACGGACACAGGCACCAGAAGAAAAAGAATGTCCATCAGCCGCCCTCGTGTGTGCGCGTCAAGCGCGCGGCGTTGGCCATCACCAGCAATGAGCTGAGCGCCATGCCCAGACCTGCCATCCAGGCTGGTAAATAAGAAGCAATGGCCAAGGGCACGCAAAGCAGGTTGTAAGCGCCCGCCCAAAGCAGGTTTTGCCGCACAGTACGCAGCGTGCGTTTAGCCTGTGTCGGCATACTGGCCAGCCGGCTCAACTGGCCGCCAGGGATGATGAAGTCAGACTGCGCCTGCGCCATGGGCACCGCTTGCCCGATGGCTACTGACACATCGGCCAGCGCAAGTACCGGGGCGTCATTCAAGCCATCGCCCACCATCAGCACCCGGCGGCCCTGGCCTTGCAAAGTTTGCAGCCAGGCCAGTTTGCTTTGCGCAGTGCAGTCGCCTTGCACTTGCTCAATACCCAAAGCACTGGCCACACGCCGGGCCGCCGAACTTCGGTCGCCTGACAGTATTTGAACCTCCAACCCGGCCGCTTGGAGTTGCAAAACAGCTTGCGCTGCATCCGGCCTGAGCATTTCATCGAGCTCAAAGCTCGCCAGCCAGCCGGCACTGTCTGCCAGAAAGACCTGCAGCTGCTCACTGTCAGGCGCATTGTGGATGCCGCAGTAAAGGGCGGAGCCCAAACGAATCGGACCTGCGCATGCGCTCATGAAAGGCGCCAGCAACAAAGCGCTCACGCCCTGCCCCGCTTGCTCAGACACGCCCGTCACACGAGGCCCGGCGCTCAACATAGGCACAGTTTGCGCCTGTGCAGTTGCGCAAAGCGCACGTGAAACAGGATGCAAGGAGTCCTTGGCCAAGGCCACGGCCAAGGCCAGCGCTGCCTCAGGCGACAAGCCATCACGCGTGACCGACCGGCGCAGCCCCATGCGTGCTTCGGTGAGCGTGCCGGTTTTGTCAAATACCACCGTGTCCACACTTGCCAAAGTTTCAATGGATTGCAAGCGTCGCACCAACACACCCTGGCGCGCCAGCAGGCCTGCGCTGGTCAGCATGGCCGTGGGCGTGGCCAGAGACAAGGCACACGGGCAGGTCACAACCAGCACAGCAACCGCCGCCATGATGGCGCGGGCCGGGTCTGTGGGCCACCAGTAAGCCATTGCCAGCAAGGCAGCGAACAGCACAAACCACAAAAATGGCTTGGCAATGCGGTCCGCCAGCATCGCCAGTCGCGGCTTGTCCACGGCCGCGCGCTGCATCAAGGTCACGATACCGGCATAACGCGTGTGCTCACCAATTAACAGCACCCGCAACAATACCGTGGCCGACAAGTTGTAGCTGCCGGCCATGACAGCGTCGCCCGGGGCTTTGGACAGCGGGCGGGACTCGCCGCTCAAAAGTGCCTCGTCCACCAAGGTAGCTCCGCTCTCCAGTACGCCATCCGCAGCAAAAGCCTGTCCGGGCAGCACCCGCAGCACATCATTCGGCACCAGCCGGCGCACGGCTACCAGCTCAAACTCACCGCCGGGCAAACGCCGTTGTACGCTGTCGGGCAAGCGCTGCACCAGCGCGTCTAAAGCGCCGCTGGTGCGAGCGCGCAGACGCTGCTCCAGCCAGCGGCCGCTGAGCAGAAAAAAAACAAACATGGTCAGCGAGTCGAAATAGACCTCGCTGCTCCACCAGCCGGCCGGCTCAAAAGTGGCGGCCGAGCTGATGGCAAAGGTGATCACAATGCCCAGTGCAACGGGCAAGTCCATGCTGACCTCACCTCTGCGCAGATCACGCCAGGCGTTGGCAAAAAAGGGCCGGCAAGAAAACAAAAGCACTGGCAGCGTTAACACCCAGGCCGCCCAGCGCAGCAGCTTTTCAATATCTGGTGTGATATCACCCGGCTCGGTCACGTAAGCCGGAAAGGCGTACATCATCACCTGCATCATGCAAAAGCCGGCCACCAGCCAGCGCCACAGGGCAAGCCGCGCGTCGCGCCTCGCCTGGTCTGAGGCCGCCGTGTCCAGCGCCGGGCTCAGGCTGTAACCCAGGGCACGCGGCGCGCACAGCCAAAGGGAAGGCCGGGTCTGGCTGGCCGACCAAACCACGCTGGCTCGCTGGCTGGCCGCACTCACTTTGACCGATACAACCCCCGGCGACGCCAGCAAGGCACGCTCGAGCATCAAAGAGCAGGCAGCGCAATGCATGCCACTGACCAGCAACTGCGATTCCCACAGCTCCTCAGCCTCCTTGAACGCGGTGCCTTCAGCAGGTAAAGACTGGCTAAAACGCGACCACTCCGGGGCCTCGTCCCAAACACTCAGGCCCGGCAGATCGGCAGGCGCAGACTCTTCAAGGCTGATTTGCATGCGCTAAAGCGTAATCGCAGGCAGTAACGATGCCATTGACATGGATCAAACCGGCCAACAGTTCAGCGACTTAAGCTTAGGCACACATCAACAGGAGGCAGCCATGTACAAAAAGATTTTGATCGCCACAGACGGCTCTGGACTTTCCCAAAAAGCGGTTGACAGCGGTATTGCACTGGCCTTGCTGACTGGCGCTGAAATCGTGGCACTTCAAGTCGTGCCGCGCTATCCGGTGAGTTACTTTGAAGGTGGCGCCAGCGTCCCCAATACGGAGGTAGGCCGGATCGAAAAGCAATGGGCTGACAGCGCGCTGGCGACAGTAGAGGCGGTCAAGGCCAGTGCCGCACTCCAAGGTGTTCAGGCCAAGGGCATCACGGCCCATTCTGATCTGATCGCCGAAGCCATCATTGCGGCTGTTAACAAACACGGCTGCGACCTGATCGTCATGGCCTCGCACGGCCGGCGCGGTATCTCGCGCCTGCTGCTGGGCAGTGAAACCACGCATGTCTTGACGCACTCGCCGGTGCCGGTGCTGGTGTTGCGTTAACTGGCGAGCTCCGGCAAAACCGGCTCAGCTGAACAGGTTTTTGTACTGCTCCCGCAGCAGATTTTTTTGCACCTTGCCCATGGTGTTACGCGGCAACTCGGGCAGTACAAAACATTTCTTAGGAATTTTAAAGTTGGCCAGCTGGGCTTTGAGCGCTGCCAACACAGCTTCAGCACTGAGCTGCACGCCCGTCTTGGCGATCAGCACAGCCACGCCGACCTCCCCGAAATCGGGATGGGGCACGCCGATCAGCGCGCTTTCGGCCACGCCTGGAAAGTCGTTGATATAGCCCTCGATCTCAGCCGGGTAGACGTTGTAGCCACCGCTGATGATCAGGTCTTTGCTGCGGCCGACGATGCACACATAGCCACGCGCATCCACCATGCCGACGTCGCCGGTCTTAAACCAGCCGTCGCCCGTAAATTCTTCTTTGGTTTTCTCCGGCATGCGCCAGTAACCTTTGAATACATTAGGCCCCTTGACCTCAATACCGCCAATCTCACCTTGGGCCAGGTCTTCTCCAGCATCGCCACGCACACGCAAAGCAACTCCGGGCAAAGGAAAACCGACCGTGCCGCCGCGTCTTTCACCTTCTGATGCACGGCAGGGGTTGGAGGTCAGCATGGCCGTCTCGCTCATGCCATAACGCTCCAAGATCGTGTGACCGGTACGCCGCTGCCAATCGGTGAAGGTCTCCATGAGCAGTGGCGCCGAGCCGGCGACAAACAGCCGCATATTGCGGCAGCTGTCGTGGCTCAGTCCGGGCTCGGCCAGCAAGCGAACGTAGAGCGTTGGAACCCCCATGAAAACGGTGGCCTCCGGCAATTTCTGGAGAACCAGTTTGGCGTCAAAACCAGACAGCCAGATCATTTTGCTGCCGTTGATCAGCGCACCATGCAAAGCCACGAAGAGCCCATGCACATGAAAAATCGGCAGCGCATGAATCAGCACGTCGCCGGGCTGCCAGCACCAGTAGTCCTTGAGCACCAGCGCATTGCTCAGCAAGTTGGTGTGCGTGAGCATGGCGCCCTTGCTGCGCCCGGTGGTGCCACTGGTGTAGAGAATGGCCGCCAGGTCGTCAGGCTGCATCACGGCAGGCACATGCCTGTCGCTGCAATGGGCGGCACGCTCTAACAGTGTGCCGCTGCGGTCCGCACCCAGGGTGAAAACGTAGTGCGTGCCGGCAGAAAAAGCGATCTTGCTGACCCAGCCGAAGTTCTTCGGGCTGCACACCACCACAGCAGGTTCAGCATTCTCGACAAAGTAAGCAATTTCGGCGCTCTGGTACGCCGTGTTCAGCGGTAAAAATACATAGCCGGCACGCAAAGTGGCCAGGTAAAGCATCATGGCTTCAACCGATTTGTCCACCTGCACGGCCACCCTTGCACCCCGGGGCAAACCCAGTGATTGCAGCAAGTTTGCCAGCATGGCGGTCGCGCGCTCCAAGTCTCGCCATGAATAATTTAAACCGGTGTCGGTCTCTACCGCTACGGCGTCAAGGTCTTGGGGAAAAGCTTCGCGCAAGGCGACGAAAAGATTGTTGCTCATGGGTCAGGAAAGTCATCAGTCGAAAAAAAGCGGGAACACCGAAAACCAGCGTTCCCGTCTGTGGCAGCGCAAGCTACTGGCTCAGTCGAGCTTGGCGCCAGAGGCCTTGACAACGCCGGCCCAGCGCTTGATCTCGGCGCCTACAAAGTCACCAAACTGCGCAGGTGTCAAGGTACCGAACTCAGCGCCGTTGCTGGCCCAGATGGCCTTGAGCTCGTCACTGGCGACGGCCTTGCGGACTTCTTCAACAATACGGGTCTGTACATCGGCAGGTGTGCCCCTGGGCGTCCACAAGCCGTACCAAGTGGTGACCGTGTAGTCCGGCAAGCCCAGTTCAGCGGCGCATGGCACATCGGGAAAGGCGGCGTTGCGTTTAGCGCCTGACACCATCAAAGCCTTGATGCGGCCACCCTTGATGTGCGCGGCAGACGAGCCCAGGCCGTCGAACATCATGTCAACCTGCCCCGCCACCAGATCGCGCAGAGCCGGTCCGGCCCCTGTGTAAGGAATGTGGGTGATAAAGGTTTTGGTCTGCTGCTTGAACAACTCGCCAGCCAGGTGGTGGGAAGTGCCGGCACCAGCAGATCCGTAATTGAACTTACCGGGCGCCTTGCGCACAGCCTCCAGGAAACCCTTGTAGTCAAAAGGCATGTTTTTCGGGTTGACCACCAGGACCTGTGGCACGTTGGCAACCAGCGCCAAAGGCACAAAATCCTTTTGCAAATCGTAGTCCAGCTTGGGGTACATGGACGGCGCTATCGAGTGATGTACCGCGCCCATAAAGAGCGTGTAGCCATCGGGGGCAGCCTTGGCGGCAATGCCAGCTCCGAGCGTTCCGCCGGCGCCGCCGCGGTTGTCAATGATCATTTGCTTGCCGGTGAGTTTGGCGAACTGGGCCGACAAAGGTCGCGCAAAAGCATCAGTCCCGCCGCCGGCCGGAAAAGGTACGACCATGTTGACCGGCTTGCTAGGCCAGCCGGACTGCGCCTGCACCCCGAGCGACAGGGCTGCAGCACCAGCTGCAGCAGCTCGCAGCACATCGCGACGGTTTGTATTGATTTGGAATTGGCTCATAAGAAGTCTCCGGTTATGTTGTGTCTGAGTGCTTGCCGCAGGCACGGCTGATCAAAGCCTGAACAAATGTACAAAATTTTTAAGCCCGCAGGCAGATGGGTTTCCCTTGGGTTCTAGGCTCTGGCCCGCTGACCGGCCCAGAGCCAAAGGGCAAGACCAGCGAGGATCATGGGCAGGCAAAGCCACTGACCCATGCTCATGCCAAGCGCCAAAATGCCTAAAAAATCATCCGGCTGGCGGAAAAATTCAGCGATAAAGCGAAAAACACCATAGCCAACTAAAAACGCCGCAGAAACTTGGCCGGTTTTGCGAGGTTTGCGCGCATACAACCAAAGAAGTACAAACAGCAGCAGGCCTTCCAGCAAAAACTGGTAAAGCTGCGACGGATGGCGCGGTTGCAGCGAGCCGCTGTGCTTAAAGACCATGCCCCAAGGCAAGTCCGGGCTGCTCAATCGCCCCCACAACTCACCATTGATGAAATTGCCAATGCGCCCGGCCGCCAGCCCTGTTGGCACGCAGGGGGCAATCAAGTCCATCACCTGCAGCCAGGGTTTGCGCCGGCTGTGCGCAAACCACCACTGAGAAACCAGCACGCCCAACATGCCGCCATGAAAACTCATGCCGCCCTGCCACACCGCCAGAATCTCCAGCGGATGCGCCAGGTAATAACCGGGCTTGTAAAACAAGCAATAACCGATACGCCCGCCCAGCACCACGCCGACAACACCCAAGAAAAGAATGTCTTCAATGTCACGCCGGCTCCACGCGGCCGGCCCAGTCATCGAGGCATAAGGCTGGTGGCGCAGGCGCAGAATTCCGAGTAACAAAAAAAGGCCGAAAGCGGCCAAATAAGTCAGCCCATACCAGTGCAGGGCCAGGGGACCGAGTTGCAGAGCAATCGGGTCAATTTCAGGGTGAATGAGCATAGCGAGATTGTGCCAGCCGGCACGGGTCTTACATCGCAACGTAAAATCGCCAGTCACCGGCAAAGCCTGTACGGCAAGCCCTTCCAAGACCCACAGAGACACAACATGACGCAAGACAAGATGCCCGAAGGCGACGCCATCAACCGCCGCAGCAAGAACATCACTGAAGGCACCTCCCGCGCACCCAACCGCTCCATGTACTACGCCATGGGCTACGAATCGGCTGACTTCAAGAAGCCCATGGTCGGCGTGGCCAACGGCCACAGCACCATTACCCCCTGCAACTCCGGCCTGCAAAAGCTGGCTGACGCGGCGATTGCCGGCATCGAAGAAGCCGGCGGTAACGCCCAGGTCTTCGGCACGCCCACCATCTCAGACGGCATGGCCATGGGCACCGAGGGCATGAAGTACTCACTGGTCAGCCGCGAAGTCATCTCCGACTGCATCGAGACCTGCGTGCAAGGCCAGTGGATGGACGGCGTGCTGGTGGTCGGGGGCTGCGACAAAAACATGCCCGGCGGCCTGATGGGCATGCTGCGCGCCAATGTGCCGGCCATCTATGTGTATGGCGGCACCATCCTGCCCGGTCACTACAAAGGCAAAGACCTCAACATCGTCAGCGTGTTTGAAGCCGTGGGCGAGCATTCGGCCGGTCGCATGAGCGACGAAGACCTGCTGCAAATTGAGCGCCGCGCCATTCCAGGCACCGGCAGCTGCGGCGGCATGTACACGGCCAACACCATGTCCAGCGCCTTCGAGGCCCTGGGCATCTCCCTGCCCTACTCTTCGACCATGGCCAACCCGCATGACGAGAAAGCCAACTCGGCCAAGGAATCGGCCAAGGTGCTGATCGAGGCCATCAAAAAGAACATCAAACCGCGCGATATCGTCACGAAAAAAGCCATCGAAAACGCCGTGGCCGTGATCATGGCCACAGGCGGCTCG
>JBIKPY010000122.1:0-2554 GCA_044357185.1 Polaromonas sp.
TCAACGTGGAGCATTGGGTTTTTGATGCCCCCATGCCGCGCACCATCATCACGCCGCCGCACGGCAAGGAAACCGTGCCCGACGTGCCCAACTTCAGCTGGGCCGACTACGGCATGCGTGCCGGATTACCACGCATCATTCATGCCATCTCTTCGCGCGGACTGCCTGCATCCACCAGCTTCAATGCGGGGGTGATTCAGGCTTACCCGCGGGCTGCCGAGGCCATGCGCGAAGCGGGCTGGGAATTCATCGGTCACGGGGTTCACCAGAAGGCGCTGAACCACAGCGAAGGCGAGGAAGCGCTGATCATTGCCAGCCTGGACATGATCGAGTCTTTCACCGGCAAGCGGCCCAAGGGCTGGCTCAGCCCGGGTCTGCGCGAGTCGAATGACACGCCCGAAATTCTCCGTCGTCAGGGCATCGAATACGTCTTTGACTGGGTGGTCGATGACGTGCCGCGTTGGATGCAGACCCGCAACGGTCCCTTGCTGTCGCTGCCCTACAACCTGGAGGTCAATGACTCCATCATTTACGCTGTGGAAAAACACAGCTCCGACGAGATGTACCAGCGCCTGGAAAATACCTTGCGGCTGTTCCAGCGTGAAGCGCAGACAACGCCGCGCGTGCTGGCGATCGGCCTGCATCCGCACCTGATTGGCGTGCCCCACCGTTTCGAAAGCCTTGAACGCATGCTCGATTTGCTGATGAACACACCCAACGTCTGCTTCATGAACGGCGAATCCATGGCCGCCTGGTATGCAGCTCAAGTTCCAGCGGCTACCGCTTAAAAATTTAACCCAACCCAAGAAAACCCATGGACCTGCAACTCAAAGACAAACGCGTACTCATCACCGGCAGTTCACGCGGCATCGGCCTGACGATCGCCCTGGCTTTTGCCCGCGAAGGGGCCCGGCCCATTCTGGTGGCGCGCGAGCGCAGCAACCTGGACAAAGCCGAGCAGGCTTTTGCGCAGGCGCAACTTCCCAAGCCCCCGTCGATGCTATTGGACTTGTCGCGCTCAGGCTCTGCCGAAGAGCTTCGCGTGCTGGTGCCCGACGTCGATATCCTGGTCAACAACGCCGGCGCCATTCCGGGCGGCAGCGTGGAAGATGTGGGCGAAGCACGCTGGCGAGAGGCCTGGGAGCTCAAGGTCTTCGGCTACATCAACCTGACCCGCGCCTACCTGCCCATGATGCAGGCGCGCGGCCACGGGGTGATTTGCAACATCATCGGCATGGCCGGTGCTGCACCGCGCGCGGACTATATTTGCGGCGCCACCGGCAACGCGGCCCTGATGGCTTTTACCTGCGGCGTCGGTGGCGACAGCATGAAGCATGGTGTGCGCGTCTTTGGTATCAACCCCTCACCCACGCGCAGCGACCGTATGCAAGGCCTGCTGGAGCAGCAGGCTGCCAAAAAGCTGGGCGACGCCTCGCGCTGGTCTGAGCTGACCAGCCAGTTTCCGCTGGGGCGCCTTGCAGAACCCAGCGAGATGGCGCAACTCGCCGTCTTCAGTGCTTCACCCCTTTGCAGCTACCTCAGCGGCAGTGTCATCAACGTCGATGGCGGCCAGTTGTACGCCACAGCGGCTAAATAAGAAACCGATTTCATGCAAAAAAATAATTTCCCCGAATTGCGCGAAGGTGTGCGCCAGGTCGTGACAGCCTTTGACTCGCGTTACTGGCAAGAGGTCGATGAGGCCCGTGCATTCCCTGAAAAATTTGTCACCGCGCTCACCGAAGCCGGTTGGCTGGCCGGGCTGATCCCCGAGGCTTACGGCGGCTCGGGTTTGTCCCTGACCGAAGCCAGCGTGGTGATGGAAGAGATCAACCGCGCGGGCGGCAACTCGGGCGCCTGCCACGGCCAGATGTACGTGATGGGCTGCATCGTGCGGCACGGCTCCGACAAGCAAAAACAAGACTTGCTGCCGCGCATTGCCCGCGGTGAAATCCGCATGCAATCCATGGCTGTGACAGAGCCCAGCACCGGCAGCGACACCACCAAACTCAAAACCACGGCCGTACTTAAGGGTGACCGTTACGTGATCAACGGCCAGAAGGTCTGGACTTCACGCCTGCAGCATTCGGACTACATGCTGCTGCTGGCGCGCACTACACCCTTGACTGAAGTGAAGAAAAAAAGCGAAGGACTGTCGGTATTTCTAGTGGATTTGCGGGAAGCTGTCGGCAAGTCCATCACCGTCAGACCCATCCGCAACATGGTCAACCACGAGACCAACGAAATCTTCATCGACAACCTGGAAGTGCCGGTTGAAAACCGCATCGGCGAGGAAGGCAAAGGCCTGAAATACATTCTGGACGGCCTGAACGCTGAACGCATTCTGATTGCTGCCGAATGCATTGGTGACGGCTACTGGTTCACCGACAAGGCCAGCAGCTACGCCCGCGAGCGCGTGGTGTTTGACCGCCCGATCGGCCAGAACCAGGGGATTCAGTTTCCGATTGCACGCGCCTTCGTCAATGTCGAAGCAGCCAGCCTGATGCGTTACCGGGCTTGCGAAATGTTTGACGCCGGCATCAACTGCGGCGCCGAA
>JBIKPY010000040.1:0-25642 GCA_044357185.1 Polaromonas sp.
AAACGTGAACACCAAGACCCTTGAAACCCTCAAGGCCAACGGCATGCAGATAGCACCGCCTTCAGCACAGCTCAAAGCCGACATGAAAAAAATTGGCGACGTCATGCTCAAGGAATGGCTTGAAAAAGCCGGTCCTGAAGGCAAGGCCATCGTTGACGCTTACCTCAAGTAAAACCTGAAGCCATGCGCAAACTGCTGGACGGCATTTACAACAGCGCCGCCGCCATGGCGGCGCTGTGCATGGTCGGGCTGCTGCTGATGGTGCTGCTGTCTATCGTCAGCCGGCAGCTTCACTTTCATGCGCCCGGCGTAGACGCTTATGCGGGTTACCTGATGGCCGCCAGCGGATTCCTGGCCATGGCGCACACGCTCAAGCGCGGCGAGCACATACGCGTGACCCTGCTCCTCAATAAGCTGCAAGGCCGCTGGAAAAAAGGCCTGGAGCTGTTCGCCCTGGGCCTGGCCGTGCTGCTGGCCCTGCTGTTTGCTTTTTACTGCTGCAAGCTGGCCTGGCAGTCGCATGCCTTCAACGACATTTCCACCGGCAACGACGCCACGC
This sequence comes from Polaromonas sp., assembly GCA_044357185.1. Classification (GTDB taxonomy): domain Bacteria; phylum Pseudomonadota; class Gammaproteobacteria; order Burkholderiales; family Burkholderiaceae_C; genus Polaromonas. The sequence goes on from JBIKPY010000040.1 coordinate 560, forward strand.
CGCTGTGGATACCGCAGCTGACCATGGCCTGGGGCGCGCTGATTTTTGCAGTCGCCTTCATTGACGAAGCCGTGCTTGAACTTCAGAACCAACGCATCGCCCCCGTCAGCGGCGAAGCGCTGCGCAACGAATAAAAAGAATTGAGCGCATGAACGATATCGCCATCATGGCCCTGCTGGTGCTGTCGCTGTTCCTGATTTTGGGCAGCGGCGTCTGGATCGGCCTGACGCTGTCGGGGGTAGCCTGGATCGGCATGCAGCTTTTCACGGCGCGCCCGGCCGGTGACGCCATGGCCGTGACCATCTGGGGCTCGGCATCCAGCTGGACGCTGACGGCCCTGCCCTTGTTTGTCTGGATGGGCGAGATTTTGTTTCGTACGCGCCTGTCGCAAGACATGTTCAAGGGCCTGGCCCCCTGGATGCAGGCGCTGCCCGGGCGCTTGCTGCACACCAACGTGGTGGGCTGCACCATCTTTGCAGCGGTGTCGGGCTCGAGTGCCGCCACCTGCGCCACCATCGGCAAGATGACGCTGCCCGAACTAACACGACGCGGCTACCCCGAGCACATGGTGGTCGGCACGCTGGCGGGTGCCAGCACCTTGGGGCTGTTGATTCCGCCGTCCATCATCATGATCGTTTACGGCGTCACTGCCGAGGTCTCGATTGCCAAGCTGTTCATTGCCGGTGTTTTTCCGGGCTTGATGCTGGCCTTGCTTTTTTCGGGCTACATCGCTTTGTGGGCGCTGCGCAACCCAACGCAAATTCCACCGGCTGACGCAAAGACCACACTCATCGAAAAAATACAAGCCTCCCGCGCGCTGATTCCCGTGGTCTCGCTGATCGCTGCCGTGCTCGGCTCGATTTACGCCGGTATTGCCACCGCTACCGAAGCTGCTGCGGTGGGCGTGGTCGGCTCGCTGATCATCTCTGCGTTGCAAGGCTCGCTGAGCTGGGCAACATTCAGGGACTCACTGATGGGCGCTACGCGCCTGTACTGCATGATCGCGCTCATTTTGGCCGGCGCTGCTTTTTTAACGCTCTCCATGGGCTACATCGGCCTGCCACGGCATCTGGCCGAATGGGTGGCTACCTTGGGCCTGAGCCAGGGCCAGCTCATTTTGGCGCTGACATTGTTTTTTATTCTGCTGGGCTGCTTTCTGGACGGCATTTCCATGGTGGTGCTGACCATGGGCGTGCTGATGCCGACCATTCAAAAAGCCGGCATTGACCCGATCTGGTTTGGCATCTTTATCGTGCTGGTGGTTGAGATGGCTCAGATCACGCCGCCGGTGGGCTTTAACCTGTTTGTGCTGCAAGGCATGACGGGCAAAGAGCTGACCTGGATCGCCAAGGTCACGCTGCCGATGTTCTTTCTCATGTGCGTGGCTGTGGCCATCATTTATGCTTTTCCTGGCATTGCCACCTGGCTGCCCATGCAAATGAGCAATTGACGCAGTGTTGACTGTGCTGGCCATTTGCATAGGCGCTTCGCTAGGTGCTTTAGCGCGCTGGGGCTTGGGGCTATGGCTCACACCCGGCGGCTTGCTGCCCTGGGGCACGCTGGCGGCCAACCTGATCGGCGGCTACCTGATTGGCGTGGCCATTGCGGCATTTCAGGCCATGCCGCAACTGGACCCAGTTTGGCGCTTGCTGCTGATCACCGGTTTTCTGGGCGGGCTGACCACTTTTTCATCGTTCTCAGCCGAAGTAGTCGAGTTTTTGATGGCCGGACGCTATGGGCTGGCTTTGCTGACCGCCGGCCTGCATGTGCTGGGCTCGCTGGCCATGACGGTGCTGGGGCTTAAAAGCCTGGCCTGGTGGCTGGCTCGCTAGCGCCGCACGCTACAGACCAGCTCTCCCGGGTCGTTGTGCACAACGGCTCTTTCGTTTTTGGCTTGCGCCACGGCCATGTCACGCGGCAATTCCACACCGTTTTTCACGGCCAGCACTTCGGCCATCACACTGACAGCAATCTCTGAAGGCGTCTTGCTGCCGATGTAAATACCGATGGGCCCGCGCAGGCGCGCCAGTGTCAATTCGCTCAATTCAAAGTGCTCGGCCATGCGCTGGTGCCTGGCTTCGTTGTTGCGCCGCGAGCCGATCGCGCCTATGTAAAACGCATCGGTGTTGAGTGCCTCCAGCAAGGCCAAGTCGTCCAGCTTGGGGTCGTGCGTGAGCGCAATCACGCAGCTGCGGCGGTCGGGCTTGAAGGCGTTGACCACGTCGTCGGGCATGTCGCTCAACACCACCGCGCCCGCCACCGACCAGGCGCTGCGGTACTCCTCGCGCGGGTCGCAGACCGTCACGGCAAAGCCGCTGAACAGCGCCATGGTGGCCAGGTATTCGGTCAGCTGGCCGGCGCCTATGAGCAGCATGCGGTATTCGGGGCCAAATGTGTTGACCAGCTCCGTGGCCGTCACGCTGAGCTCGCTCGGTGCGGCACTCAGGCTCTGGCTGACGGTGCCGTCTTTCAGGCTGACCTGGCGCTGCATCAGCTGGCCGGCTTCGAGTGCGCTCACCAGCGTAGCGAGATCTGCCGCGCTGGGGTCAAACTCCAGCAGCAACTCCAGGGTGCCACCGCAAGGCAGGCCAAAGCGGTGCGCTTCGTCTGCGCTCACGCCGTACTTGATGAAGGCGGGCGGCCCCGAAGGAATTGCCTTGCCTTGAACCGCTTCGCCCTCAGCCTGGCCGGCGGCATAAGCCTGGGTGTATTGGTAGATCAGGTCGTCTTCAATGCAGCCGCCCGAGACTGAGCCGACCACCGTACCGTCTTCACGCAGCGCCATGATGGAGCCGACCGGCCGGGGCGACGAGCCCCAGGTTCGCACCACCGTGGCCAGCAGGGCGCGCTGGCCCGCCAGTCGCCAGTCGCGCAGAGTGCGTAAAACCATGACATCGAGGTTTTCCATGAGGGTGTTCTTTTGTGTGCGTCAGGCTTTGATTCGCGCCAGCTCAGCGGCTCAGCCAAATGATGGCAGCCAGCACCACAGCACCCCCGCCCCAAACCCAGAGCGGCAAACCGCCACCGCTGGCTTCAGCCGGAGCCTCAACGCCAGCCGCCGCTGCGGCTGCATCGCGCGCCGCATAAGACGCGGGATGCTGCTTTTGCATTTCCATGTCAAAGCGCTTGAAAAAATCTTCAGCCATGGCCTTGGCTGCGCCGTCAATCAAGCGCTGGCCCAGTTGCGCGATCTTGCCGCCCACCGAAGCCTGTACTGTGTAAGCCAGCTCGCAACCGGCGGCGTTCGGCGTGAGCACCACCGCCGCACTGCCCTTGCCATGCCCGGCCGGGCCGCCTTGGCCTTCAAACGACAACTTGTAGCTGGCCGGCGCTTGAATGTCGCTGAGCTCGATATTGCCTTTGAACTTGGCCGAGACGGGGCCGATCTTCAGCGCCATGCCGATGGCGTACTGGTTCTCGCCGGTGGCCTCGACCTTGTCGCAACCGGGGATGCAGACCTTGAGCACCTCAGGGTCGTTGAGCGCGTCCCAGGCTTGTTGTTGGGTGACGGCGAGTTGCCGGCTGGCTTGCATTTCCATGATGGATTCCTTTTATCTCGATTTGATCATGCGAACGCGCAAATGGGGGGCAAGAGGGTGCGTGGGCCGAAAAAAGATGGATTCCTGCTTTCGCAGGAATGACGATGGGGTGATTTTGTGCTGATTCGCCCCTTTACGGCATCCTCGCGAATGCGGGGATCCCTCTTTGGGCTTGGAGGGTGCAGCTTCATGACTTCATCAGCGCCGCCAAACTGGCGGCAAGTTCTTCCAGGCGGTTTAAATTGTGCACGGCCAGCATGCCGTCGGCGTGGCGGTGCAGCACGCTGGCACCGCGGGCCAGCGGGGCGTAGCCTTCAAAGCGCAGCAAGGGGTTGAGCCACAGCAGCCGGCGGCTGCGGCGGCGCAGCCAGGCGAGCTCTCGGTCCAGGTCTCCGGGCTCGCCGGTGTCCAGGCCGTCGGTAATGACCAGCACCACCGTGCGCCGCCCGACCAGCCGGCGGGCATGCTGCGTGCGCAGGCTGGCCAGCGATACGCCCAGCTGGGTGCCGCCGGCAAAGTCTTCAATAGCCCCACTGGCGCGTGCCAGCATCTCGTCGGTGTCGGCCGCTTCAAAGGCCGGGCTCAGGTCGGTCAGGCCCATGCCAAAAGCAAACACATCGCGCTGTGGATGGCGCCGGGTGGCGGCATGCAAAAACGCCAGCAGCAGCCGTGCGTAGCGCTCCATCGAGCCCGACACGTCGACCAGCACCAGCAGCGGCAGCGGCTGCTGCCGGCGTTGCAAGCGCGGCAGGTGCATCAGCTCGCCGCCAGTGCGCGCGGCGTGGTGCATGACGCCCGGCCAATGAACGCGTGCTCCGCTGCCTGCCGGCCGGCTGCGGCGTGACTTGAACTCTGGCAGCGGCAGCTTGATGTCTCGCGCCAGCTTTTCAACCAGCCGGTATTCAGTCGCCGACAGCGAATTGAAATCCGCGTGCTGCAGGCGCTGGATGTCACTGGCCGTCATGACCGCGTCAAACTCGATCTTCTGGTCCTCGGTACTGGGCTTGGCTTGCTGGCCATAGGTTTGCTGCGCCGTCAGCGCTTCGCGCACGCGCGGGCGGCGCTTGCTCGGTTCGGCCTTGCCTTCAGCGCTGGGCAGCAATTGGGCTAACAGCTTGTTGGCAAGTTTCGGGTCTTGAAAGTAAACGTCAAAAAGCTCGCGAAAGACCAGCCGGTCTTGCTCGCGGCTGACCATCACAGCCTCAAAGGCGGCACTCAGGTCTGGCTTGTCGCTCACGCCAACGGCCAGCGCGGCCTCTTTGGCCAGGGCGATGCGGCTGCTGTCCACCTTGACACCAGCACGGCGCAAGGCACGGCCAAAGCCGGCGACGTTGTCAGCCAACTTACCGCTGCGCGCGTCGCCCAGGCTCATGCTGCCTTGTCGGTCTCGCTGGCTTCGTCAGGCCGCAGCAGTTCGACGGCCAGCTGGTGCGTCAACGCCGCCACGTCCTCGCGTTGCTTGAACAAAATACCGGCCGTGTCGGCCACCACCTCGGGGTCGATCACCAGCGTGTCCAGCGCCACCAGGGCCTTGGCCCATTCCACGCTCTCGGCAATGCCGGGCGCACGCTGGAATGCGTTGCCAAAGGGCGAATGGCGCAGCCGGTCTACAAACTGCGCCACCTGCGCGGTCAGTTCTGCGCTGGCCCCGGGCACTTGCGCCCGCACAATCGACAGCTCGCGGTCGCGGTCCGGGTAGTCCAGCCAGTGGTAGAGGCAGCGGCGCTTGACTGCGTCGTTCAGCTCGCGCGTACGGTTGCTGGTGAGGATGGTCACCGGCGTGATTTCAGCGCGGATGGTGCCCAGCTCCGGAATACTGACCTGGTACTCGCCCAGGTACTCGAGCAAGAACGCCTCAAAGGGTTCGTCGGCGCGGTCCACCTCATCGATCAACAGCACCGCGCCGGGTGCCGGCGTTTGCAGCGCCTGCAGCAATGGGCGGCGAATCAGGTAGCGGCCCTGGTAGACCTCGCGCTCCACGTCGGTGACTTCACCGCGGCCTTCGGAGGCGCGCATGTGCAGCAGCTGCGCGGCGTAGTTCCATTCGTACAGCGCTTCGCGTTGCTCCAGGCCGTCATAGCATTGCAGGCGAATCAGTTCTCGCTGCAGCGCCAGCGACAGTGCCTTGGCCAACTCGGTCTTGCCGACGCCCGGCTCGCCTTCAAGCAAGAGCGGGCGTTGCAGGCGCAGGGCCAGAAATACGGCCGTGGCCAAGCGCCGGTCGGCAAAGTAGCCGGCCTGTTGCAGGGCCTCGGACAGGGCATCGATGCTGGGAAAAAGAGTTTTCAACATGCTGCCATTTTGCGTTCAATTGGGCGGGGGCATGGCAGTGCCCGACGTGGCGCCAGAAGCCGGCCGCCACGACAGGCTCCGCCAACGGAGCCTGGGGGCTGCTGCCTTCAGCCCAGCGCCCGGCTCACGCCGCGCTGGGTTTGCACGCTGATGAGGTTGGCCCGGTAGGCCGCACTCGCGTGAATGTCGCTGTTGAGATCGCTCGCGTCAATCTTGACGGCCGCAGCTGCCTCGGGCGTGAAGCTCTTGGACAGAGCGGCTTCCAGCCCGCTGTGACGGAACACGCCGCTGGACGCGCCAGTCACGGCCACACGCACACCGGCGTCAAACTGGGCCACAAACACGCCGACCATCGCAAAGCGCGAAGCCGATTGCTTGAACTTCATGTAAGCGGCGCGTTTGGGAATCGGGAAGCTGATGGCGGTGATCAGCTCGCCTTCATTGAGCGCAGTGGCAAACATGCCCTGAAAAAAATCATCGGCAGCGATCTTGCGGCTGGTGGTGTGAATGGTCGCACCCAAGGCCAGCACGGCGCTGGGGTAGCAGGCCGAAGGGTCGTTGTTGGCGACCGAGCCACCCAAGGTGCCCATGGCGCGCACTTGACGATCGCCAATGTTGGCGGCCAGATCAGCCAGCGCGGGGATGGCGGCTTTGAGCTCAGCGTGGTTGGCCACGTCGATGTGGCGGGTCATGGCGCCAATCACAAAGGCATTGCCTTCGCGGCAAACGCCGACCAGCTCTTTGATGCCGCTCAGGTCTGCCAGCTGTTCAGGGCTGGACAGGCGCAGCTTCATCGAAGCGAGCAGGGTCTGCCCGCCGGCCAGCGGTTTGGCGCCGGCTGCGGCCAGACGTTTGGCATCGGCCAGGGTGGCGGGTCGTTCCAGGGTGAATGCATACATAAAAGTTTCTCCTTGGGAATTTGCTTATTTTTTGGCGGCTTGGATGGCCGACCACACGCGCGCGGCAGACGCCGGCATGTCAAAGTCGGTCACGCCCAGCGGACGCAGTGCGTCGAGCACGGCGTTGATGACCGCCGGCGGCGAGCCGATCGCACCGGCCTCGCCGCAGCCCTTGGCGCCCAGCGGGTTGTGGCTGCAAGGCGTGCACAAGGTGTCGAGCTTGAAGTTGGGCATGTCGTCAGCGCGCGGCATGGTGTAGTCCATGAAAGAGCCGGTCAGCAGCTGGCCGGTTTCTTCGTCATAGACGCAGTTCTCCAGCAGCGCCTGGCCTATGCCCTGCACCAGCCCGCCATGCACCTGGCCTTGCACAATCATCGGGTTGATGATGTTGCCGAAGTCGTCCACCGCCGTGAAGCTGTCCACTTTGACCGTGCCCGTGGCCGGGTCGATCTCGACTTCGCAGATGTAGGCGCCGGCCGGAAAGGTGAAGTTGGTCGGGTCATAGAACGCGGTTTCGTTCAAGCCCGGCTCAAGCTTGTCGAGCGGGTAGTTGTGCGGCACGTAAGCGGTGAGCGCGACCTGGCCGAAAGTGACTTTCTTGTCGGTGCCCTTGATGGTGAACTCGCCGTTGGCAAACTCGACGTCAGCGTCGCTGGCCTCCATCAGGTGGGCCGCGATTTTCTTGGCCTTGGTCTCGATCTTGTCGAGCGCCTTCATGATGGCCGTGCCGCCCACCGACATGGAACGCGAACCGTAAGTGCCCATGCCGAAAGGCACGCGGCCGGTGTCGCCGTGAACAATGTCCACCGCATCGACCGAGATACCCAAACGCGCTGCAACCACTTGTGCAAACGTGGTCTCGTGGCCCTGGCCGTGGCTGTGCGAGCCGGTGAACACCGTCACGCTTCCCGTGGGGTGCACGCGCACTTCGCCACATTCAAACAGACCCGCGCGCGCACCGAGCGCGCCAGCGATGTTGCTGGGTGCCAGGCCGCAAGCCTCGATGTAGCACGAGTAACCGATGCCGCGCAGCAAACCCTTGGCGGCCGAGGCCGTTTTGCGCTGCTCGAAGCCGGCGACTTCGGCCAGTTCGTTGCCGCGCTTGAGCAGGGCATGAAAGTCGCCCACGTCGTATTGCAAAGCCACCGGCGTCTGGTACGGAAAGTCTTTGATCAGGTTGCGCCGGCGTATCTCGTCCTGGCCCAGGCCCATGTCCCAGCCGCAGCGCGACACCAGGCGCTCAAGCAGGTAGGTGGCTTCGGGGCGACCAGCGCCGCGGTAGGCATCGACCGGTGCAGTGTTGGTGAACCAGGCGTCCACTTCCACATAAATTTGCGGCGTGCTGTACTGACCGGCCAGTAACGTGGCGTACAAAATGGTCGGGATGGCCGGCGCAAAGGTGGACAAATAGGCACCCATGTTGGCGTCGGTGTGCACGCGCAGCGCCAGAAACTTGCCGTCCTTGTCCATCGCCATTTCAGCGTGACTCGAATGGTCACGGCCATGCGCGTCGCTGAGAAAGGCTTCGCTGCGATCTGCCGTCCACTTAATGGGGCGGTTGAGCTTTTTAGAAGCCCAGGTCAGGCACACGTCTTCGGCGTAAAGGTAAATCTTGGAGCCGAAACCGCCGCCCACGTCAGGGGCGATCACGCGCACCTTGTGCTCAGGCAGGCCCATCACAAAGGCAGTCATCAAAAGACGCTCGACGTGCGGGTTCTGGTTGGACACATACAGCGTGTAGTCGTCGGTGGCGCGGCTGTAATGGCCAATGGCGGCACGCGGCTCCATGGCGTTGGGGATCAGGCGGTTGTTCGTCAAGTCCAGCTTCGTCACGTGCGCAGCGCCGGCAAAAGCGGCGTCGACCAGCGCCTTGTCGCCCAGTGCCCAGTGGTAGCAATGGTTGTCGGGCGCGGCATCGTGCAGGGCGGCGGCCTTGGCAGCTTTGGTCACGTTGACGACAGCGCTGAGCACTTCGTAGTCCACATCAACCAGCTCGGCAGCGTTTTGGGCTTGCTCCAGCGTTTCGGCTACCACCATGGCGACGTGGTCGCCGACATAGCGCACCTTGTCCAGTGCCAGAATGGGGTGCGGCGGCTCCTTCATGGGCTGGCCGTCGGTGCTGGTGATCAGCCAGCCGCAAGGCAGGCCGCCAATTTTGGCGTCAGCCACGTCCTGGCCGACCAGCACATCGACCACGCCGGCTGCGGCCTGGGCGGCTTTGATGTTGATGCTCTTGATGCGGGCGTGGGCATGCGGCGAGCGCACAAACACGGCGTAGGTCTGGCCGGCGATGTTGATGTCGTCGGTGTACTGGCCGCCGCCGGTGAGAAAGCGATAGTCTTCTTTGCGACGGACCGATGTGCCGATATTCGGCAGATTAACGAAGTCGGATGCACCCATGTGTGAACTCCAGAAAAAACAAAAAATTAAAAATGAAGGCGTTGTGCCCGTGCGTCACGGACCCGGCGCCAGAGATCTGACTCAGGCCGCTTTCATGCCGGCACCACCCATGACCACCGCCTTGACGATGTTCTGGTAGCCGGTGCAGCGGCAGATATTGCCTTCGAGCAGCTCGCGGATTTCGCCTTCGCTGGCTTTGGGGTGGTGCGTGCACAAGTCCACCGCGCTCATGACCATGCCGGTGGTGCAAAAGCCGCACTGCAAGCCGTGACACTCTTTGAAGGCGGCCTGCATAGGGTGCATGGTGCCGTCGGCAGCGGCCAGGCCTTCGATGGTGGTGACATCCGCCCCGGCGGCCTGCGCAGCCAATATGTTGCAGGACTTGACGGAACGCCCGTTCATCATGACGGTGCAAGCGCCGCACTGCGCGGTGTCGCAACCCACGTGGGTTCCGGTGAGGTGCAGGCTTTCGCGCAGTAGCTGCACCAGCAAGGTGTTGGGCGGCACATCAACGCTGTGCGCTTTGCCATTGACTTTCAGTTGAACTTGCATGGGGGCGGGTCTCCTAGTGGCGGGTGATGACAGAGCTTGGAATAAGAGTGGATACAGCAGCGCAGAAGCCTTGGTACGGGTATCAGTGGGTCTATTGTTTGGTAACTGTGCAAAGGCAGGACTAGGTTAAACCCTCAGTAGAGGGTCTTGACGACGCGAAAGTTAAAAAACAAAAAAATGCCTGCGCTTTGACTGCACAAAGCTCAGGCAAGCGCCGCCAGCCTAGTGCTTGTGCTCAGCCGCTTTGACCGGGCTGGCCGCACCCGGGGCCGTGGTGGCCACCGGCAAAAAGACTTCCAGCTGACTTTCAACACCCTTGGCGTCTTTGAAACGCAAAGTCACGGGGACCGTGCTGTCTTTGGCTAAGGGGCGCTTCAGATCCATCAGCATCAGGTGGTAGCTGCCCGGCTTGAGCAGCACTGCCTGGCCGGCCGGCAAGTCCAGACCGGCAATGGCGCTCATCTTCATGACGTCGCCCACCATCTTCATTTCATGGAGCTCAGCCACGCCGGCCACCGGGGAAGCCACCCCTACCAGGCGCGTGGTCTGCGCGGCCGTGAGACTCATGAAAGCACCGGTGCCCTTTTGGCCCGGCACGGTGGCGCGGGCCCAGGCGCCCTCAACCTGCACAGCCGCCTTGGCCGCGGGCTTGGCGGCGGCAGGCGCTGATTGCGCCCAAGAGCCGGTGGCCAGACAAAGGCCGGCGATCAGGGTGGCGCGGCGCAGGCTGACAAATTTCGATGTGTTCATGACAAATCCAGTTAAAAGTAGCGCTTGCGGCCATCGACCTGCAACACGCGGCATTGAACAAAGCAGTAGGTCAAAGACCCGGTGCAAAACCTAGAACCCGGCGCAAGACCGGGGCGATGGTGTTCAAAGCAAAGGCGGGCCGCGGCTGAAGGGCAGGCCAATGACCTGCAGGGCCCGCGCGCTCGGGGCCGGCACGGCCGCCAGATGCTGGACCGGCGCCGGCGAACTGGCTGGCAAAACCGTTGGCATCAAGGCCAAGCCGGATGAACCGCACCACTGACAGTGGTCTGGGGCAGGCGTGTCTTGCGCATCGCCCGAAGCCGGGCTAAAGGCCAGATTGAATGCAGCGCCGGGCGCGCCCTGCACATTGCAGACACCACCCAGTTTGCCGCTGCGCATGTCCATCGACAGCGCCGCCGCCGGCGCGCCCAGCGCCGATAGAACGGCGAGAAAACTCAGCCACAACGCCAGGCGGGAAGCTAGCGGGCGTAAGTAAGGGTGGGAAAAATCAGTGCGCGACACAAGTGAAATTATAGGAGCGCACCGACAAGCAACTCAGCGCCCGGCGTTCGGGAAGAACAGCTGCTGGCCGTTGATCTTGTAGCCGGCAATCACGGTCTGGCCTGCGGGCGAGACGATCCAGTCGGCGAACTTCTGCGCGTCGGCCACTTTCACATGCGGATGTTTGGCCGGGTTGACCACCATCACGCCGTACTGGTTAAAGAGCCGCTGATCGCCCTCCACCAGCACCGCCAGGTTGGCCGGGTTCTTGAACGCCAGCCAGGTGGCACGGTCCGCCAGCACGTATGCACCCAGGCTGGCGGCCATGTTCAGCGCCGGGCCCATGCCGCAGCCGCAAGACTTGTAAGCTGCATAAGCCGGCACACCGACGCCGGCCAGTGCCCAGTAGCGCAACTCTGCTGCATGCGTGCCGCTCTTGTCGCCGCGCGAAATGAAAGCGCCGTTGCCGGCTTGCAGTTTTTGCAGCGCCTGCAAGACGTTCTGGCCCTTGACTTTGGCCGGGTCAGCGGCCGGGCCGATGATGACAAAGTCGTTGTACATCACCGGCAGGCGTTTGAGCGCGAAGCCTTCGGCCACCACTTTTTCTTCGGCCACCTGGTCGTGCACAAACAGCACATCGGCGTCGCCGCGGCGGCCCATGTCGATGGCCTGGCCGGTGCCCAGAGCGACCACCTTGATGTCGATGCCCGTGGCCTTTTTGAACTCAGGCAAAAGGTAAGAAAAAAGCCCGGACTGCTCGGTCGAGGTGGTCGAGGCCATGACGATGGACGGGCTTTGCGCCTGCGCCAGCGAGGCGCCGGCCAACAGCCCGCCCCACAGCAGCAGCGTTGAAAGACTACGGACCCAATCGCTATGTCGGCCTTGATTGAGATGTTTCATCCTAATTCCCCTTTTAAAAATTGTGCGGCAGCCGGCGGCAGCGGCCGATTGAAAAAATCGTGCACTGGCGCGTCGGCCAGTATTTGTCCGTGCTCCAGGTAAATCACCCGGCTGGCCAGGCGCTTGACCTGGCCCAGGTTGTGGCTGCTGAAAATCAGGGTCATGCCGGCGGCGGCGAACTCGGCCATCAGCGTCTCGACCTCGCGCTTGGCAGCCGGGTCCAGGCTGGAGGTGGGCTCGTCAAGCAGCAAGACCTGCGGCTGAAGGGCCCGGGCGCGTGCCAGTGCCAACCGCTGCTGCTGCCCGCCGGAAAGCGTTTTGGCCGGCTGCTGCGCCAGCGCTGCCAGCCCCACCTGCTCTAGCGCGGCCAGCGCCTGGGTACGGGCCGCACGCCAGCCGGCACCGGCCATCCACAAGCCCAGAGCCACATTGTTTTGCGCACTGGTGCGCAGCATGTAAGGGCGCTGAAACAGCATGGCCTGCGGGGCGGCATGCGGGCGCAGATTGAGCCCGCCGGAGGCCGGCAGCAAGCCATGAATCATGCGCAGCAAGGTGCTCTTGCCGCTGCCGTTAGCGCCCACCAGCGCCACCCGCTCGCCGCGCGTGATGTTCAGCGTGCAGCCTGAGAGCGCGGCAAAATGGCCAAAGTGCACGCTGGCCTGGCACAGCGAAATCAGGACGTCCGCCTCTTGCTGCGGGCTGGCGGCACTGTGCGGCGCGTTCATACGCCAGACCCCAAGCGGGCAGCGCGATCGGCCGGGTGGCGGCTCGCCGTGTCGCCCTGCATTTCACGGCCCTCACGCCAGTAGCGAATCAAGGCAATCAAGGCATTGAGCAGCAAAACCACCAGCAGCAGCAGCACGCCCAGCGCCAGCGCCAGCGGCAAGTCGCCCTTACTGGTTTCCAGGGCAATGGCGGTGGTCATCACCCGCGTGAAGCCTTCGATGTTTCCGCCCACCACCATCACCGCACCTACCTCAGAGATGGCCCGGCCAAAAGCTGCGATCACCACGGTCAGCAAAGCGTAGCGCTCATCCCACAGCAAAATCAGGCCGCGCCAGCCCGTGCCCGCGCCCAGCGACTGCAACTGCTCGCCATGCAGGCGCTCGGCGTCGTCAATGCTCTGGCGAACCAGCGCGGTCACCACGGGCAGCACCAACACGGCTTGCGCCAACACCATGGCCTTGAATGAAAAAAGCCAACCCAGAAACCCCAGCGGGCCCGAGCGCGAGAGCAGCAGGTAAACCACCAGACCCACCACCACCGAGGGCAGCGCCAGCGCGGTGTTGAGAAATGCCAGCACCACACCGCGCCCTGCAAAACGGGCCACGCCCAACCAGGCGCCCAGCACCAAGCCCAGACTGCAAGCCAGCACACAGGCGCAAGCGCTGACCGCCAGCGAACGCAGCACGATGCCGGCCAGCACGGGGTCCAGCGTGGTGATCAGAGAAAAAGCGGTGAGGACGCTGTCTTGAAAAGTATTCATAAGGGGCGTTGCGCCCGTGAAGGCTTGCGCACTGTAGCGTAGTTGCAGCGGCTTTCTGGCGCATCGGTATTGGCGAGCTATGAAGCCTTTTGCATAGGAATCTGGCCTTTTTTGGAAGGACTGCAGCGACTGCGGCGCCCCCAGGGTCGCCATTGATAATCAAACCCACAAGCCTATGCACAAAGTCCAACTGTCTTACCAGCTGTCTGCCGAACGCAGTCCGAACGCGCTGATCCGCAACCCCTTGCTGGACCTGCTGCACGCGGTGCGTGAGCACGGCTCGATTTCGGGTGCTGCTCGCCACCTGGGACTGTCTTACCGCCATGTCTGGGGCGCACTCAAAGACGCCGAGCAATCGCTGGGCCATCCGCTGATCGTCTGGGAAAAAGGCCAGCGTGCGCTGCTCACAGAATTCGGCCAAAAATTACTTTGGGCCGAGCGACAGGCTCAAGCGCGCCTGGCGCCGCAAATTGAAGCGCTGCGCGGCGACATCGAGCGCGCCCTGGCCATGGCCTTTGACGACAGTGCCCACGTGCTGGTGCTTTACGCCAGCCATGACGCGGCGCTGGCCGCGCTGCGCCAGCACACCGCGCCCAGCGGTTTGCACATGGACATCCGCTTCATGGGCAGCGTGGACGCCATTGCCGCGCTGAACGCCGGGCGCTGCCAGATGGCCGGCTTTCACACCCTGGAGCGACCCGGCGCCGACTCGCAGGCCGCGCTGGCTTACAGGCGCCAGCTCAAGCCCGGGCTGCACAAACTGATAGGCTTTTCTTACCGGATGCAGGGCCTCTTGGTGGCGCGCGGCAATCCGCTGGGCCTGCGCGGCCTGCCGGACTTGCTGCGCCCGGGCTTGCGCTATATCAACCGCGCCAGCGGCACCGGCACGCGCGTGCTGCTCGACGAGTTACTGGCGCAGCAGCACATCGATCCGGCCGGCATCAATGGTTACGCCACTCAAGAGCCTTCGCATGCCGCTGTGGCGCAGGCGGTCGCCAGCGGCTCAGCAGACGCGGGCCTTGGCATCGAAGCGGCAGCGCTTGAAAAAGGGCTGGACTTCATTCCGCTGGTGCGCGAGCGTTACCACCTGGTGTGCCTTAAATCAGCGCTGGGGCAGCCGCCGGTCAAAGCCTTGTTGCAAGCCCTGCAAAGCCCGGCCTGGGCGGCCACGCTGGCGCAGTTACCCGGCTACAGCGCCGAAGGCGCACAAAGCGGACAGGTGCTGCCCATGCGCGCACTTCTGCCCTGGTGGCAGTACCGCCAGGCCAAGACCGGCCGAGTCAAAACCGGTCAGAGCGAGCAGGACCTGAAACCGCAAAAAACGTCGTCGCGCTCGGGTAAATAAAAATTGCGGTATTTGAGCGACTTCATGCGCGCCCGCGTGGCAAATGACCCGCCCCGCAAGACCTTGTGCGTGCCGAACCAGGGCTGCGAATAATCCGCATACGGACCGGGCTTGAAACCAGGATATGCCGCAAACGTGCTGCCCGTCCATTCCCACACATCGCCCCACCTGAAGCCGCGCCTGGCAGCGCTGTGTGCAGCAATTTCCCACTCGACTTCAAAGGGCAAACGCCGCCCGGCCCAGCGGCACCAGGCGTCGGCCTCCCACCAGCTCATGTGCATGGCCGGCTGCTGCCCCAACATGCGCTGCGACTGACCAAAACGCGTTTGCATCACCGCACCGCTGGCCACGCCGATCTGCTCCACGTAGCGCGGCCCGCGCCGCCCTTCTGACTGGCTAATCGCCTGCAACCAGTGCCAACCTTCAGCGTGCCACAGCTCACTGCGGTCGTAGCCGCCGTCCGCCACAAACTCCACATACTGCGCCCAGCTGACGGGCTGCGCATCAATCTCAAATTCGGGCACTGTCACATCATGCTGACCGGCCTCGTTGTCAAACACAAATCCCGGGCTCTCGGCAGCGCTGCCCATAGACCAGCGCGTGGCCGGCATGCGCAAGGGCTCACGCAGCGTCATGGCGGCCGGCGTCAATGCCTTGCGCAAGGGCGCGTCCAGCGGCAAACCAAGGGCTTGCAAAGCCGAGGTCATGGCCTCGGCGTGCATGTCCTCATGAAAAAGGCAGAGACGGTAAAAATAAAGTGCCTGGTCAGAGTCCCCGGCTTTTTCCAGCAAGCTCAGGGTACTTTCAAAGGTTTGCAGCAAATAGGCGCGGCAGCCCTCCACACCGGGCAGGTCCAGCGACCAGCGGCTTTCGTGCGCCACATGGCTGGAGTCCCACCAGCGGTCGGCGTTGGGCTCTATGGAGGGCAGGCATGCAGCGCCGGGGTCGCACTGGGCGCCCTGGTGACGCTGCAGATTGCGGCCGATCCAGCGCTCCTGAAACCAGCCCAAGTGGCCCACCTCCCACAGGGGCGGGTTGAGAATAGGCAGGCGGGGAACTGAAAAACCGCACGCCTCCAAAGACTGCTGAAACTGCCTGAGCAAGTGCAGCGTGTGGTTGCGTGCATCCATCAGGGCCAGCGACAAAACTTCGCGCCCACCCTGGCGGATGCCGCAAGAGTCGATCAAGCCCGGGCTGTCGCCGGGCGCAGGCGCAGGTGGGGCCATGGCAGTTGCGTCCAAAAATCAATAAATTCGAAATCATTGTGGCACCAGCCCAAGCGCGCCCCGAACAGCGCTTTCTGTCTCAACAGCTGGTTTCGAAAGGAGAATGATGAATTTTCAGTCTGAAAGTGCCCCAAAGCCAGTCCGGCGGGCCCAGTTGTCGATAAACTACGAGACCGCTTCCGAACCCCTAGCCAATTAGCATAGCGCTCAATGGCCATGGTTCGACATGAGGCCAGTTACCAGGGACACCCATGAAACTACTTTTAAAGCTATCCAAAGCTGTGGACGGGCTGAACACCCAGGTCGGCAGACTGACGATGTGGCTGATTTTGGCCACCACGCTCATCAGCGCAGGCAACGCGCTGGTGCGCAAATTCTTCAATATGAGCTCAAACGGTCTGCTGGAAATCCAGTGGTACCTGTTTGCCGCCGTCTTCATGCTGGGCGCCGGTTATGGCTTTTTGAAGAACTCGCATGTGCGCATCGACTTCATCTCGACCAAGCTCAGCGACCGCGGACGTAATTGGGTTGACGTGCTGGGCATCGCTTTCGTGCTGATTCCCTTTTGCCTGATCACCATCGCTCTGGGCTGGCCGTTTTTCGTGCAGGCGCTGGTCAGCGGCGAAATGTCGCAAAACGCCGGCGGACTGATCCGCTGGCCGGCCTATGTCCTGATCCCCCTGGGTTTTTCCCTGCTGCTGCTGCAAGCCCTGTCTGAGATGGTCAAACGCGTCGCCTTCCTCAGAGGTGAGGGCCCAGACGTTCTGAACAGCGAAGACAGCAAATCAGACGAGCAAAAGCACCTCGAAGAACTTGAAGCCAAAACTGCCCGTCTGCTGGCTGGAGCCAAATAAATGCAAACCACTTTTTTGGCACAACAATTTGTGCCGCTCATGTTCATCGGGCTTTTTGCCGTGCTGCTGACCGGCTTTCCGGTGGCCTTCGGTCTGGCTGCCGTCGGCCTGGCCTTTGGTTTTGTCGGCATTGAGGCGGGCATTTTCCCCGCCGCCATGTTCCAGGCACTGCCCTTGCGCATCTTCGGCATCATGCAAAACGACACCTTGCTGGCCATCCCCTTCTTCACCTTCATGGGCATTATTCTGGAGCGATCCGGCATGGCCGAGGACCTGCTGGAAACCGTCGGTCAGGTCTTTGGCCCTGTGCGCGGTGGCGTGGCCATCGCCGTGATCCTGGTCGGCGCCCTGCTGGCGGCCACCACTGGTGTGGTGGCGGCTGCGGTGATTTCCATGGGCCTGATTTCCCTGCCCGTGATGCTGC
This sequence comes from Polaromonas sp., assembly GCA_044357185.1. Lineage (GTDB taxonomy): Bacteria > Pseudomonadota > Gammaproteobacteria > Burkholderiales > Burkholderiaceae_C > Polaromonas. Next base: position 17,728 of record JBIKPY010000040.1, read on the forward strand.
GCTACGGCTACAGCCGGACCATTGCCACCGGGACCATCACGGCTTCGGGCACCCTGGCCCAGGCGATACCGCCTTCGCTGGTGCTGATCGTGCTGGCCGACCAACTTGGCCGCTCTGTGGGCGACATGTACTCGGGCGCCCTCATTCCAGGTCTGTTGCTGGTCGGCCTGTATCTCCTTTTTATCATGATGGTCGCCATCATCAAGCCAGCCATGGTGCCTGCGCTGCCCCCCGAAGCCCTGCTTTACAAAGAAGACAACGGCCGCTCCGGCCACCGTTCACTGCTGGTGCTGGTGCTGCTTTGCGCGGCAGTCGGTTTCAGCTGGTCGCAATTGCACGACGGGCTGATGACAGGCTGGTTGGAGCGCGCCACCGCGTCGCCCCGCGACGAAATCGTCATCATGTCGCTGACCTTGGCTTCGCTGACCGGTCTGGCCCTGGCCATCATCAACCGCGGCTCCAAGCTGGGCTTGCTCTCCAAACTGGCCGAGCAGGTGACCTTTGTGCTGATGCCGCCCCTGATTCTGATCTTTCTGGTTTTGGGCACCATCTTCCTGGGTGTGGCCACACCGACCGAAGGCGGCGCCATGGGCGCGCTGGGCGCACTGATTCTGGCCATGGGCAAACGCCGCATGAGCATGCCCCTGCTCAAGCAGGCCCTGGAAAACACCGCCAAGTTGGCGTCCTTCGTGCTGTTCATCCTGATCGGCTCGACGGTGTTCAGCTTCACCTTCAATGCTGCCGACGGCCACATCTGGGTCGAGCATCTGTTTGACGGCATACCGGGCGGCGCCTGGGGCTTTCTGGTGGTGGTGAACATCCTGGTGTTCATTCTGGGCTGCTTCATCGACTTCTTCGAGATCGCCTTCATCGTGATTCCACTGCTGGCCCCGGTGGCCGAGAAGATCCTGCCCGGCCTGGTGCCCGGCATGACGGCCGACCAAGCCATGATCTGGTTTGGCGTGATCATCGCGATGAATTTGCAGACCTCTTTCCTGACGCCGCCCTTTGGCTTTGCACTGTTTTACCTGCGCAGCGTGGCAGCCAAGTTTGACTACAAGGACCGCGTCACCGGCCAGCTGATTCCCTCGGTCAAAACCAGCGAGATCTACAAGGGCTCGATCGCCTTCATCATCTTGCAGCTGATCATGGTGGTGGCGGTCATTGTCTTCCCTGTACTCGTCACCGGCGGTATCTCCAAAGACAAAGATCTGAGCGCAGAGCAGATCATGCAGCAGCTTGAAATGCCCACTGCTGAGGCCACCGACCCGACAACGGACACTGAAAAGTCTGCCGAAGAAACCGCGGCGGAGGCCAGCAAGGCCGAGGATGACGACCCCATGAAAGCCCTCATGGACGATGTCGCCAAAGGCGCTGGCAAGAAGAAGCCTTGAGGGCTTGAACAGGTATGCCCGCTTCGCAGCGGGCATAAAAAAAGCCCCGCATTGCGGGGCTTTTTTTGTTGGCTAGCAGAGACTCGGCTGCTTACAGCTTTTGGGCCTGCATGAAGGTGTCGAAACGCGCTTCCGTGAAACGGAACCAGAGGTTTTGCTCTTTACGGAAATCAGAGTAGTCGTCGTAAACTTTTTTCCAGTTGGGGTTCTTGGCGCTGATTTCAGCGTACAGAGCCATTGACTCTTTGTAGGCCAGGTCCATCACGTCCTTGGGGAAAGGCAGCACTTTGGCTTTTTGAGCCACCAGTTGCTTGAGGGCAGCCGGGTTGCGAGCGTCGTACTTGGCTTGCATATCGACGTGGGCGAAAGCGGCAGCGGCCTCAACGATGGCTTTGTTATCAGGTGACAGACCCTCAAAAGCCTTGTTGTTGATGTATAGATCGAGCTGAGGACCACCCTCCCACCAGCCGGGGTAATGGTAAAAGGGAGCCACCTTATAAAAGCCAAGTTTCTGGTCGTCATAAGGACCGACCCACTCGGCCGCATCGATGGTGCCTTTTTCCAGCGCGGTGTAGATCTCGCCGCCCGGGATGTTTTGCGGCACGCCGCCCATGCGCTCGATCACCTTGCCGGCAAAGCCGCCGACGCGGAATTTCAGGCCCTTGATGTCTTTGACCGACTTGATTTGCTTGCGATACCAGCCGCCCATCTGAGCGCCCGTATTGCCCATAGGAAAATTGACCATGTTGTACTTGGCGTAGAACTCGCGCATCAGCTTGCCGCCGTTGCCGTGGTACATCCAGGCGGTCATCTGGCGGCTGTTCAGGCCGAAGGGGATGGCGCAACCGAGGGCAAAAGTCTCGTCTTTGCCGAAGAAGTAGTAAGGCGCTGTGTGGGCCATTTCAACGGTGCCGTTCTGCACGCCGTCCACCACACCGAAAGCGGGCATCAGTTCGCCGCCGGCATGCACAGTGATGACAAACTTGCCGCCGGACATTTCGCCGACTTTTTTGGCAAATGTTTCAGCTGCGCCGTAAATTGTGTCCAGGGCTTTAGGAAAGCTGGAAGCCAGGCGCCAGCGGATGTTGGCAGCCGGGGCCTGGGCCTGCACCGCAGGGGCAACGCCGGCCGCGAGAACACCCGCGATACCTGCATTTTTGATAACGAGACGACGGTCCATAAGAAACTCCTTAATTGTTACAAACGCTGTATTTTAAGAGATAGGCAGCCAAAGGTATTGGTGCTTACCCGTGAAAAAACCGGTGTTTACCCCTGAAAAAAGAGGGGGTAAATTGACCGGCTTGGCCTTGGGAGGCTATCGTTGACGCTCAATCAGGGCGTAGGCGTCATGCGCATGAATCGATTCGTGATTGACCACCTCGACCCGGTAGCTGCCGATGCGGGGATCGGCTTCGAGCGCCACGGCCACGTCGCGAATGAGGTCTTCCACAAATTTGGGGTTGGCATAGGCATGCTCTGTCACCCATTTTTCGTCCGCCCGTTTGAGCAGGCCCCAGAGCTCGCTGGAGGCATTGTGCTCGGCCACGCGCACCAGCTCGCTCAAGTCCATGGGCCAAGCCGGGTCTCGCAGTTCAACACGCATGCTGATGAATGAGCGTTGGTTGTGCGCGCCATTGTCTGAGACCTCTTTGGAGCAGGGGCACAGCGACTTGACAGGCACCACAGCTTGCAAACTCAGACGGGTCTGGCCGTCACGGTGCTCGGCAATCCATTGGCCGTCGTACTCCATCAGGCTTTGCAAGCCCGACACCGGCGCGGCTTTGCGCACAAAAAACGGAAAGCTCACCTCGATGCGACCGTCCTCGGCCTCTAAAAGCGCCAACATGGCTTTGATTTCGGCACTTAGCAAGGGGGCAGTGAGGGGAATGCCCCTGACTTCCAGGGATTCGAGCCAGGCGATCAGACGCGACATATGGGCGCCCTTTTTCTGGGCGCTGAGTGCCACGTCCAGCGTCCAGTGGCCCACCGTGGCTTGCAGCTTGCCGGCAACCATCAAGCTCAGCGGGTAACGCAGCGACTTGATACCCACGCGCTGGATCGGCATGTCGCGCACATCCGCCCTGGCCTGCACATCGGGCATGGCCGTCAAGCTGTGTGCCGGGGGCAGGCCGTTGTTGAGGTCAGGCTTCATGCGACCGACTTCAGAACCACTTTGGCGGCCCGCTCAGGCAGGTAAGCCGAAAAGCGGGCCATCACTGTGGCTTCTATGCCGGCGGCATCCAGCCCTTGCAACGCCATCAGCGCGGCCACGTCACCGTGCTCGGTGAATTCATCTTTCAAGCCCAGCTGCAACAAGGGCTTGTGGATCCCGGCTTGCAGCAAGGCTTCGCTCACGGCACTGCCGGCGCCACCCATCAGGCAGGCGTCTTCTACCGTGACCAGGGCTTGGTGTGTAGCCGCCACTTCCAGCAGCAAGGCCGTGTCCAGCGGTTTGGCCCAGCGCATATTGACCACCGTAGCGCCGAGTTTTTCAGCGGCTGCCAAGGCCGGGTAAAGCAAAGTACCAAAGGCCAGAATGGCCAGACCGGAACCCTGACGGCGCACTTCAGCCCGGGCAAAAGGCAGCGCTTGCAGCCCGGGCTCGGTGGCCACGCCGGCACCGGCGCCACGCGGGTAGCGCACAGCCACCGGGTGGTTTTGCTCAAAAGCAGTTGTCAGTAACTTGCGGCACTCGTCCTCATCAGCCGGGCAGGCGATGCTCATGTTCGGGATGCAACGCAAAAAAGCAATGTCATAAGCACCGGCGTGCGTGGCGCCATCGGCGCCCACCAGGCCCGCGCGGTCCAGGGCAAACACCACGGGCAGGTTTTGCAGAGCGACGTCGTGAATCAGCTGGTCATAGCCACGCTGCAAGAAGGTCGAGTAAATCGCCACCACCGGCTTGAGGCCTTCACAGGCCATGCCGGCGGCAAAGGTCACCGCGTGTTGCTCGGCAATGCCGACGTCGTAATAGCGGCCGGGAAAGCGCTGGTGAAACTCGACCATGCCTGAGCCTTCGCGCATGGCCGGCGTGATGCCCACCAGGCGCGGGTCCAGCTCGGCCATGTCGCACAGCCAGCGGCCAAAGACCTGCGTGAAGGTCTGCTTGGCCGGCGTGGCGGATTTTTGCAGCCCCAAGGCCGGATCAAACTTGCCGGGGCCGTGGTAAGCCACCGGGTCGGCCTCGGCGAGCATGTAGCCTTGGCCTTTTTTGGTCACCACGTGCAGGAACTGCGGGCCCTTGAGCTGGCGGATGTTTTCGAGCGTGGGGACCAGCGACTCCAGGTCGTGGCCGTCAATGGGGCCGATGTAGTTGAAACCGAAGTTTTCAAACAAGGTGGCCGGCACCACCATGCCCTTGGCATGCGCCTCCAGGCGCTTGGCCAGCTCAAACAGCGGTGGTGCTCCTTTGAGCACCTGCTTGCCGACGTTTTTAGCGGCGGCGTAGAACTGCCCGCTCATGAGCTGCGCCAGGTAGCGGTTCAGCGCGCCCACCGGCGGGCTGATGCTCATGTCGTTGTCGTTCAGGATGACCAGCAGGTTGCAGTCGCAAACGCCGGCATTGTTCAGCGCCTCGAAAGCCATGCCGGCACTCATGGCGCCGTCGCCGATGATGGCCACCGCGTGGCGGTCTTCGCCCTTTTGTTTGGCCGCCATGGCCATACCCAAAGCAGCGGAAATGGAGGTGGACGAATGCGCCGTGCCAAAGGTGTCGTATTGGCTTTCACTGCGGCGTGGAAAGCCTGACAGACCGTCCAATTGACGCAAAGAATGCATGCGGTCACGCCGGCCGGTGAGGATTTTGTGCGGGTAGGTCTGGTGGCCCACGTCCCAGACCAGGCGGTCTTCGGGGGTGTTGAAAACATAATGCAACGCCACCGTGAGCTCCACTGTGCCCAGGTTGGAACTCAGATGTCCGCCAGTGCGCGAGACGCTCTCCAGCAGGTAAGCGCGCAGTTCGTCGGCAACGCGTTTGAGTTGGGTGCGCGGCACCAGGCGCAAGTCGGCCGGGCTGTTGATGGTTTCTAGCAATGGGTACATCCGGGTGTTCCTCAGAAACCGCGATTGACAAGCATATCGGCCAGCGCCCGCAAGGCAGCCGTGTTCTCCAAGTCCGCGGCCCGCAGGCTGGAGTGGGCTTGAGAAAGCAATTCCTGCGCGTATTTTTTAGAAGCCTGCAAGCCCATCAGGGACACAAAGGTCGGCTTGTCCTGGGCGGCGTCTTTGCCGGCCGTCTTGCCCAGCGTGCCGGAGTCGGCCACCACGTCGAGCACATCATCGACCACCTGAAAGGCCAGCCCCAGGGTGGCGCCGTAGTCGCTCAGGGCACGTTGCGCTGACACGGTAGGCCTGCCGCAGGCTGCACCCATCATGACGCTGGATTGCAACAGCGCGCCGGTTTTGAGCTTGTGCATTTCATGCAGCTGCGCAGCGCTGATGGGCTGGCCGACACTGGCCAGGTCTATCGCCTGCCCGCCCGCCATGCCCTGAAAACCGGCGGCTTTCGCCAACATGCGGCACAGCAGCGCCTGCATGCCGGCGGGCATGGTGCTGTCGTCAGGGGTCAGCAGCTCAAAGGCCAGCGCCTGCAGCGCATCGCCGGCCAACAGTGCCTGTGCCTGACCGAAGCGCACATGCACGGTGGGCTTGCCGCGGCGCAGCACATCGTTGTCCATGCAAGGCATGTCGTCATGCACCAGTGAGTAAGCATGGATCAGCTCAACCGCGCAAGCAGCCCGCAAAGCGGCCTGGGGGTTACCGGCCACGGCCTCGCAGGCGGCCAGCACCAGCAGCGGACGCAAGCGTTTACCCCCGTCCAGTACGGCGTAGCGCATGGCTTCACCCAAGCCGGCCGGGGCCGGACAGGTTTGCGGGCAGGCCACCCAGTTTTGCAAGGCTGTCTCGACCCGTTCGAGCTGAAGCGCGCTCCAGCCGGGCAAGTCAAAGGAAGCGCCGCTGAGCGCCTTGGGGGGGTTCAATGAATTCAAAGCTTTATTCCTGTGCCCAGGGTTTGAGTTCGCCGCCATCGAGCACCTTGATTTGCTGCTCCACGGCGGCCAGCTTGTCGCGGCAATAGGCCAGCAACTGGGCGCCGCGCTGGTAACCGGCCAGCAACTGGTCCAGCGGCATTTGACCGCCTTCGAGCTCCAGGACCAGTTTTTCCAGCTCTTGCAAGGCAGCCTCGTAATGGGCGGGCTCGGTCGAGAGGGGGGCAGCGTTTGTTTTACTCATGGTTTGTTGTGTCAGTGTCTGGGCGATTTTAGGGGCTTGCTGTGCGAGCCGGCTGCCAGCGCTGTCAGACCCCGGGCGGCAAGGGGCGGTAGGTACAATGAAAAACCAGTTTTAAAGGGCTGCCGATCTCGCGCTGCCCGACCAACAGTTTCACAAGTGCATGTCTGATTTAAGCCTTCGACTCTTGCAGGCGACCAGCCAGCTGCCCATCTCCAGCTATTTTGACCCCGGTCTGTATGCCCGCGAGCAGCAAAAGCTGTTTGCCAAAGGCCCGCGCTACCTGGGCCATGAGCTGGCGGTGCCCAAGCTGGGTGACTATTACACGCTGCCCCACGAAGGCCAGGGCCGGGCGCTGGTGCGCAATGCCTCGGGCATCGAGCTGATCTCCAATGTCTGCCGGCACCGGCAAGCCCTCTTGCTGCAAGGCCGTGGCTCGCTGGGCGACCGGGCTGACAGCAACATCGTCTGCCCGCTGCACCGCTGGACTTACAACATCGCCGGCGAGCTGATTGGCGCGCCGCACTTCGAGATTGACCCTTGTCTGAATCTGAACCGCTACAAAACCACCACCTGGAACGGCCTGGTGTTTGAAGACAACGGGCACAACATGGCCGCCGAGATGGCCGACCTGGGCTCGATGCAAGACCTGGACTTCAGCGGCTACCAGCTCGACAAAGTGCATCTGCACGAATGCAAGTACAACTGGAAAACCTTCATCGAGGTTTACCTGGAGGACTACCACGTAGGCCCTTACCACCCGGGCTTGGGCGGCTTTGTCACCACCGACGATTTGCGCTGGGAGCTGAGCAAAAACTACTCGGTGCAGACGGTCGGCGTGTCCGACAAGCTGGGCAAGCCCGGCACCGATGTTTATAAAAAGTGGCATGACGTGGTGCTGCAATACCGCAAGGGGGCGGCACCCAAGTACGGCGCTATCTGGCTGACTTACTACCCGAACGTGATGATCGAGTGGTATCCGCATGCGCTGGTGGTCAGCACGCTGCACCCGCAGGGGCCGGACAAAACCCTGAACGTGGTGGAGTTTTTCTACCCCGAGGAAATCTGCGCCTTTGAGCGCGAGTTCATCGAGGCGCAGCAAGCCGCCTACATGGAGACCTGCGTTGAGGACGACGAAATTGCCCTGCGCATGGACGCCGGCCGCCTCGCCTTGATGCAGCGCGGCGACAACGAGTTCGGCCCTTACCAAAGCCCGATGGAAGACGGTATGCAGCACTTTCACGAGTGGTACCGCCGCGAAATGGGTGCCAGCAAAACCACCCAGATGATCT
>JBIKPY010000096.1:0-7948 GCA_044357185.1 Polaromonas sp.
CCGGGTTGTTCACCACTTCGTGCGGCGCTCCGTCGGCAATGATCTTGCCGTAAGACAGCACATAAATATGCTCGGACAGGCTCATCACCGCCTGCATCACATGCTCGATCAGCAAGACCGTGACACCGCTGGCGCGGATTTTCCGGATGATGTCGATGATTTCAACAATCTCAGAGGGGTTCAGGCCGGCCATCACTTCGTCAAGAAGCAGCAGTTTGGGGTCGGTGGCCAGTGTGCGCGCGAGCTCTAAACGCTTGCGCCCTGCCACGGTTAGATCAGCGGCCGGTTGGTCTAGCTGTGCGCCCATGCCCACCTGTTCGCCCACGCGACGGGCGTGCTCCCAAGCCTGACTGCGGTCATGGAACTTCTGGTAAGCGCCCACTGCAATGTTCTCATGCACCGTGAGTTTGGCAAAGGGCTGGGTGATCTGGAACGTGCGGACCATGCCGCTGCGGGCGATGTCATGCACAGCACCGCCGGTAATGTCCTTGCCCTGGAAGGTGACCTTTCCGGCATTGATGGACTGAAAGCCGGCAATACAGGAAAACAGCGTGGTCTTGCCCGCGCCGTTGGGCCCGATCAGCGCCACAATCCGGCCCTCGCCGACTTCCAAAGAGGCGTTGTCAACTGCTTTGAGCCCACCGAAGATTTTGGTCAATCCCTCGACTTTAAGCATCATGCGCCCCCTTTGTGAAAACGCTTACCGATGCGCTTGAACAAATCGATCAGTCCGTTGGGCAAAAAGGCAATAATGATCACCAGCAAAGTGCCGTAAAGCACCAGCGAAAGGCCTTGCACATTGGTTATCAGGCGGGTGATGTCACTGATGCCGGCCAAAAGAACTGCACCAATCAAGGGGCCGTAAATCGTGCCGGCACCACCGATCATGCTGACCAGCAGCATCTCAACGGACTTGTCCACGCCAAACACAATGGTCGGGTCGATGTACAAAAAATACTGCGCGAAAAAGCAACCGCCGACACCGCACATGGCACCCGACAACACCATCACCTTGACTTTTTCTCTAAAGACATTGATGCCCAGCGCCATGGCGGCGTCTTCGTTCTCACGTATGGCTGCCAGCTGCGCGCCAAAGCGTGAACGCTTGAGCCACACCGCCACGGCAACAGACACAACGGTCAAGGCCAAAATCACAAAGTAAAACCCGATACGTTCAGGAAACTGAAAATTGGCAACGCTCATCTTGGCCGGTATCAACAGGCCCAGACCTCCGCCGGTAAAGCCGACCGAATTAACCAGTATGCGCAAGACCTCGGCAAACGCCAGTGTGATCAGCGCAAAGTAAGAGCCCTTGAGGCCTACACGAAAAGACAAAAATCCGATGATGCCGCCGACCACGGCGCCGGCCAGCGCACTGGCCGGCAAGCCAAGCCAGGGGTTCATGCCAAAACGCAACTGCAAGATGGTGGAGGCATAAGCGCCGGCGCCAAAAAAGACCACGTGCCCGAACGACAACTGTCCTGCAAAACCGCCGGCAATGTTCCATGACTGCCCGATGAAGGCATAAAACAATGCCAGCACGCCAAAGTTGACCAGGAATGGTGAAGGAAAAACAAAGGGAAAAGCCACTGCGATGGCCAGCAAGGCCAGGTGCAGCGGCCAACCGATTGCGCGCGCACTGTCGTTCATCGCTTGGCTCCAAAAAGACCAGAAGGCCGGAACAGCAGGATCAAAATAAAGATCAGGGAGATACCGATCTGGCCCAGGCTTTCACCCAGGAACAATCCGCCAAAAGACTCGGTCAGCCCGACAATCAGCCCGCCAATCACTGCACCCAAAAAGCTGCCCATGCCACCCAAAACGACCACGGTAAAAGCCACTATCACAAACACATGGCCTGTGGTCGGCGAAACATAAAAAATGGGCATCAGCAAACAAGCCGCAGCGCCCAGTGTGGCCAAACCAATGCCGAACGAAATAGCAAAAATCCGCTCGACGTCGATGCCCACCAGGCGTGCCCCTACCCGCTCTTTGGCCACGGCGCGGATGGCCCTGCCGGTGTCGGTGCGCTGGATGAAAAGGCCCAACACAGCGCACAGCGCCATGGCAGCGCCAAAAGAAATGATCTTGGGCAGAGACACCAGCGTGGGGCCTAACTCGACCATGGTGTCCGAGTACGACACGGAGATGGTGCGTGTGTCACCTTTGAAAAACATCAGCGCCAGGTTTTCAATCAGGATCGACAAACCCAGCGTGATCAGCAAAATGTTCTCGTCTTTGCCTTGTGACAGACGGCCGATCAATAACTTGTAAAGCAGATAGCCCAGCAGGTACATGGCCGGCACCATGATGAGCAGCGACAGGTACGGGTCAATGCCCAGCTTCATGAGCAGGTAGTAAACACCGAACATGGCCAGCATCAGCAAACTGCCATGCGCAAAATTAATGATGTGCAACACACCATAGATCAGCGTCAGGCCAGAGGCTACGAGCGTGTAAATACCACCGATCAAAAGGCCGTTGATCGCGGCAGAGCCGAGGATCGTCAAGTCCAAATCTATTCCCCTGGGTTGAAAAGCCTGCAAGCACCCGGCCTGCCTTTCAGGCGGGCCGGGTGTTCAGACTGGCTAGACTGAAAAAATAGCAGCCAGATCAGCTGATCTTGGGACGTGGAAATACGGCCTTGGTCGATGCGAACTGGTTAGGCCAGACCACTTCAATGTCCGTGGCCGAGGCTTGCAGCAGAGCAGCTCGGCCACCGGTATTTTGACCGTTGACGAACTTGGTCTCGCCGTAAGGCATAAAGTGGTTGGACCAGCTGCTGCTCTCCAGTGCTGCAATGGCTTTTTCTTTGTCGGCAGTCCGGGCACGCTCGAGCGCGTCAGCATAGACCATCACCGAGTTCCAGCCGCAGTACACCTCAAAGGTGAACAGATTGCCGGTGGCCTCGACCATTTTCTTTATCTCCATCGCCTTGGGATTGCGTGGGCTGAACCAGTGGTTGAAGTCCATCATGTGCTGCGCCACTTGAGGCTGCTCTTTCACAAGCTTGTAGTTGAAGCCGCCGCCAAGCACGCTGAACATGGCTGCAACGTCCACTTTTTGCTGATGCATGGTGCGCGCCAGCAGCACGTATTCGTTCTGGTAGTTGCTCATGATCACCAGATCAGGCTTGAGGCTCTTGATGCGCAAGGCCACGTTGGAGAAGTCACGCGTGGGGTTGGCATGCTTGATGATCTCAGCCACCTGGATATTGATCGAAGGCAGCTTACCGGCCAGCAACTTGGCGGTGCCCGTGCCGAACTCGGACTCTTCATGCACCAGCACGGCCGTCTTGGCAATGCCGCCGGCAGCTTTGTTGACTTCACCCAGTGCAACGATGGCGTCTTCAGTGCACTTGCCAAAACCGGGTGCCAGGCGGAAAACGTTTTTCAGGCCACGGCTGACGATCAGGTCGGACACGCCAACGTCGATCAGGAAAGGCGTGTTGTATTTAGCAGCTGCTTGCGTAGCGGCCAGGGCAATGGCGCTGGCAAAGCAGCCTACATAAGCCGATACACCGTCTTGCTGAAGACGCTCGACTTCGGCCACGCCGATTTCAGGACGGGACTGCGAGTCGGCCAGCGCCGCTTCGAGCTTGGCGCCGCCCATGGACTTGATACCACCGGCTGCATTGATGGCATCAATGGCCATCTGGCATCCGAGACGTCCTTGGCCGCCGTTGTACGCAAGACCGCCGCTGACGGGATGCACCAAACCGATTTTGATCGGCTTGGGCTGGGCCAATAACAGACCGGGCGCGCCCAGTGCAGCACTGGCAGCGCCAGCTTGAAGTATCAATCGGCGGGTCAGCTTGGAAGATGTGGTCATGGCAAGGTCCTCAGTTGAATGGCAGACAAAGTATCTGAAAAATGGTGAGTGATTTAATTGTTCCATTCGTAGAACAATTAGCCTAGACTATGAAGTCAACGCACACTGAAGTCAAGCAGTAAAGACCCCCATAGCCCGTCCCGATTGAATTATTCAAATGGATGACATGCTTTACAGCCTAAGGCCAGACCCATGGACTACCTAGACACTTTCAGCCAATTTGCCGCGGGCATCACTTTCGAATCTCTGGGCAGCGACGTTCACGAGCAGGTCGGCTGGATTCTGGCTGACACCGTGGGCGCGATGGTCGCCGGCTCGGCCGAACCCGAGTTGCGTGCACTGGCTGCACGCCAGGCGCCGGGCGCCAGTGCTGTCCTGGTGGGGCTGGGCCGTCGTGCCAGCGCCGAGACAGCCGCCTTCATCAACGGTACTTCCGGCACTTTTCTGGAGATGGACGAAGGTAACCGGTTTTCCCGCGGCCACCCGGCGGTGCATGTGATACCCGCGGCGCTGGCGCTGAGCCAGGAGCGCGCAGCCACGGCCCAGGTGTTTTTGTCGGCGCTGGTCACAGGCTATGAAGTCGGCTCGCGGCTGGGTGCGGCCTCTGCGCTGCGCGGCGCCATGCATCCACACGGCACCTGGGGCACGGTGGGCGCGGCGGCCGCCTGCGCCCGCATCGCCGGCCTGGACGCCCGGGGCATGCGGGAGACCCTGAACATCAGCGCGTCAATGACCACCGCCAGTTCCAAGCAAACCATGCTCGAAGGCGGATTGGTACGCAATGTTTACGCAGGCCTGAGCAACCGCAACGGGCTGCTGGCCCTGCAACTGGCCGAATGCGGCTTCACCGGGGAGCATGATGGCCTGAGCTCGCTGCTGGGCAAGATCATTTCCGAAAAATTTGACACTGTCGGACTGATCGACGGCCTGGGCAGCCAATGGCACTTGATGCGCAACTACTTCAAGCTGCATTCATGCTGCCGCTACAACCACGGCACGCTGGACGCGATTGACCAGATCGCCAGCCGGGGCGCCCTGCCCTTGCCCACAGAGATTGCCCGGATTGATGTCAGCACCTACAACCTGGCGGCCGAACTCAAAGACAAAGCGCCGCGCAACACCCTGGCCGCCAAGTTCTCGGTGCCCTTTGCCGTGGCCACACGCCTGGTCAACCACAGCAGCGCTTTGTCCAGTTTCACTTGGGACGCGGTGCGCGACCAGGCTGTGCTGGCACTGGCGCAAAAAGTCGAAGTCAGCGAAGACCCGTCCATGACGCAACGCCTGCCGCTGGAGCGGCCGGCCCGGGTCGTCATCAGCCTGCATGACGGGCGGCAAGTTATTGGTGAAGCCGGCGTGAACCGCGGCGACGATGCCGCGCCCTACACACGCGAAGAACTGCGGCAAAAGTTCATGGACCTGACGCAGCGCGTCTGGCCGGCGGCCCATGCAGCCGCGGTGCTGGAAGCCACGCTGGAGATGGCCGCCCTGCGCGGCAAGCTGGCACCCTGGGCAGCCCTGCTTGAGCGCTCGCCGCAAGCCGCTTGAGCCAGTAGGCAGAGGTGCGATCAGCCCAGCGAGTTGTCGCCGCTCATGTAAACGAAAACCTCAGTAAAGAGGCCGTCCTGCACACGAAAGAAGTTGCAGTTGTTCTTGACCAGCTTCTGGCCCTCATGCGTGATGTTTTCGACCCTGAAGCGGCTAGCGATGCGCTGCGCGGGCACATCCGTCACATGGTCAAAGTCTCCGTGCCAGACCTTGGCATAACGCTCATTGAGCCGCTTGAACATGCCGGCAATTTCAGTGTCGCGGCCTTGGTACACATTCGAATAAGTGGCAATGGTAAAGCGTGCATCAGGCGCAAAGCAGGCCAAGGTGGCCGCCACATCCATGCGGTCCACGGCGGCAAAATAGCGTTCGGCCAAAGCGATCAATTCGCTGGCTTGCAAAGGGGAAGTGCTCATGAGGCTGCTCCAGCGGTCTTGAATCCTGCATCCTGGCGCGCCCGAAAAAGCGCCAGGGCGTGTTGATGGCGCTCATGGGCCAGCGGCGACAGCGGCACGTCAAGCCGCTGCTCTTCAACAAAATGGCCATGGCTTCGGCCGCGCACGCACAGGGCTGAGGGCCGGATGTCACCCACCGGCCGTACATGGGCGGGTATGTAGCTGATGGCATAACCGATGCGTCTGTCGGCACTCTCGTTGGCGCCCGAGGCATGAACCAGGTCGGTGTGGTGCAGCGACATCTGCCCGGCGGACACCGGCATCATGGTGCCGGTTTCTTGGTCAAAACGGTCACTGATGCCCTGGCCGCGCCGGATCATGTTCATGGGTTCCGGTTTGTCGTCATGCTCGAAGGCGCCCCAGCGGTGGCTGCCTGGTAAGGCACGCATGCAGCCGGCTTCTACGCTGGCATCTGACAAGGCAACCCAGGCCGTGACATGCAGGTGCGGGTCCAGGTAAAAATAAGTGCTGTCCTGGTGCCAGCGCACATAGGCCGGCGTATTGGCTTCCTTCAGAAAAAGCGTCGAGTGGTAGACCAGGATGTCAGGGCCGATCAGGTCTTGCACGGCATCCAGAATTTTCGGGTGATGGACCAGCTGGTCGGCCCAGTTGAACAACAGGTAGGACTTGGATTTTTCGGGAAAGTCGATCAGGGCGCCACGGGCTTGCTCCCAGGCTTGGAGCTCACCGCGTAATTCCTCAACCTCATGGCTCATCAGCACATCCACCGGAAAGACAAATCCGTCGCGCTCGTAAGCTTCAACCTGCCCGGGGCTCAGAAGCAGCGTCATGACGCAGCCCTCGCGGCGTCCATCATGGCGGTCAGCATGTCCAGGCGCGGATGCATGGGCCGCGGGTACGCGCTGCGGCTGTGCGTGTGGCCCAGGGCCAGCATGGATTCGGCGATCTTGTAGCTCAGGGGGCCGGGGTTGATGACCGGCACCGGCAGGCGGGCCTGCAGGTGAGCGTGGGCCTGGTGCATGGTGGTCGATCCCAGAATAATCACGTCCGCGCCATCGATCTCGATGGCCTTCATGGCGGCTGCCTCGAGCAAGGGAAAGACCTCTTCTTCCTTGCCCGACAGCAGAGCCTGGTTGTCGGGGCTGACTTCAATGGCTCGCACCGACGCGCACTTGTGATGCATGCCCAACTCGTCCAGCGCTTTTTTGTACAGGGGTTTCCAGCGGCTGGCCATGGTCAAAATAGAAAAGCGATCGCCCAGCATGAGCGCGCTCAGCATGGACACCTTGCCCGGCCCGAAGACCGGGATGTCAAGCACCGAGCGCAGCGCCGCCACGCCGGAGTCACTCATGGTGTCTATGCAAACTGCGGCAAAACCTTCTTGCTGCGCGCGGCAACCGGCTTCAAAAATAGAGGCATCAGCCAGCACAAAGTCATGGTGGCTGGAATAGTTCACCGGGCCGGCCTTGACCGCGCGGTACTCAAAGTGCAAGTCAGGGCCGAACTGCAAGCCCTGCAATTGCTGCTTACGAAGCGCTAGATTCTCGGGCGACATGGCAAAGGGAACGATGGTCAGGATTTTTTTCATGGGGGTCACGGTTTCTTTAGAAACAGGCATGATGCGCCTTTAATTCAAACCAAAAGAGAGTTCTCATGCCTGTCATATCCATCACCCTGCTACCCGGCTACAGCGCCGAAGCCGAAGAACGCCTGGTGGGCCGCGTGGCGCTGGCCGCTCGCTCGGTGATTGCGGCGGCAGCTGCCGGCACCACCGTGTTTGTGAACCATGCGCACACTTACCAGCGCGACGGCCGGGTGTTCTCCAAGGGCGGACCCGAATGCGCCAATGCCAGCGCGATGGTGCGCCAATTTTTGACGCTGATGCAAGAGCGGGACCTGAAAGCCGCCGGCGCCCTGCTGGCGCCTGGTTTTGAGATGCACTTTCCCGGCCACCCGGCCATGCATGCGCTGGACGAACTGGTGAACTGGGCCAAAGGCCGCTACAGCAGCATCGCCAAAGACTACGAACGTTTTGACGAAAGCTGGGCTGAGGGCTACACCGTGGTGTATTGCTCGGGCACGCTGCGGGGTGTCTGGCTCGACGGCAGCAATTTTGAGGGTGTACGTTTCATCGACCGCTTTGAAATTGCCGACGG
>JBIKPY010000041.1:0-25630 GCA_044357185.1 Polaromonas sp.
AGCCATTTGAGGTTCAGGCCGGCACCGGCGATCTTGCGGCCCTTGAGGTCGCTGACCTTGTTCCACTCGAACGTGGTGCCCAGGTTGTAGCCGTTGTCAGAGATCAGGGCGATCAGCTGCTGGTTGAACTTATCCTCAAAGACCTTGGACAGCTGGGGCACCTTGTTGTAGACAGTGCGCGCCAGCTTGACGCTGGTCTCGGAGTTCATGGAACCAAAGGGCAGCATCACCTGAAAAGCATTGAGCGGCAGGTTCGAGGCTTCAAAGCAAAAGCAGTAACCGCCGATGTCGATCAGGCCGGACTGCACGCCTTCGAGCGTGTCGGCCACCTTGACCATGGAGCCGCCGTAACCTTCGACAAATTCAATTTTGTGTGCGGTGCGGGCAGCCACGCGCTTGGTGACTTCAGGCACAAAGAAGTTCTGCATCAGGTTGACGTAGGTGTTGGCCGCCGGGTGACCCGAAGCGATACGCAGCCTGATGTCTTCGGCGCTGGCCGCTGACGCGCCCAACAGGCCCAGCAAGCCAACCAGCAAAGTGGATTTGAAACGATTGATCATGAATGTCTCCTATGGTTATTAAATCTCAAGACTTAATTTATACACTGAACAACAAGGCGTCGCATAACTATTTCAACACAAACCATATCAAGCGGGTATCAAAATCGGGTTTTCCCGAATCAGTTTGGCAGGATGATGCTCGAACCTGAGGTCTTGCCGCCTGCCAGATCGGCATGGGCTTGCGCCACGTCTTGCATCTTGTAGCGCTGGTTGATGCTGACTTTCAGGGCGCCGCGCTTGAACAGGTCAAACACCGCGGCTGCAGAGTTGCGCAAGTCTTCGGTAGACGCTGTGTAGGTCACCAGCGTGGGCCGCGTGAAATACAGCGAGCCCATTTTTTGCAGCGTACCCGCGATCACTGGCGGCGGCGCGCCGGTGGTGGTGCCAAAAGACACAAAGTAGCCACGCGGCGCCAAACTGTTCAGGGATGCCTCGAAAGAGTCTTTGCCTACAGAGTCAAACACCACCGGCACGCCGGCACCGCCGGTGATCTCTTTGACGCGCGCGGCAATGTCTTCGGTGCGCCGGTCTATGCAGAACTCGTAGCCATTGGCCTTGGCCAAAGCAACTTTGTCAGCGCCGCCTGCCACGCCGATCATGCGTGCACCCAGGTGCTTTCCCCACTGCCCAGCGAGCAGGCCCACGCCGCCTGCGGCGGCGTGCATCAAAACGAATTGCCCGGCCTTGACCGGATAGCAGCGCTGCATCAGGTACTCCACCGTCATGCCTTTGAGCATGCTGGCCGCCAGTTGCTCGTCCGTCATGAAGTCGGGTGAATGCAGCAGGCGCGCAGCCGGGTAATTGCGGTGGCTGGCGCAGGCACCCAGCACCGGGCCGCTGATGTAGCAGACGCGGTCACCCACTTTGAAATCTGTCACCCCGGAGCCGACTTTTTCAACCACGCCGGCCGCTTCTGTGCCCAGCCCCGAGGGCAGATCGACCGGGTACATGCCTGAGCGGACATAAATGTCCTGAAAGTTAAAACCAATGGCGGTGTGACGGATGGTGACTTCGCCCTGGGCAGGCTCAGGCAAATCAAGTTGCTCTATTTTCAGAACTTCAGGGCCGCCGGCGGCGTGGAATCGGACTGCTTTAACTTTCATAGATGTCTCAGTTGGTAGTGATTAAAAGATTGAAAAAAACTCAGTGCGCTATGCCCTGGAAATACGCACGCAGCAGATCGGGGGGCAAGCTCTGGCGTTGTTGCTGCGCCACCTCTTGCGTGGCCAGGCGCATGGCGGCCAAGTCGATCGCGTCTGCGGCGACCACCTGCACCCCGTGGCTTTTGAGCTGGGCCAGCGCAATCGCGTCCTGGGTTTCGGCATTGTTGCGCTGCTCATGCGTAACCAACTTGGCGGCCACCGACAAGGTCTGCCGCTGGGCGGCGCTCAGCCCCTCGTACCAGCTGCGCGAACAAACCAGCAGCAGCACACCGAAGTAATGCTGCGTCAAGCTGACATGCGGGTGGTATTTCCACAAGCCGAAGTTCAGCAAATTGGTCAAGGGGTTTTCCTGGGCCTGAACTTCGCCGCTTGGCACCACGCGCAGCAATTCACGCGACTTCGTACTAAGCCTTGGCCGGCACTGCTTTGGAGGCGGTGATGTTGGCTGCGGGCTCTGCGTTTTCACCGGCGTCCGTCCACTTGGGCACGCGCCCCATGTTGGCGGCTTCTTCCCATGAGAAGTTCAACTCGACTTTGATGCCGTTGATGGGCTCGCGCATGAAGAGTTGGTAAAGGTTGGAGTTGTGTGCCTTGCGCTCGCTGAACTCGACGCCGTTTTGCGTCAGACGTTCAATGAACTCGGCCATGCCCTCGGAATTAAAGCAAAGATGGTCAATGCGGCCCGAACCGGGCGCGCCGGCGGCAGAGTAGTCAATGCCAGCCTGGTCGCTGGGCGTCTTGAGGTAGGTGTCCTGATGCGTGGAGTGCCGTGCCTTGCCGATGTGCAGCACGTCCTGCTCGCCGATGTAGAGCCAGTAGACCGGGAAACCAAACTCAGGGTGGTAGCCGTTGCGAAAGCCGAGGTTCTTGCAAAACCAGTCGCGCGTGCCCTCGGGGTCGTGGGTCAGGATCAACACATGCTCGAGAAATTTAACGCCCATTTTCTTTGCTCCTTGTTTGCAGACCTGGCCTTTAAGTTTTGGCCGGACCGGTCCAGACCGTCTTGATGTTGGTGAATTCGTGCAGCCCCAAATAGCCGAGTTCACGACCATAGCCGGACTGCTTGGTGCCGCCAAAGGGCAGGCGCGGGTCAGAGGCCACCATGCCGTTTACAAAAACTGCGCCGCAATCGATCTGGTGCGTCAACAAGCGCGCCCGGTCCATGTCGCGAGTCCATAAAGAGGCACCCAAACCGAAGGGCGTGCCGTTGGCCACCGTGATCGCTTCGTCCACCGACTTCACCCGGATGATGGCTGCGGCAGGTCCGAAGGTTTCTTCTCTGGCAACCGTCATGGCGGGCGAGACATGGTCAAGCACCGTAGGTTGATAGAAAGCGCCGGGCCCCTCAATGGGGTTTCCACCAGTGAGTAATTTGGCGCCCTCGCCGACCGAGGCCACCACCTGTGCATGCAGTTCATCGCGCAGGTTACGGCGCGCCATCGAGCCGATGGTGCTGGCAGGCGCAAACGGGTCGCCGACCACGAGCTTTTGCGTGATCGCTACAAAGGCGTCCACGAAGCGCCCGGCCACGGACTCTTCAACAATGAAACGCTTGGACGAAATGCAGCTTTGCCCGGTGTTTTGAAAGCGCGCCTTCACGCCCACCGCAGCAGCGGCCTCGATGTCGGCATCGGCCAGCACGATGAAGGGATCCGAGCCGCCCAACTCCAGCACCTGTTTTTTCAGCGCCTGTCCGGCCACCGACGCAATGCTGCGGCCCACCGGCGTCGAGCCGGTAAAAGTAACGGCGGCAATGCGATCGTCCTGAATCAATCGGGGGACCGCTGAGGCGCCCACCATCATGGTGCAAAACAAACCCTCGGGCAACCCGGCGTCTTTGAACACCTGCTCCAGCGCCATCGCGCATTGCGGCACGTTGCTGGCATGTTTGAGCACCAAGCCGTTACCGCCAATGAGCACGGGCGCAGCCGCCCGCATGACCTGCCAGAAAGGATAGTTCCAGGGCATCACCGCCAGCACCAGGCCCAGCGGGTCATAAACAATGCGGCTGTCAGTGGCGGCGCTGGCCACCACCTGGTCCGCCAGAAAGACCGGGCCTTGCTCGGCATAAAAATCAAAGTTCCAGGCGCATTTTTCAACCTCGCCCAGCGCTTCACTCAAGGGCTTGCCCATTTCCAGGGTGATGATTCTGGCGAGCGCTTCTTTTTGCTGGCGCAATGTTGCAGCGACTTTGTTCAGGTAGGGGCGGCGCGCCTGCACGCCGAGCCGGGCCCAGCTCTTTTGCGCCTTGGCCGCTTGCGCCAATTGGCGGTCAATTTGCTGCTCGGTGTGGACTGCAAACTCGGCAAGCAGCTGGTCGGTGGCGGGATTGATGGAGGAGATCATGGTCGGAGTTCTTATATGAGGGGTGCAATGCCCAGCTCCCGGGCCAGGGCGTGGAGTTCGGTGACAAGGGCGTTGACAATTGGAATGCCGCCGCTCTGGTAGCGCTGACGGCGCTCGTGGCTTTGTTCGCCGGGCAGCCAGATGCGCTCTACACCGGGCAGTTTTTCACTGTTTCGAATGTCTTTGACCACCACATCCACCGCGTGCTTGAAGACCGCCGGGTCGCCAAAGGCGCTCAGGTCAATCACCAAAATAGCCTGGCCTGTGTTGGTGACAGTGACATGGTCGGCATTGAAGTCCACCACCTCGCGCCCCATGGCCGCGCCGCCCAGCGTGCCGGCGAGCAGGCCGACGATGAGCGCCAGTCCATAGCCCTTGTGCTCGCCGATCGGCAATAAAAAGCCTTCTTCGGCGCGCTTCGGATCGGTCAGCGGTTTGCCCTGGCGGTCGATCATCCAGCCCTCGGGCATCATCTCACCGCGCTTGGCCTTGGCCTTGACCTTGCCGTAAGCGGCCACGGTGGTGGCCATGTCGAGCACCACTGGCGGCTCGTCGGCCGTCGGAATGCCGGCAGCGATCGGGTTGGTGGACAGCAGCATGTCCATGCCGCCCCAGGGCGGCAAATGGTTGGCATTGCCCACCGCAAAGTAAAGGCCCAGCATGTCGTGCTGCAAGGGTTTGCGCGCATACAAAGAGGCCGGCCCGGCATGGTTGCTAAAGCGGGTACTGACCCAGGCCACGCCGCATTTGCGGGCCTTTTCAATGGCCAGGTCCACCGCGTGCGACACCACCAGGTGGCCCATGCCGTTGTCGCCATCCACCACGGCCATGGCAGCGCGCTCCTGCACCACTTTGATGACCGGGTTTTTGTTGATGCCGCCGGCCTGTATGCGCTTGATGTACATGGGCAGGCGGATCACGCCGTGGCCGTCAGAGCCCTGCATGTCGGCCTCGGCCATCAAAGTGGCGACCTTGCGGGCGTCTGCCTGCGGCAAGCCCTGGCTGCTCAGCGCAGCTTCAATAAAATCTCGAAGCGCCTCAAAACTCAGTATGGTGGAATTGGCCTGGGGGTTCAAGATGAAAAACCTTTTAAACGGGCCGGCGGCATTGGCATTGAATAAATGAACAACATGAGAGTCAATAGCTTGATAAAAGTGAAGTGGCTTACTTTAAAAAACGCCTGTTGCCTTGTCCAATGCTGAATTCGTTGAAGTCCATATCAATTTGCTATTTAAAAGAGTTAAGCACTTCCAGGCCGCAGAAAGCCAAACGCAGCCCGCTTGAAGCGGCAAAGCTCAGGTAAATTCAAACAACCACCGATGGAATTGACAAAATTTCTTTTTATTCACACTTTTCTGAAGAAAAATCGATAAATGAACTTTTTAGATATACTTAAGACTGTTTTTTACAAAAATATGAGTTCTTAAGTTTAATTTTTATAAAAATCCCATCGGCGACAATGTTGGTCACAGGCTAGCAACACACGCTGATTGGCAAGTAGGAAAAAAAATGGCTGTTGACTTTGTTGGCATTGGTGAAGCGGCTCAAATTTTGAGCTTGTCACGTACATCGGTTCAAAAATTGGTTGACTCGGGTCAACTGCCGGCGGTCAAGACAAACGGCGGCCACCGGCGGATTTTGCGCAGTTCGATTGACGCCCTGGATCAAAAAATGGGGCCTAAGGCTATGCTGCGTCTAGCCACCTTAAACCGGGGGAACAAGCCACAGGGTCTGCCCAACGGACGCCCTGCCTCCCAACAAGTCAATGTCTTGATCGTGGAAGATGACGAAGTTTCGGCCCTCGCCCTGATCAGCATGTTCGAAAACCATTACCCGCAAGTGCGCTGCACCGTCGCCACCGATGGCCTGGACGCCGTGATGCAACTCGAACGGATTCGCCCTAATTTACTCATCACCGACCTCAATATGGAGCCCTTTGACGGCTTTCGTCTGCTCAGCATGATGGGCAGCCATGCGGAATACTGCTCCATTTCCACCCTCGTGCTGTCTGGCTTGAGCATGGAAGACATCGAGCGCCGGGGCGGACTGCCGCCAGGCGTGATGTTTTTCCCCAAACCGATCAACATGGAAAGAATGCGCGGCTTTTTGGACGCGCATGTGCAAATTCATCTCAAGCAAGGCCTGTCTGAATGACGCCGCTGCACACCCATATAGACATTGAGCGACTGAACAGCCAGATTGGTCATCGTTCAGACCTCTTGAGCCGGCTGGCCGATGCTTTCATTCGTCAACTTGAGTCTTGGCAAACTGACTTTACACAGCGCCTGCAGGCCGGCGACGTTCAAGGCGTAGGCAAACTTCTTCACAAAATGAAAGGCAGTTGTCACGCCGTCAGCGCAACGGCCGCAGCCCTGGCATTTGAAAAAGCCGAACAGACCCTGGCTCTGGCAGCCCAACGACAACAAACCGGCTCAAGCAAGTCGCTCGAGTGGAATGGCAACGAACTGCTCGTCACACTGAGCGAAATAGAAGCCGAATTCAAACGCATAGTGGCCGCCCAATCAAGCCATTCGCCGAGCTGACTGGCTACAATGCAAGGCTAAAGGATGAGCCAAGAGAACAGCCGGATACACCGGTATGCGCTGACGCTTTGTCACCTGCCACCATGAACACTTTCAAGTCGCTGATCATCCTTTGCGCCTCATCAACGCTCATGGCCTGCGCCAACGTAGACATGGGCTCGGGCAAAGACAGTGCCGCTCCCCCTGAGCCCTCGGCCAAGCAACTGGCCGGCGACATGCCCATACCCCAAGGCGCCACCGTCAGGCCGCAAGAATCTTTGGTCATGGGTTCAGGAAATCGCTGGATGGGCCGCATCAGCTTGACCGTACCGGGCGAGCCGCAAACTGTTTTTGCTTATTTCCGTGACGGCCTGCCCGGTTCAGGCTGGGCGCTGACATCAAGCTCTTACTCCAAACTGAGCTTGCTGACCTTCAGCAAAGGAGACCGGGTTGCCACAGTTCAGCTGCAGGTTTCCAACTTCGGCGTTAACGAGGTGACTATCACGGTCACGCCGGCCGTGGTACCCGCCGGCAGACCGGCAGCTGCTACGCCCTGAGCTTGCTCAGCAGTGGCGCATTGACTTGAGCCCGGCTATCAGGCCTCGGGTGATGTCCGGCTGGCCAGCGCGGTGTCTATGCGTTTGCCGTCCAGGCCCGTGATCTCAAAGCACCAGCCTGCAGTTTCAATCTTTTCGCCCTTGGCCGGCAAGCGACCCGAGACGCTTTGCAACAAGCCCGCCACCGTGTTGTAGCGGCCACGCTCTTCGCCCGGCAGCTGCCGGATGTCCAGCCTGGCCTTGAGTTCGGACACCGGCATCGCGCCATCCAGCAGCCAGCTGCCATCGGCGCGCTGGGTTGCCCAGGCGTCCACCTGCGCGCCGGACTGAAGCTCCCCCGTGATAGCTTCCAGCATGTCCAGTGGCGTCATCATTCCCTGCACCACACCGTATTCGTCAACCACCAGCAAGATACGGGTGGAGCGCTCGCGGAACTGCTCGAGCAATTCCATGCCGCTGAGCGACTCGGGCACAAAAACCGCCGGCAGGGTGCAGTCCGCAACGCGCTTTGCCTGAACAGAAGAGCCGTTTGCATCGGCTTGCGACTGCGCCAGCAGATCGCTTGACTTGACCACGCCCATCACTTCATCGAGGCTGCCGCGGCACACCGGGTACCAGGAGTGTCCGGTGACACTGGCTTTGGCAATGGCCTGCGGCAGTGTGTCGTTGGCATCGAGCCATTGAATTTCAGAGCGCGGCAACATCAAGGATGTCAGCAGGCGGTCGTCCAGCAAAAAGACATTTTGCACCATCTGGTGCTCATGCTCTTCAATCAAGCCGGCGCTCACGCCTTCTTCCAGACTGGCGGTGATTTCTTCCTCGGTGACAGCCCGACTGGCTTCGTTGTCTACACGCAAAAGTTTCAGCACAACATGGGTGCTGAAT
Source organism: Polaromonas sp. (assembly GCA_044357185.1). GTDB lineage: Bacteria > Pseudomonadota > Gammaproteobacteria > Burkholderiales > Burkholderiaceae_C > Polaromonas. The sequence goes on from JBIKPY010000041.1 coordinate 8,034, forward strand.
GAAAGCAGGCGTACAAAGGGACGCGCGCCAATGGCGACCCACATCATCGGACGCGCGACCAGCCGGGCAACCGTTTCGGGGTAAAGCTGGCCGATGCGCTTGGGCACCAACTCGCCGAAAACGATGGTGATGTAGGTGATAACCACCACCACCAGCGCCGTGGCCGAGATATCGGCAGCTCGCACCGACACGCCCCAGGTCTGTATCAGGGCAGACAATGCGCCGCTGAAAGCTGCCTCCCCGATGATGCCGTTGAGCATACCGATCGAGGTGATACCCACCTGCACAGACGATAAAAACTGAGTCGGGTTGGCCAGCAAGCTCAGTGCGGCCTGAGAGCCCTTGTCGCCGGCTTCAGCCGCCGCCGTCAGGCGCGCTTTACGGCTCGATGCGAGCGCCAGCTCCGACATGGCGAACACGCCATTGAGCAAGGTCAGCAAGACGATCAGCAAAATATCCATGAAAGCAGACGAAAATGAAGACATGGCACTTTACTTCATCGGTGACCTGCAGGGCTGCCACGAGCCTTTGCAGCGACTTTTACGCAGCATCGATTTCTCGCCCAGCCGCGACACCATCTACCTGCTGGGCGACCTGGTCAACCGCGGCCCGGACTCGCTGGCCCTGCTGCAAACCCTGGCAGACATGGGTGATTCAGCCCGGTGCCTGCTCGGCAACCACGACCTGCACCTGCTGATGGTGGGCTACGGCCTGCGCCCGCAACACCGCGGTGACACCCTGGATGCGATCCTGCAATCACCACAGCGCACGGCCTGGCTGGACTGGGTTCGCCACCAACATATGGCCTTGCAGGTCGAAGGCTGGCTGTTGGTGCATGCCGGCGTGCTGCCGCAATGGACGGTAAAGCGCACGCTGGAGCTGGCCGGTGAAGTCGAGCAAGCGCTGCGCAGCCCGCAGTGGATGGATTTTTTGACCGGTATGTACGGCAACTCGCCAGCGCTCTGGCACGAGGACCTGCGAGGTAATGACCGACTGCGCGTGATCGTCAACGCGCTCACACGCCTGCGCTTTTGCAGCCCGAGAGGTGAAATGGAATTTCAAACCAAAGGCGCGGCCAGCACAGCGCCCCAGGGCTTCATGCCTTGGTTTCATGTGCCGGGGCGGCTTACTGCGGGCACGCCGATGGCCTTTGGCCATTGGTCGACCGTGGGCCTGGACGCGCTCGAGACCGGGCCAAGCCTGCGTGACAACACACTGGCACTGGACACGGGTTGCGTCTGGGGCGGCTGCCTGACAGCGGCACGCCTGGGCCAGACTGCGGGCGCTTATGAATTGATCTCTGTCGGTTGTGAAGCCATGAAGACCAACAAAAAAAGCCCGGCATCGCAATGAGCCGGGCTCTTTTAAGAGGCGTAGCGCTCAGACCTGCGGTTCGGTGACTGTCTTGAACAGTGCAGCGACTTTTTTCTTGGGCTTGATATTGGCCGAAATGCCGCGCGGCGATGCAGACTTGGCGGCAGTTTCCCAGGCGGGCTGCTCTTGCGCAGGCTGGCCAGGCTCGTAGGGCTGGTCAAAGAAAGGGTCTCGCGGCGCGTTGTTGCGGCGCGGCGCGTACTCGCGGCGCTCTCGCGGCTCACGCGCTTCGCGCGTTTCACGAATTTCGCGACGTTCCCGCGGGGCCGGCGCGGTAACACCCGGCTCGTCAGGCTGTTCGGAGCCCTCAGCTTCACGGTACATGCGGCGGCCGTCGTTGATGCGGCCTTGCTCGCTGATACGGGGGCGGTCTTCTTCAAACTCCACCGGCTCAATCTCGATTTTGGCGTTGATCAGTTTTTCAATATCGCTCACCAGCCGCGTGTCGCTGGGGGCGACAAAGCTCACCGCCAAACCTGAGGCGCCGGCGCGGCCGGTGCGACCGATGCGGTGCACATAGTCTTCGGCGTTGAAAGGTACGTCAAAGTTGAACACCGCCGGCACATCCTTGATGTCCAGACCGCGGGCCGCCACGTCGGTACACACCAGCAAATCGACCTCGCCCTTTTTGAAGGCCTCCAGCGCTTTCAAACGCTCGTCCTGGCTTTTATCGCCGTGCAGCGCGGTAGTCTTGAGGCCTTCGCGCTCCAGCGAGCGGGCCAGCCGCGCGCAACCGAGCTTGCTGTTGACGAACACAAAAGCCTGCTTGATGCCGCGGGCTTTGAGAATCTGGTGCAGGGCGCGGCGCTTGTCGTCGGCGCCCACACTGTAGAAATGCTGCTCGACAGTCGAGGCCGTGGCGTTGGAGCGGGCCACCTCGATGGTCACCGGGTCTTGCAGATAGCTAGACGCCAGGCGCTTGATCTCGGGCGAGAAAGTCGCAGAGAACAACAAGGTGATGCGTTTTTTGGGCAGGTAGCTCAGGATGCGCTGCAGGTCCGGCAAAAAGCCGATGTCCAGCATGCGGTCGGCCTCGTCGAGCACCACGTACTCGACCTGGTTGAGTACCGCGTTCTTGGCTTCAATGTGGTCGAGCAAACGACCCGGCGTGGCGACCAGCACCTCGACGCCTTTTTTGAGCTCGGCCGTTTGCGGCTTCATGTCCATGCCGCCAAACACCACGGCGCTGCGCAAGTTGGTGTACTTGGCGTAAAGCTTGACCTGCTGGGCCACCTGGTCGGCCAGCTCGCGTGTGGGCAAGAGCACCAGCGCGCGCACCGGGTGGCGGGCCGGCGAGGTCGAGGGGTTTTCGTGGGCCATCATGCGCTGCAGCAGCGGCAAAGAAAAAGCGGCTGTTTTGCCGGTACCGGTCTGGGCTGCGCCCATCACGTCTTTACCCTGCAAAACAATGGGAATGGCCTGTTCCTGGATGGGCGTCATGGACTCGTAGCCCATTTCGGCCACGGCACGGGCAATCGGCTCGGCCAGATTGAGATTTGAAAATGAAGACGTCATAGATGCTCTATTGTCTCATTCCCGAATAAGCCACCGGCGCGAGGGTTTTAGGCTGGTTTTCAGGGCTCTGCCGCACTGTCCGGCGGCTGCTTGACCAGGCGCCAGGCCAACCAGGTGCCCAGGATGGCGTTGCTCAAGGCAAAACCACCCAAAACCAACATGCCCAAGGTGTTCAAGGGCCGGTGATGCAAGAGCCAGCCGATGACCATCGACAAAGCATTCAAGCTCAGCATGATCCAAAACAGCGGATTGCGTGGCTGAAACAGCCGGCTCAGCTTCATGGCTTGCCTTGTTTGCCCGAGTCAGGCCCGGGGCAGGGTGACGCCGGTTTGGCCCTGGTACTTACCACCGCGGTCCTTGTAGCTGACTTCGCAGACGTCGTCCGGGTCGCTTTCAAAAAACAGCACCTGCGCGCAGCCTTCGCCCGCATAAATGCGGGCCGGCAACGGCGTGGTATTAGAAAACTCCAGCGTCACATAACCCTCCCATTCAGGCTCAAAGGGTGTGACGTTGACGATGATGCCGCAACGCGCGTAGGTACTTTTGCCCAGGCAGATGGTCAGCACGTTGCGCGGGATGCGGAAATATTCAAGCGTTCGCGCCAGCGCAAAGCTGTTGGGCGGGATGATGCAGCTGTCGCCGTGAAAATCAACAAAGCTTTTTTCGTCGAAGTTTTTCGGGTCCACCACCGTGCTGTGGATGTTGGTAAAAACCTTGAACTCGGGCGCGCAGCGGATGTCGTAGCCGTAGCTGCTGGTGCCGTAACTGATGATTTTCTGGCCACCGGCTGTTTGACGGATCTGACCGGGCTCAAAGGGCTCGATCATGCCGGTCGTCTCGGCCATGTGGCGTATCCATTTGTCGCTTTTGATGCTCATGGTGCGGTGCTCAGGTGGGTAAATCTTGAATGGGCTTCATTGTAGGCAGCGCGGCCAACGCCTGCGAAACCACCGTGCGCTCGATCAGCCGGTCGTCACCCAGCATGATCATGGCGAACAGCAACTCGTCCAGGCTGTTCGCCTGCGCGGTCTTGCGCGCCAGCAGCGGCGTGGCCGCGGGGTTGAGCACCACAAAATCGGCTTCGCATCCCGGCTGCAAATTGCCCACCACACCGCCCAGCCCCAGCGCCTCTGCCGCGCCCGCCGTGTGTTGCCACCACAGTTGCTGCGGCTTGAGCGACAGGCCGCTTTTGCTGTGGCCTTCGCGGCCCACATAGTAGGCTGCCAGCATGGTGTGAAAAGGGCTGAAGCTGGTGCCGCCGCCCACGTCGCTGGCCAGGCCGTAGGCAAAGCCGACGCGGTCTGCGCCCTCGTAGTCGAAAAAGCCGCTGCCCAAAAAGAGATTGCTGGTCGGGCTGATGGCAGCGGCAGCGCCGCTAGAGCGCATCAGGGCGCGGTCGGCGTCGTCAAAGTGGATGCAGTGGGCGTAAACGCTGCGCGGCCGCAAGAGCCCGAACTGCTCGTACACCGCCAGGTAGCTGCGCGCGTCGGGATAGAGCGAGCGCACCCAGGCAATCTCATCGTGGTTTTCGGCCACATGCGATTGCACCCACACATCGGGGTACTTGGCGGCCAGCTCACTGGCGCCACGCAGTTGCGCGTCTGAGCAGCTGGGCGCAAAGCGCGGCGTGATGGCGTAACCCAGCCGCCCCCGGCCATGCCAGCGCTGAATCAAGGCCTCGGTGTCGATCAGGCTTTGCTCGGTCTCGTCGCGCACGCCGTCGGGCGAATGCCGGTCCATCAGGCATTTGCCGGTGATCAGGCGCAGGCTGCGCGCCCCTGCAGCTTCAAACAATGCATTCACAGACGCCGGGTGCGAAGTGGCAAAGGCCAGCGCTGTGGTCACGCCGTTGCGCGCGAGTTCGTCCAAAAAGAAAGCGGCCACCTCGGCAGCATGCGCCGGATCGGCAAAACGGCTTTCCTGCGGAAAGGTGTAGTTCTCCAGCCAGGGCAGCAAGCCATCGGCGGGCGAGCCGATCACGTCAACCTGCGGGCAATGAATGTGCATGTCCACAAAGCCGGGCGCCAAAATGCGGCCGGGCAAGTGCTCCACCTTCAAATGCGCGTACATCGGCGCAAGTTCACGCCAGGGCCCTACGGCCTGTACACGCTGGCGACCAATGGCGTCGGGCGCTACCACCAGCAAGCCGTCTTCTTCATAGACAGCGGCATGGTCATCGGCAAAACGGAGAATGGCGGCGCGGTAGGCTTTCATGGCTTCAAGGTTAGCGCAGTTCAACAAGGGCTCTGCATGGCGGCGGGCGTTAAATGCGTTAAATGGGGTCTGACCCCAATTAGCTATTTGGGGAGGCTGCCTTGCACGCCTTGCACCAGGAAGTTCATGCCCAGAATCTGCGCGTCTGACAAGGTGCTGCCGGCAGCGATCACCACTGCGCCGGTATTGCTCAGCACAGGGGCTTTGCCCGCAGCGAAAGGCTGCAGTTTGCCGCTGGCGATGTCTTTCTGGCGGGCCAGCACTTCTTGCTGCACGGCGGCCGGCACCTTGGGGCCGAAGTCGCCGACGCGGACCATGCCTTCCTTGACGCCGCCCCACACATTGCCGCTTTGCCAGGTGCCGGCCAAGACCTCGCGGGCGCGGCGGGTGTAGTACTCGCCCCACTGGTGCGTCACGGCGATGATCTGCGCGTCGGGCGCTACGCTGCGCATGTCAGAGTGGTAGGCCACAGCCAGCTTGCCACGCTCTTGGGCGGCGGTCATCACGGCATTGGAGGCGGTGTGAAAGGCCAACACATCCGCGTTCTGGTTGAACAAGGTCATGGCCGCATCACGCTCACGCGGCGGGTCAAACCAGGCGTTGAGCCAAATCACTTTGACTTCTGCACGCGGGTTCACTGAGCGCATGCCGAGTGCAAAAGCGTTGATGCCTTGCAGAACTTCGGGAATAGGAAAGCCCGCCACATAGCCGGCCACCTGCGTCTTGCTCATGCGCGCTGCGGCGATGCCTGCGAGGTAGCGACCCTCGTAGTAACGCGCGTTGACGGTGGCCACATTGGCGCTGGTTTTGTAACCGGTGACCGACTCGAATTTCACGTCCGGAAAATCTTTGGCCACCTTGAGCGTGGGCTCCATATAACCAAAGCTGGGGGTAAAGATCAGCTTGTGGCCCTGCAGCGCCAGGTCACGGATGACGCGCTCGGCGTCCGGGCCTTCGGGCACATTTTCAACAAAGCTGGTTTTGACTTGCGTGCCCAGCGCAGCTTGCACCGCCTGCCGGCCGTTTTCATGCTGACGCACCCAACCGGCGTCGGTGACGGGCGTGACGTATAGAAAGCCAACTTTCAAAGGCGCAGGGGCCGCAGGCGTCGTTTGTGAAAAAACGGGGGAAACACAACAGGCGGCCGCGAACGCGGCTGCGAGGTTTTTATACATGGTAGTCCTCTACATGGCCACGGTAACAAGAAGACTCTTGCGCGCCGTGACAGCGCGCAAGAGCTGTGTATTCTAACGAGACACAGGGCGCACAAGCGGATACGCCCGCAGCAACAAGGCATACAGCGCCGCACCCAAAAGCAATGCCGCAGCAGCAATTTGCAGCGCCAACTTGAACCCATCGCCCGGCGAACGCTGGGCTAGCAGCAACCAAGCGGTCAGCGGCGGCCCGACAACCTGACCGATGCCGTAGCTAGCTGTCATCAAGCCCATGAAGCTCGAGGCACTTGCTGGCTGAAGGCGTCGCGCCTCCTGCATGGCAAAAAAAGTGATGGCCGTGAAAGGTATACCCAAGAGCAAACTGCCGATGGCAAAGCCAGCCAGGCTCGGGCTCCACAGGCTGATGGCAATCGCCAGCGCCTGAACCAAATACCCGCCCAGCAACAGCCAGCGGTAGTCGGGAACCGAGCGCAGGCGCGTGGCGCCCCAGGCCCCCAGCATCACACCGGCGCCAAACAGCGGCCAGAACAAGTCCAGCCAGTGCGAGCCGGGCAAGGCACTGCGCGCAATCACCGGCAAAAATGTCGCGGTGATGATGTAACCAAAACCCGCCAGTCCGTAGGCCAGCGTCAGCAGCATCATTTCAGCGGCGCTGTGGCCGGCCTGTACAGTTTGTCGGTCTGCCGGGACTTGTCCAAACTGTTCAGGGCTGCGTGCAGCCAGCGGCTGCAGGCGCTCATTGCCGCCTTGCAAGTAGCGCCAGGCCAGCGCACTCAGTACAAAAGCCAGCGCACCAAACACCAGCCAGGCGCCGGCTGCCGTCCAGCGCCCCGCGACCATGCCGCTGGCGGCCAAACCGCTCAACACAATGCCTGCACCAGGCCCCATGTAAATAAATCCGCCCATGGCCGGCACGCCCAAGCTGGCCAGCCGCGACAGGCACCAGCCCGAGGTGTAGACAAACACCACCCCGCTGGTGACGCCCGCTAAAAACCGCAGCAGCGGCCAGGCCGGCGCCTCCAGCCAGCCCATGACCAGCGTGAGCACTCCGGTCATCAGCAGGCCGCCGCGCACCAGCTGCGAAAAAGCCAAGGACGGCAGACTTGGAAAGCGCGTCCACAGCCATGGCTGCAACATGCACAGCAGCGCACCGACCAAATAACCCAGGTAGTTGGCGCTGGCCAGCCAGCTCGCCGCCGCCAGATCGAGCACGCCGTCTGCCAGCATCATGGGCAAGATAGGCGTGAAGGCAAAGCGGCCAATGCCCATGGCCACGCCCAGCGACACCATGCCGGCCAAGGCAATCGCCCACGGGCCGGGGCTTCGGGTGTCAGCGCCCATCAGCGAAATTTTTCAAACGATTCATCCAACTGGTTGATGAAGATCTGCTGGGCCGACTTGTCGATGAAGCTGGCCTCAAAACTGTTGCGCGCCAGCAGGTAGGCGTGGCTGGCATTCAAGGGCAAGGCGGCGAATGTCTGTGTGAAATTCTCATTCATGTAGCCGCCAAAGTAAGCCGGATCGTCCGAGTTCACGGTAGCGGCAATGCCGGCATCCAGGAGCTGCCCCAGGGTGTGGCTGGCCAGATCGGAATACACGCAGAGCTTGAGGTTGGACAGCGGGCACACGGTCAGCGCAATCCGGTCGCGGGCCAGGCGCTGCATCAGTGCCGCGTCATGCGTGGACTGCACGCCATGGTCAATGCGCTCAACTTTGAGCTCGTTGAGCGCCGTCCACACATAGGCCGGCGGCCCCTCCTCGCCCGCATGCGCCACCAGCCGAAAACCGAGTTGGCGGCAACGCGCAAACACCCGCGAGAATTTTTCCGGCGGGTTACCGACTTCGCCCGAGTCCAGGCCGATGCCGACGATATGCTCGCGAAACGGCAGCGCCTGCTCCAGCGTGGCAAAAGCATCTTCTTCGCTCAGGTGCCGCAAAAAACACATGATCAGCAAAGCACTCACGCCCAGCTCGGCATGGGCATCAACACAGGCGCGGTGCAAACCCTTCACCACAGTGGCCATGGCCACGCCGCGCGCCGTGTGGGTTTGCGGGTCAAAGAACAGCTCAGCGTGCAGCACGCCGTCTTGCGCGGCGCGCACAAAGTAAGCGCGCGCCATGTCGTAAAAGTCTTGCTCAGTCAGCAGCACGCTGGCGCCGGCGTAGTAAATATCCAAAAAACTCTGCAAATTTGTGAAGGCATAAGCGCGGCGCAGCGCCTCCACATCGGCATACGGAAGGGCCAGGCCGTTGCGCTTAGCCAGCGCAAAGATCAGCTCGGGCTCGAGCGAACCTTCGATGTGAATATGCAGCTCTGCCTTGGGCATGCACCGCAGCAATTCGGGCAGGCGCTCGGCGGCCACCTCGGGGACTTTGAACATCAGCAAACTCCAAACGTGATGCCGGCTTCAAACAGGTGCCGGCGGTACATCACGGCGGTCTTGTCGGCGGCGCAATGCAGCTCGGCCCCGGCAGCCAGCGGCAGTCTCTTAGGCCGCTGCGATTCGAGCACCGGTTTGTCCTGGCCAAAAATCGTGTCCTGGAAATCCGTCAGCTTGTGGTCGGGCGAGTCAAAGTCATTCATCGCCATCCGTATCCAGACCTCGCAGCTCTCAGGCGTTACCGGGCAGGCGAACAAGGCGATCGACTCGCGCAAATCAGCAATCGCCGCGCTGCCAGCCTCGGGCACCTTGGTCAGCACGGCGGTGTAGGGACCGATCACTTCGTAGCTGTACTCGACCATGGCGCTGGCCGTGGCATGCACCGACGAGCGCGGCTGTACAGCCTTGCAACCCGTGGCGAGCACGCCGGTGGGCGTCATCTTTACCTCGTAAGCGGGCACGCTGGTGGCGTCGCGGCTGCCCAGCCAGCCTTCGTGCACAAAACCGAAATGCGCCAGATCCAGAAAATTCTCCACCACCCGCGGCGCGCTGCTGTTCACCAGGTAGGGCCCGCAGTTGACTTTGCGCAGCCGCTCGTCAGCCTCGGCGGCAAACACCGGCAGGGCCTGCTCACCGGGCGCCAGCCGCACCCAGACCAGACCGTAGGCTTCGCGCGCCTCATGGGTGCAGGCGCGGTGGCCGGCCGGCGGTGTGAAGTCCGGCAAAGCCGGAATCCCGCGGCATTGACCGGCGCCGTCGAACTGCCAGCCGTGGTAGGCGCACTCCAGCCGCCCATCTTGCACGCGGCCCAAAGACAGCTTGGCGCCCCGGTGCGGGCAGCGGTCAGCCCAGGCCTGAAAACGGCCGTCAGGCGTTTGCCAGATCACCACATCTTCTTGGAGCAGCTGCACCGCCTTGGGAGAGCCGGCCAGGTCCAAGGCCTTGCCCACAGGGTGCCACAGTGTTTTCTCGATCATGAAGGTCCCACAACAAAACAAGCACTCAAAGAAAAAGGGGCTGCCTGAGAGCTGCGCAAACGCCGCTTTTCAAGCAACCCCTTGTGCCGTGACGCGCGCCTAAGCGAGCGTCACGCAGGCCATCGGCTTACTTGCCGGAAGGGATCTTGCCTTCAACGCCCTTGACGTAGAAGTCGATCTTGCCACGCCACTCGTCATCAGCCGCGGTGCCCTTGGCCAGACGCTCTTTGCCGGTGTTGTCCAGGATCGGGCCGGTGAAGACTTCGAAGGTACCGGCTTTCATGCCAGCCTTCAACTCATCCACCTTGGCCTTGACGTCAGCAGGCACCACCTCAGGGATTTTGACCAGGTCGTTCTGACCTTCAGCCACGCCCCAACGGGTAACTGTGTTGCCCTTCCAGGAGCCGTCCATGACTTCCTTGATGGACTTCTTGTAGTAGTTGCTCCAGTCCACAATGGCCGAACCCAAGTGGGCCTTGCCGCCGAAGGCGCTCATGTCCGAGTCCCAGCCGAAAGCGTACTTACCGGCCTTGTCGGCGGTTTGCAGCACAGCGGTGGAGTCGGTGTTTTGCAGCAGAACGTCAGCGCCGCCGTTGATCAGCGTTTGTGCAGCTTCGGACTCTTTCGGTGGATCAAACCAGGTGCTGACCCAGACCACTTTGGTCTTGATCTTGGGGTTGACCGATTGCGCGCCCAGCGTGAAGGCGTTGATGTTGCGCAGCACTTCAGGAATCGGGAAAGAACCGACAAAGCCCAGGGTGTTGGTCTTGGTCATCTTGCCGGCAATGATGCCTGCCAGGTAAGTGTCCTGGTAGAAACGGGCGTCATAAACGCGCATGTTGTCAGCCGTTTTGTAGCCTGTGGCGTGCTCAAACTTGACGTCCGGAAAGTCCTTGGCAACCTTGAGCATGGGCTCCATGTAGCCGAAGCTGGTTGCGAAGATGATCTTGTTGCCTTGCTGGGCCAGGTCACGGATCACACGCTCGGCGTCAGGGCCTTCAGGCACTTTCTCAACAAAGGTGGTCTTGATCTTGTCACCGTACTCGGCCTCAACAGCCTTGCGGCCCAGGTCATGCGCAAAAGTCCAGCCGGCCTCGCCAACCGGGCCCACATAGACCCAGGCAGCTTTGAGGGGCTCAGCCTTGGGGGCAGCAGCAGCCGGCGCAGGCGGCGCTTCTTTTTTGCCACAGCCCACCAGGGCGACTGACAAAGTGCCGACCGCAGCCAGCGCGAGCAGTGATCGTTTGGAAAACAATTTCATCATTAGTCCTTCATAAAAAATGCAAAAGCAGCTTCAAAAAAACGAATTCAACTCAGGCACCCGGGTGAAAGGGTTTGCCCATTGAAGCGGGCATGTTACGCCTGATCCAGCCCGGATTACGCGAAATCAGTACCAACACCACAACTGTAGCAAGGTAAGGCAGCATGCTCATAATGGGCGCCGGAACGTCCACCCCCATGCCTTGCAGCTGCAGCTGCAGCATGGTCACCCCGCCAAACAGATAAGCACCAAGCAATAGCCGTACCGGGCGCCAGGTGGCAAACACCGTGAGCGCCAGCGCAATCCAACCGCGCCCGGCCACCATGCCCTCAACCCACATGGGGGCGTACACCACGCTGAGGTAAGCGCCAGCCACGCCGCACAAAGCGCCGCCGGCCATCACGCAGGCCATGCGCATCAGCCGCACCCGGTAGCCAAGGCCGTGCGCCGACTCAGGGCTTTCACCCACACTACGAAGCACCAAACCAGTGCGCGTACGACTGAAAAACCAGGCAATCGCCAAAGCGGCCAGCAGGGTGAGGTAAACCATGGGGTGCTGCTTGAACAAGGCCGGGCCGACAAAAGGCAGCTCGCTCAGGCCGGGCACGGCGTAATTCATATGCATGCCCAGCTTTTTGCCCACGTAAGCCACGCCGACAAAGGCCGAAAAGCCCCCACCAAACAAGCTGATGGCCAGGCCGGTGGCGTACTGGTTGGTGTTGAGCCAAATCACCAGCAGGCCAAACAAGGCCGCTCCCAGCGCGCCGGCCACCGCGCCGGCCGCAAACGCCAGCCAGGGGTTGCCCGTGTGAAAGCCCACGGCAAAGCCCACGACGGCGGCCATCAGCATCATGCCTTCGGCGCCCAGGTTCACCACGCCGACTTTTTCATTGATCAGCAAACCCAGACCGGCCAGCGCCAGGGGCGTGCCGGCCGACAAGGTGGCCGCGATCAGCAAAGCGAACTCGTTCATGCGCCCACCTTTCTGCGGATGCGGTAATTGATCAGGGTGTCGCAAGCCAGCAGCGAGAACAGCAGCACGCCCTGAAAGATACCCGTCAAGGCCGAAGGCAGGCCGATGCGCGACTGCGCCAGTTCGCCGCCAATCAAAAACATGCTGAGCAAGACACTGGCCACCACACAACCCACCGGGTGCAGGCGCCCGACAAAGGCCACGATGATGGCGGTAAAACCATAGCCGGTTGAGGCATGCGGCATGAGCTGGCCCATCGGCCCGGTCACTTCAAAAGCGCCGGCCATGCCGGCAAAAGCGCCCGACACCAGCATCGACGACCACAGCGCCGAGCGCGCAGAAAAGCCAGCGTAGCGCGCCGCCGCCGGCGCCAGGCCGCCGACCTGCAACTGGTAACCCCGGTAAGTGCGGGCCATGAACAGCCACACCGCCACTGCCAGCACCAGCGCCACCACCGTGCCCCAGTGCAAGCGGTAGCCGGCCAGCATGCGCGGCATGCCCATGTCAAAGTTAACGGTCTGCGGAAAGTTAAAACCCATCGGGTCTTTCCAGGGGCCGAACACCAGGTAACTCAAAAAATGATTGGCCACGTACACCAGCATCAGACTGACCAGAATTTCACTGGCGTTGAAGCGGTCGCGCAGCAGCGCTGTGATGCTCGCCCAGAAGGCACCGCCCAGCATGCCCGCCAACGCAGCCAGCGGCATGAAAGCCCAGTTGCTCATGCCGACTTTGTTCATGGTGAACCACATCGCCAGGCCGCCGGCCGCAATCCCGCCCATCAGGTACTGGCCCTCTGCGCCGATGTTCCAGACATTGCTGCGGTAGCACAGCGCCAGCCCCAGCGCACACAGCACCAGCGAGGTGGACTTGAGCGCCAGCTCGCTAAGCGCGCGCGCACCGTTCCAGGGCTCCATCAAAAACACCTGAAGGCCGCGCACCGGGTCTGCGCCCAGGGCCACAAACATCACAAAGGCCACCACCACCGTCATGACCAGTGCGATCACGGGCGAGGCGTAGCTCATGGCGCGCGATGGCGCGGGCCGGGCTTCAAGCTGCCACATGCGCGTCTCCGGTTGCGGGTATTTGCCACAGGCCGCTCATCCAGGCGCCCACCAGCTCCACAGTGGCTGCCTGCGTTGCAATGGCCGGCGACAAGCGGCCTTGCGCCATCACATGCAGGCGGTCACAGATTTCAAACAATTCGTCCAGTTCCTCACTGACCACCAGCACCGCACAGCCGGCGTCGCGCAGCGCCAGGATTTCGGCGCGAATCTGCGCCGCCGCGCCCACGTCCACGCCCCAGGTCGGCTGGGAGACGATCAACAACTTGGGCTGCGCCGCAATCTCTCGGCCCACAATGAATTTTTGCAGGTTACCACCCGACAGTGACTTGGCCACCGCCTGCGGCCCGCCGGCCTTGACATTGAAGCGGGCAATAACGCCGGCCGTTTGCGCCTGCAAAGCGTTCAAGTTGAGCCAGCCGCCGCTGCCCACATGCTCGGTGCGCGTGAGCAAGAGGTTGAGCGCCAGGCTCATGGTCGGCACGGCGCCGCGGCCCAGACGCTCTTCAGGCACAAAATGAAGGCCCAGCGCGCGCCGGCGCTGCGGCGCCAGGGCGCCCGCCGGCTGGCCGTCAATCAGCACCATGCCAGCTGCCGCCCGCACGTCTTCACCCGACAGCGCATACAGCAACTCGCGCTGGCCATTGCCCGACACGCCGGCAATGCCGACCACCTCGCCGGCACAAACCTGCAAGTCAATGCCATTGAGGTCCACGCCAAACTGGTCCAGCCGCGCCAGACTCAAAGCCTGCACCTGCAGCAGCGGCCGGCCGGTCTGGCCGGGCCGGTGCTCAAGCTGCTGCGGCTCGGCGCCAATCATCAGGCGCGAGAGCGAAGCATTGCTTTCTTGCGTCGGGTTGCACACCCCGGTGACCTTGCCGCCGCGCAGCACCGTGCAGGCGGTACACAAGGCACGAATCTCATGCAGCTTGTGGCTGATGTACAAAATGCTGCAGCCTTCAGCCGCCAGCTTGCGCAGCACCACAAAGAGCTTGTCGACGGCCTGCGGCGTCAGCACCGAGGTCGGCTCGTCCAGAATCAGCACGCGCGGGTTGGTCAGCAAGGCGCGGATGATCTCGACGCGCTGCATTTCGCCCACGCTCAGCGTGTGCACCGGCCGCGCCGGGTCAATGTCCAGGCCATATTCAGAAGCCTTGGCCGTGATGCTTTGCGTTACCTCGGCCAGCGTCAGCTGTTTGTCCAGGCCCAGCCAGACGTTTTCTGCCACCGTGATGCTGTCAAACAAATTGAAATGCTGAAACACCATGCTGATGCCTAGCGCCCGCGCCTCTTGCGGGTTACGGATGCTCACCGGCACACCATCGACCATGATGCTGCCGGCGTCGGGCTTGACCGAGCCGTAAATGATCTTCATCAGCGTGGACTTGCCGGCGCCGTTTTCGCCCAGCACGGCATGTATCTCGCAGGGCTGCACCGTCAGGCTGACATCGCTGTTGGCGACCACTGCCGGGTAGCGCTTGGTGATGCCGCTCAGCGCCAAACGGGCGCTGGCGTGCTGCCCGGCATGCAAAATGCTGTTTGTCGCTTCAGTCATGCGCAGGTCGGCAACTTGAGGCAACATGGCAGAGCCCCATGAAACGGGGGCCCGATGTGTCTGAAAGCGTCTGATATTTCATGTCTGTTTAACCATGCAACTAATGTGCCGATGCTTATGCCCCAGCCTGTGAGTCAAACCATTCAGTTCATCCGCCGCGGCGAAGTCGTGACGCTGAGCAATGTACCACCCACCCGCACCCTGCTGGAGGTGCTGCGCGAAGACCTGGGCTGCACCGGCACCAAGGAAGGCTGCGGCGAAGGCGACTGCGGCGCCTGCACGGTGGTCCTTGGCGAGGCCCAAGGTGGTGCGCTGAACTTCAAGGCCGTCAACAGCTGCATACGCATGGCCCATTCAGTGAACGGGCTGGCCTTGTGGACGGTAGAAGACTTAACGGCCGACCCACTGCTGCAAGGCGGGGCCGCCGGCGCGCTGCATCCGGCGCAAGAGGCGATGGTGCAGTGCCACGGCTCGCAATGCGGCTTTTGCACGCCCGGCTTTGTGATGAGCCTGTTTGGCATGTACCAGAACCATGTGGCGCACGGCCAGAGTGTTTCGCGCGAGCTGGCGCAAACCGAGCTGTCGGGCAACCTGTGCCGCTGCACCGGCTACCGGCCCATCCTGGACGCGGCGCAGCAAATGGCCAGCTTTCCGGCAGTGCGGCTTGACGAGAGCCGGCTCAAAACTGCGCTGGCGCAGATTCAGCCCGCGCCTGGCCATACGGCGGGCGCCTACCTGCTGCCCGCCAGCCTGGCCGAATTACTGACCGCACGCGCCGCTCGGCCCGCGGCGCAACTTGTGGCCGGCTGCACCGACGTCGGCCTGTGGGTGACCAAGCTGCACAAAAATTTTGACGCCGTGATCGATGTCACCCGCGTGGCCGAGCTGCGCCGCATTGAACAGCAAAACGGCCACCTGGTGATCGGCGCCGCCGCCAATTTGTATGACGCTTTTGCCGCGCTGGTGCAGCACTGGCCGGAACTCAAAACTTTTGCTGCGCGCTTTGCCGGCCTGCCGGTGCGCAATTCGGGCACGCTGGGCGGCAACGTGGCCAACGGCTCGCCGATTGGCGACTCGATGCCGCTGCTGATTGCGCTGCACGCCCGCATCGTGCTGGCCAGCGTGCGCGGGCAGCGCGAGATGGCGCTGGAGGACTTCTACACCGGCTACCGGCAAAACCTGCTGGCGCCCGACGAGGTGCTGGCTTTCATCAAGCTGCCGCTGCCCGCGGCCGCGCCCGCCGCGCAGCCACTGCTGCGCGCCTACAAAATCTCCAAGCGTTATGACGACGACATCTCCGCCGTGTGCCTGGCGCTGCACCTGCAGCTGGCCGGTGGTGTGGTTCAGGCCATCTCCATCGGTGCCGGCGGCGTGGCAGCCACGCCGGTGCGCGCCGTGCAAACCGAAGCCGCCTTGCGGGGCCAGCCCTGGACACAGGCCAGCGTGCAAGCGGCCATGGCCACGCTGCGCGCAGAGTTTGAACCGATCTCTGACATGCGCGCATCGTCGGGCTACCGCCGCGAAGTGCTGGGTAATTTGCTGCAACGCTTCTGGCTGGAAAGCCAGGGCGCACAACACATCAACCTGGAATCCTTCAATCTGGAGGCCCTGGCATGAACGCCCCCGACAAACTGCCGCTGAACACGGCCAGCGCTCAGGGCGCCGCCGGCCAGTCGCATTTTCATGAAAGCGCACGGGCGCAGGTGGCCGGCGCGGTCAACTACATCGACGACATTCCCGAAGTCAAAGGCACGCTGTTTGCCGCCCCCATCTTGTCTAACGTGGCGCACGGCCGCTTGCTGGGTGTGGACGCGACGGCAGCGCTGGCCATGCCCGGTGTGCGCGGCGTGGTGCTGGCCGCAGACGTGCCCGGCGACCCGCTGCTGGCCACCTTTGTGCATGACGAGCCCATCTTTGCGGTGGACACGGTGGAGCATATCGGCCAGGTCATCGGCCTGGTGGTGGCGGACAGTGTGATGCAAGCGCGCCATGCCGCGCGCAAATTACAGCTGCACATCGACCCCCTGCCCGCTGTGCTGACGGTGCGTGCGGCGCTGGCCGCGCAAAGCTTTGTGCTGCCGCAGGTGACCGTGCGCCGCGGTGACGCCGCCGCCGCGCTGGCGCGCGCACCGCACACGCTCAGCGGCAGCCTGGAAGTCGGCGGTCAGGAGCACTTTTACCTGGAAGGGCAAATCGCCTACGTGCTGCCGCAAGAGCAAAACCAGTGGCTGGTGTATTCCAGCACGCAGCATCCGGGCGAGGCGCAGCACTGGGTGTCGCATGCGCTGGGCATTGACAACAACGCGGTGCGCGTGGAATGCCGGCGCATGGGCGGCGGCTTTGGCGGCAAAGAAACACAAAGCGGCCACATGGCCGTGTGGGCGGCGCTGGCGGCGCGCAAGTTCGGCAAGCCCGTCAAGCTGCGCATGGACCGCGACGACGACTTCATGGTCACCGGCAAGCGCCACCCATTTGCCTACGACTACACCGCAGGCTTTGACGCGCGCGGGCGCCTGTGCGGCCTGCAGCTCATGATGGCCGCCAACTGCGGCTTCAGCGCCGACCTCAGCGGGCCGGTGGCTGACCGCGCCATCTTTCATGCAGACAACGCTTACTTTTTAGAAGACGTGGCCATCACCTCTTACCGCTGCAAAACCAACACGCAAAGCCACACGGCTTTTCGCGGCTTTGGCGGCCCGCAGGGCATGATAATCACCGAGTCCATCCTTGGCGACATCGCCCGCCACCTCAATCTCGACCCGCTGGCCGTGCGCCTGGCCAACCTGTACAGCGACGAAGCCACTGCCGCCGGCGGCCTGCGCGACACCACGCACTACGGCATGCGGGTTGAAGACAACATACTCGCGCCCCTCATCACCGCCTTGGCCGCCAGCAGCGACTACGCGCAACGCCGCCAGGACATTGCGCGCTGGAACGCCGGCAGCCCGGTGATCCAGCGCGGCATCGCGCTCACGCCGGTCAAGTTCGGCATCTCGTTCACGGCCACGCTGTTCAACCAGGCCGGCGCGCTGGTGCATGTGTACACCGACGGCAGCGTGCAAGCCAACCACGGCGGCACCGAAATGGGCCAGGGCCTGAACACCAAGG
>JBIKPY010000006.1:0-68343 GCA_044357185.1 Polaromonas sp.
TACCACATCAGCAATTGCAGCAAGATGGGTATGTTGCGGAAAACCTCGACATAAGCCGAGCACAAACCGCGCACCAGCGCATTGCGCGAAAACCGTCCCACGCCCACCAGCGTGCCCAGCAGCGTGGTGAAGATGATGCCCAGCAGGGCCACGCGCAGCGTGTTGGTCAGGCCCACCAGGAAGGCGCGCCAGTATTTTTCGCTGGAGTCAAAAGCAAACAGGCTTTCGCCGATGTCAAAGCCGGCGGTTTGCAGCAGGAAGTCAAAGCCGCTCTGGATGCCGCGCGCACGCATATTGATCAGCGTGTTGTGCGCCAGGTACCACAGCGCCAGCGTAATCAGGCCCAAGGCCAGTGCCTGGTAGACCAGACCGCGAAAGGCCTGGCTGCGCCAGGACCATTGTTTTTTCGGGGGGGTAGAAGGTGTCATGGAAAGGCTCTCAGAGGGCGCTTGGCCGGTGCGGCAGACACAAACAAACGAGTCAAATCAAAACAATCACAAAAAAGAGCGAGGCCCTTGGAGAAAACCGCCTGCAAGGCATAGCCCGGCAGACGGTTTTATTCAGCGCTCAGGCCGAAGCCTGGTTTAGCGGATCGGGTAGGCGTACATCAGGCCGCCCTTGTTCCACAGGTTGTTAACGCCGCGTGGCAGACCCAGGGGAGACTTGGGGCCGACGTTGGTTTCAAACGACTCGCCGTAGTTGCCGGTGGCCTTGATGGCGCGGGCCATCCACTCTTTGTCCAGGCCCAGCAGCTTGCCGGTGTCTTCGGTGGCGCCCAGCATACGCTGAACAACCGGGTCGGTGCTGCTGGTCTTGAGCTGGTCGACATTGGCTTTGGTCACGCCGTATTCTTCAGCTTCGAGCAGGCCGTAGATGACCCACTTGACGATGGCAAACCACTCGTCGTCACCACGGCGGACCATGGGGCCCAGAGGCTCTTTGGAGATCAGCTCAGGCAGGATCACGTGCTCGGCTGGAACTTTGGCTTCTTTATTGCGCACAGAAGCCAGGCCCGATGCGTCCGTGGTGTAGGCGACGCAACGGCCGGAGAAGTAAGCGCCGGTGGCGGCTTCAACTTTTTCAAACACCACAGGCTTGATGTTGAGCTTATTGGCGCGCGAGAAGTCGGTCAGGTTTTTCTCGGTCGTGGTGCCGGACTGCACGCACACGGTTTGGCCTTTGAGCTGCTTGGCGCTCTTGATCTTGCTCTTGACGGGGACCATAAAGCCCTGGCCGTCGTAGTAAGTGACCGCGGTCTGGTGCAGGCCGAGCGAAGCGTCGCGGGTCAAGGTGAATGTGGTGTTGCGTGACAGCATGTCGATCTCGCCGGACTGCAGGGCCGTAAAGCGTTGCTGCGCGTTCAGGGGAACGTACTTGACCTTGCTGGCGTCGCTCAGAACGGCGGCGGCAACGGCTTTGCACATGTCTACGTCGAGGCCGGACCAGTTGCCGCTGGAGTCAGCAGCAGAGAAGCCAGCCAGGCCGGTGTTGACACCGCAGACCACTTGGCCGCGGGCCTTGACGGCGTCGAGAGTTTTGCCAGCGTGGGCAGGAAGTGCGGCGGCCAAGGCGAAGCCGGCGGCAGCCAGAGCCAGCAGGCCCCGTTTTTGAGTGAAGTTGAACAAGTTGATCTCCAGTAGATGACATGAAGCGAATTAGCCAGCACGATGTGTGCCAGTGGCGGAATGCTAACTCAGCGGCAACCCGATTGCGGGGCGAGAAATGGTGTTTGTCCTAGGACAAACCCTTGTTGCCCGAGCAACATGCTTTTTTTGCATAAAGTTATGTTGAGGCTTCCCATGGCGGCGTTGTGCGCCGTGCCAACAATGCGGGCAAATCAGGCTAAAGCGGCGCAGACGCGAATGACTTCGGCACCATAGGCGTGCAGTTTCTTGCTGCCCATGCCGCTGATGCCTTCCAGGTCGGCCAGGTTCTGCGGCGATTTGTCGGCAATCGCCCGCAGCGTGGCATCGTGAAAAATCACAAAGGCCGGCAGGTTGTGCTCGCGCGCGACTTCGGCGCGCCAGGCCTTGAGCCGGCCCAGGCGCTCCAGCGCACCGGCGTTCAGGCTGGCCTCGGCCATGCCCTTGACAGAGGTCTTGGTCGGTTTGCTGCTGCGCTTTTTGCTTCCGGCACCGGCAGCTTGCTCGCGCAGCATCAACGAGACCTCGCCGCGCAAAACGGCGCGCGCGTCGGGCAGCAGCTCCAGCGTGCTGAAAGCTTCGCTGTCCACACGCACCATGTTCTTGGCGATCAACTGGCGCAGCACGCCGCGCCACTGCGCTTCAGCCAGGTCGGCGCCTATGCCGAAGGTACTGAGCTTGTCGTGCGCGTACTGCGCCACTTTGTCGGTGGCTTTGCCGCGCAAAATATCCATGATGTGACCGGCGCCAAAGCTGATGCCGGTAGCCTGCTGCACCCGGTAAATGCAGCTGAGCATCTTGCGCGCCGCGTCGGTGGCGTCCCACACCGCCGGCGGGTTCAGGCAGTTGTCGCAATTCATGCAGGGCTGGCTGTCTTCGCCAAAGTAGCGCAGCAGGCTCACGCGCCGGCAGTGCGTGTCTTCGGCCAGCGTCAGCAGTGCGTCAAGCTTGCCGCGCATGACCTGTTTGAACTCTTCGCTGGCGACTTCGCTGGTGTCTATCATGCGGCGCTGGTTGACCACGTCCTGCAGGCCGTAGACCATCCAGGCGTTGGCCGGCAAGCCGTCGCGGCCGGCACGGCCGGTCTCCTGGTAATAGCCTTCGATGTTTTTGGGCATGTCCAGGTGCGCCACAAAGCGCACATCGGGCTTGTCGATGCCCATGCCAAAAGCGATGGTGGCCACCATGATCATGCCGTCGTCGCGCAAAAAACGGTCTTGCCGCTGCTGGCGCAACGAGGCGTCCAGGCCCGCGTGGTAGGCCATGGCTTTGAGGCCGGCGTCTTGCAGCATGTCGGCAATTTCTTCGACCCGCTTGCGCGACTGGCAGTACACGATGCCAGCTTCACCCGCGTGCTCGGTTTCGATGAAGCGCAGCAGCTGGCGCGTCGGGTCGGTTTTTTCGACGATGCTGTAGCGGATGTTGGGCCGGTCAAAGCTGCTGATGAATTCGCGCGCGTCTTCGAGCTTGAGCCGCTCGACCATGTCCTGCCGCGTCAACGCGTCGGCGGTGGCAGTCAGTGCCATGCGCGGCACGTCGGGAAAGCTTTCGTGCAGCAGGCTGAGCGAGCGGTACTCGGGCCGGAAGTCGTGGCCCCATTGGCTCACGCAATGCGCCTCGTCAATCGCAAACAGGCTGAGCAGGCCGCGCTCGTGCAGCGAAGTCAGCAAGCCCTTCATGCGCGGCGTGTTGATGCGCTCGGGCGCGGCATACAGCAGCGTCAGCTCATTGCGCAGCAGCTGCTTTTCGAGTGCGCTGCTTTCTTCTTGTGTTTGCGTGGAGTTCAGAAACGCGGCCGACACACCGGCCTCGTGCAGCGCGCCCACCTGGTCGTGCATCAGCGCGATCAGCGGCGAAATCACGATGGTCACCCCGTGGCCGGCCTGCTGGCGCGCAATGGCGGGTATCTGGTAACACAGCGACTTGCCGCCGCCGGTGGGCATCAAGACCAGCGCGTCGCCGCCGGCCACAGCATGGTTGACGATAGCCTCCTGTGGGCCGCGAAAGCTGTTGTAGCCGAAGACCTCACCCAGAATGTCCAGCGGCGAAGCCGGCGCCCCAGCACTCACATTTGTTCCCAGGGCAGGCCTTCAAAGCGCCAGCCCGACAGTGTGGAGCGGCGGAACTGCGCGTCGAGCTCGCCTTCAAAGCCGTGCACCACATGCGCCACGTTGGCAAAGCCGGCGTCTTCAAGCGCCTTGCCAGCATCCAGCGTGCGCTGGCCGGAGCGGCAGATCAGCAGCACCGGCTGCATTTTGTCTTGCGCCTCGCGCGCCACGGCGGCCGCAAAAGCAGCCGGGTCGGCTTGCAGCTCGGGGTATTCATACCAGGGCACATTGACCACGCCGGGCGGTCGCCCCACGTAGAGCGACTCAATTTCCATGCGCACATCCACAAACAAAACATCGGGCTGGCTTTGCACATATTGCCAAGCTTCTTGGGGCTGCAGGTTTTTCATCGCTTAAAGGTCACCAGGGCGGTTCACACAAAGCGCCTATTGTCAGGCTAAAGAAGCCTTGTTTGCCGGCCCCTTGCAGCCCGGCCATCCTACAATTGCGCCATGCCTTCACCCATCTACACCCGGGCCCAAGCCCTGCCCGCCTTGCTGCAGCAGCGCATCGCCATCCTCGACGGCGCCATGGGCACCATGATCCAGCGCTTCAAACTCAATGAAGCGCAGTACCGCGGTGAGCGTTTCAAGGACTTTCACAAAGACGTCAAGGGCAATAACGAGCTGCTCAGCCTCACGCGGCCCGATGTGATTCAGGACATTCACGAAGGCTACCTGGCCGCCGGTGCAGACTTGATAGAAACCAACACCTTTGGCGCCACCACCGTGGCCCAGGCCGACTACGACATGGCCAGCCTGGCGGTCGAGATGAACTACGAATCCGCCCGCATTGCCCGCGCCGCTTGCGACAAATTCTCCACCTCCGACAAACCGCGCTTCGTGGTCGGCGCCCTGGGCCCCACGCCCAAAACCGCCAGCATCAGCCCCGACGTCAACGACCCTGGCGCGCGCAACACCAGCTTTGAAGAGTTGCGCCAAGCCTATTACGAGCAGACCGAAGCACTGGTTAAAGGCGGCAGCGATGTGCTGCTGGTCGAAACCGTTTTTGACACGCTCAACGCCAAGGCCGCATTGTTTGCCATCGACGAGTACTTTGACAACTCGGGCGAGCGCCTGCCGCTCATCATCAGCGGCACCGTCACAGACGCCTCCGGCCGCATTTTGAGCGGGCAAACGGTGACAGCTTTCTGGCACAGCGTGCGCCACGCCCAGCCGCTGGCCATCGGCCTGAACTGTGCGCTGGGCGCCACGCTCATGCGCCCCTACATTCAGGAGCTCGCCCGCGTGGCCGGCGACACCTTCATCAGCTGCTACCCCAACGCCGGCCTGCCCAACCCCATGAGCGAGACCGGCTTTGACGAAACCCCCGACGTCACCAGCCGCCTGCTGCGCGAGTTCGCCGCCGAGGGCCTGGTCAACATCGTTGGCGGCTGCTGCGGCACCACGCCCGAACACATAGGCGCCATCCACCAGGCCGTCGCCCCTTTGGGCCCACGTACTTTAAGCGCCGGGGTGTTTTACAAAGAAGCGGCTTGAGGCGCTCCTCCTTCTCACTGGCCGCTCTGCAGGCTGTGCTGCTCGTGGGCATGGCGCTCACCGCCTGTGGCCAGCAGCCCCCGTCGTGGGACAGCCTGCTCTCCGGCAAGATCACCGGCCAGTACCCCGACTACCGCGTCAACGTGACCGCCCCAGGCCAGCTGCGCATCGAGCGCCCCGGCATGCCGGCGCAAACCGTGGCGGTGGAGCCCATCGCCCAACACTGCCTGCGCGGCCCCAAAGACTGCAGCTACGCGGTTGAGCAGATGTTGCTGGTGCTGCGCGATCCCTGATACGCTCCGGTTAAAATATCAACGTCCCAAGGAGCGTTGCAGCTTCGCCCGCGTGCGAAGTCAGGCTTGGGGCTCGATGCTTGCAACCACGCTCACCTTTGTCCTAAGGTGAGTCCGTGTCTTCTTCTCTTATTCCTGCGGTTCCCCCCATGAAGCTGTCCGGCCTGGAGCCGGTCAGCATTGGTGCGGACAATTTGTTTGTCAACATCGGCGAGCGCACCAACGTCACAGGCTCCAAGGCGTTTGCCCGCATGATCCTGAATGGCGACTACGAGCAGGCGCTGGCCGTGGCCCGCCAGCAGGTGGA
Organism: Polaromonas sp.; assembly: GCA_044357185.1. GTDB lineage: Bacteria > Pseudomonadota > Gammaproteobacteria > Burkholderiales > Burkholderiaceae_C > Polaromonas. Next base: position 5,851 of record JBIKPY010000006.1, read on the forward strand.
AAACGGTGCGCAGATCATCGACATCAACATGGACGAGGCCATGCTCGACAGCCAGGCCGCGATGGTCCGGTTTTTGAACCTGATTGCCAGTGAGCCCGACATTGCGCGCGTGCCCATCATGATCGACAGCTCCAAGTGGAGCGTCATTGAAGCGGGCCTGCGCTGCATCCAGGGCAAGGGCATCGTTAACTCGATCTCCATGAAAGAAGGGGTCGATGCTTTCAAGCAGCAGGCCAAGCTGCTCAAGCGCTATGGCGCTGCGGCCGTGGTCATGGCCTTTGACGAAAAAGGCCAGGCCGACACCTACCAGCGCAAGGTCGAGATTTGCGAGCGCGCTTATCGCGTGCTGGTCGATGAAGTGGGCTTTCCGCCCGAAGACATCATCTTTGACCCCAACATCTTTGCCATTGCCACGGGCATTGAAGAGCACAACAACTACGCGGTTGATTTCATCGAAGCCACGCGCTGGATCAAGGCCAACTTGCCGGGCGCCAAGGTCAGCGGCGGCGTGTCCAATGTGTCCTTCAGCTTTCGCGGCAACGACCCGGTGCGCGAAGCGATTCACACCGTGTTTCTGTTCCACGCGATCCAGGCTGGCATGGACATGGGCATCGTCAACGCCGGCATGGTGGGCGTGTACGACGAGCTCGAGCCGGTGCTGCGCGAGCGGGTGGAAGACGTGGTGCTGAATCGCCGGCCCCGGATACCCGAAGGGGAGCCTTACGTCTCCCCCGGTGAGCGCCTGGTTGAAGTAGCCGAAACCGCCAAGAGCGGCGCGCGCGACGACAGCCTGAAAAATGAATGGCGCGCGCTGCCGGTGCGCGAGCGCCTGTCCCATGCGCTGGTGCGCGGCATGAACGAGTTCATCACCGAAGACACCGAAGAAATGTGGCGTGCCATCGAGGCCGACGGCGGCCGGCCGCTGCACGTGATCGAAGGCCCGCTGATGGACGGCATGAACGTGGTAGGTGACCTGTTCGGCCAGGGCAAGATGTTCTTGCCGCAGGTGGTCAAAAGCGCGCGTGTCATGAAGCAGGCCGTGGCGCATTTGCTGCCTTACATCGAAGCTGAAAAACTGCTGCTGGAAGCCGCCGGCGACGATGTCAAGACCAAGGGCAAGATCATCATCGCCACGGTCAAGGGCGATGTGCATGACATCGGCAAGAACATCGTCACCGTGGTCTTGCAGTGCAACAACTTTGAAGTCGTCAACATGGGCGTGATGGTGCCCTGCCATGAGATCCTGGCGCGCGCCAAGGTCGAGGGCGCCGACATCGTCGGCCTGTCGGGGCTGATCACGCCCAGCCTGGAAGAGATGCAGTATGTCGCCGCTGAGATGCAAAAGGACGACCACTTCCGCATCAAGAAAATCCCGCTCATGATTGGCGGCGCCACCACCAGCCGCGTGCACACGGCGGTGAAAATTTCGCCGCACTACGAAGGCCCGGTGGTCTATGTGCCCGACGCCTCGCGCAGTGTCAGCGTGGCGCAAAGCCTGCTGTCAGACCAGGCGTCCAAATACATTGACGAGCTCAACGCCGACTACGTGAAAGTGCGCGAGCAGCACGCCAACAAAAAGCAAACGCCCATGTGGCCTATTGCCAAGGCGCGCGCCAATGCCACGCGACTCGACTGGACGCATTACACGCCGCCGGTGCCCAAGTTCATTGGCCGGCGCGTGTTTAAAAACTTTGACCTGGCCGAGCTGGCGCAGCACATCGACTGGGCGCCCTTCTTTCAGACCTGGGACCTGGCCGGGCCTTTCCCGGCGATTTTGAAAGACGAGGTAGTGGGCACCGAGGCCGTGCGCGTGTATGCCGACGCGCAGCGCATGCTCAAGCGCCTCATTGAAGGGCGCTGGCTGGCAGCCAACGGCGTGATGGCCTTTTACCCGGCCAACAGCGTGGGTGACGACATTGAGATCTACACCGACGAGAGCCGGCGCGAAGTGGCCATGGTCTGGCACGGCCTGCGCCAGCAGACCGAAAAAACCGCAGTGGCCGGCGCAGACGGCAAGCTGCACATGCGTCCCAGCCGCTGCCTGGCTGACTTTATTGCGCCCAAGACCTTGAACGCTGAAACCAAGGCCGTGCGTGCAGGCCATGCCGGTGCCGAAGGGCACAACAGTTTCATGCTGCCCGACTACATCGGCCTGTTTGCAGTGACAGCCGGCATCGGCGCCGAGAAAAAAGAAAAGTACTTTCAGGACGACCATGACGACTACTCGTCCATCATGCTCAAGGCCCTGGCCGACCGCCTGGCCGAAGCTTTTGCCGAGAGCCTGCACCAGCGCGTGCGCCAAGACCTGTGGGGCTATGCGCCTGATGAATCGCTCACGCCCGAAGAACTCATCGCCGAAAAATACCGCGGCATCCGCCCTGCGCCCGGCTACCCGGCCTGCCCGGACCACAGCGTCAAGCAAGCCATGTTCGAGCTGCTCAAGGCCGACGAGATCGGCATGGCTCTGACCGAAAGCCTGGCCATGACACCGGCGGCCAGCGTCAGCGGCTTTTACCTGAGCCACCCCGACAGCGCCTACTTCAATGTCGGCAAGATCGGCGACGACCAGGTGCACGAGCTGGCCAAGCGCCGCGGCGTCAAGGTCCAAGACCTCGAGCGCTTGCTGGCGCCGAATTTGTAAAAGCTAAAGAAGAAAGCGCGCATGAGCCGTTTGGGCCTGACCCGCGACAAGATTTACAAAACCGTCGCCCGCCAGCTGCACGGCGTGGTGCCGTGCTGGGTGTGCGGCCAGCACGTGCTGCCGGCTGCCGCCACGCTGGAGCACATCGTGCCCCTGAGCGAAGGCGGCAACTCGCACCAGGCCAACCTGGCCATCAGCCACGAAGTGTGTAACGGCCAGCGCCACGCCAAAGGGCGGGTGATCGAGGCACAAGCTGCCCAAGGTCAGGTCGCACGCGCTCTTTGACGCAAGCCGGCGTTTAGTCGGCCGTGATGTTGTTGTCGCGGATGGCCTTGCCATAACGCGCCAGCTGTTCACGCACCAGGCTGGTCAGCTCTGCGGGGGTGGTGCCGTCACGCTTGAGACCCAGGCCGGCAAAGCGCTCTTTGATCGACGGGTCGGCCAGTGCTTTGACGACTTCGCGATGCAAGCGGTCCTGAATTTCTTTGGGCGTGCCTTTGGGTGCTGTCAGCGCAAACCAGGTGCTGAAATCAAAGCCCTGAATGCCCTGCTCCTTGAGTGTGGGCGAGTCGGGGTATTCAGGCTGCCGGCTGTCGGTCATCACGCCAATCAGGCGCAGTTTGCTCGCCTTGGCCAGCGCGGCCACGGTGGCGATGCCCTGGAACGTCACGTCAACCTGGCCGCCCGCCACATCCAGCGCGGCCTGGCTGGCACCCTTGTAAGGCACATGCTTCATATCTATGCCGGTGTGGGCCGCGAACAGTGCTGCGCCCATGTGCTGCGGGCTGCCACTGCCACCTGATGCATAAGTGATGCGGCCTGGCGCGGCTTTGGCGGCAGCTACCAACTCGGCGGCTGTCTTGTACGGCGAGTTGGTGCCCGCCGCGATGCTGAACTCAATGGTTGCCACCTTGGAGATGTGGGTGAAATCCGTGACGGGGTTGAACGGTGTGTTTTTGTTCAGGTTCGGTACCATGGTCAGAACACTGTCGTTGAAGCCACCGATGGTGTAACCGTCGGGTGCTGCCTTGGCCAGCCTGTCGGCACCGATGATGCCGGAGGCGCCCACAATGTTTTCGACCACGATGGACTGACCCATGTTCTCGGCCATTTTTTGGGCCAGCAAGCGGGCTGCTACGTCCACCGCGCTACCGGCTGCCAGCGGAACAATCATGCGGATCGGCTTGTTGGGGTAGCTGCCTTGGGCCTGGGCCGGTGCGGCCAGGGCCAAGCCGGCCATGGCGGCCAGCGTGACCACGAGGCGTCGTTTGCTAAAGGTGGGGGCGTTGAGTTTCATGAAGTCTCCTTTGGTTTTTAAACGGGGTTGGGCCGTCAGGCCGTCAAACTGAAAGGCCCAGGACGCGAATGGCATTCTCACCAAGGATGGCGAGCCGGTCATCGTCGTTGAGTTCGGGCGTGGCCATCACATGGCCCACAGGGTCTTCTTCCCAGGGGATGGGATGGTCGGTACCAATCATGATCTGGGCTGTGTCCACTTCGGCTGCCAGGTGGCGCAGCGCCTCACCGGTGAACACCAGCGAGTCAAAGTAAATCTGGCGCAGGTACTCGGTGGGCTTTTTCTTGAGCACGATGTCCGGGTTGCAGTTCTGCGGCGAGACAAAGCAGCCGCGGTCCATGCGCGGCGCATACGAGCCCAGAAAGCCGCCACCGTGCGCACCCAGCACTTTGAGCTCGGGAAACTTGTCGAACACACCTTCGAAGATCAATTTCTGAAGCGCAATCGTCGTGTCCAGCGGATTGCCGATCACATTGGACAGCCAGCCATTGCCCTTGAGCCGGGCCGCCAGCTCGGGCGTGCTCTGCGGATGAATGAACAGCATCACGCCCAGCTCTTGCGCCTTGGCCAGCACGGGGTGGTAGACCGGGTTGCTGAAGTCATCGCCGGCCACGCTGCCGCCGATGGCCGCGCCCTTGAGCCCATACTTCTTGACGGCCTCATCGAGCATCTGCACGGCCAGGTCGGGGAACTGCATGGGCAGCGAAGCAAAGGCCGACAGACGCTTCGGGTGATTGGCACACAGCTCGGCGAAGCTTTCGTTGTGGATGCGGCAAATCGCCTCGGCAGTCTCGCGGTCTTTTTTGTACCAAAAGGGATTGATGCTCAGCACCTGCAAGTCGATGCCCATGCGGTCCATGGCTTCGAAGCGGGCGTCGAGCTGCTGCGCCATTTGCAGGAAATGCTCAGGCACCCCTTTGACCGGCGGCAAAATTCCTTTGGCGTCGGCACCCATCAGGTCCAGACCGGCCTGGAAATAGCAGTGCGCATGAGCGTCCACCGTTCGCGCGCGCTTGCCGCGAATGATCACCGGCGCGCGGCGCGTAGCGGTGCTGCCGCCGCCCCCGCCCGGCACGATGGGCAGGCCCGCGCAGCTGCAAAACCAAAAGCCGTTGCAGCCTTGTGCGTGTGAGTTGGATGAAAGCCAGTTCTTGATCATGTTGGGGTTCAGGTATTTGAATTCGTTGTGGCGGCTGCCCGCTCAATGGCCCGCACCATGCGGGTTTGAGCGCCGCAGCGGCACAGGTGTTTTTCGAGGCTCTGCACGATCTCGTCGCGGCTGGGCTGCGGATTGCGCTCTAACAGCGCGCAGGCCGAGGTGATGATGCCGGCCACGCAATAACCGCACTGGGCGGCGCGTTCTTCGATGAAAGCTGCTTGCACGGCATGCGGTTGGGCTGGCGTTCCCAGACCCTCGAGCGTGGTGACCTGCCGCCCCAGCACGGACCAGACCGGCAGGTTGCAAGCTGTCTGGGGCTGGCCGTCCACCAGCACCATGCAAGCGCCACACTCGCCCTGGCCGCAGCCGAACTTGGGGCCGCTCAGGTTCAATTCATCGCGCAGTACAGAGAGCAAATTGGTCTTGTCATCGCCGTCAAATTGCACGGGCTGTTGATTGACATGGAACATGGTTTTAGGGGGATTGCTCATACGGACTCCGCAGCATGAACGGCGCGCAACAAGGTGTCGGCAGTCAAGGGCAATTCCCGCACCCGAACACCCAGGGCATCGTGCACGGCGTTGGCCAGTGCGGCTGCTACCGGCCCCTGTGCGGCCTCGCCGGCACCCACGGATGGTTCATCGGGGCGGTCGATCACATGCACCGTGACCTTGGGCACTTCACTGAAACGCATCACCGGGTAGCTGAGCCATTCGTCGCTGGTGATGGCCTCGCGGTTGAAGGTGACGCGTTCCTTGAGGGTACAGCTGGCGCTCTGGATGGCGCCGCCTTCAATCTGGTTGATCACGCCATCCAGGTCCACCACCATGCCGACATCGACCGCCAGATCCAGGTTGAGCACCCGCACCTCTTCGTCCACTCGCACGCGCGCAATCACCGCGCACCAGGCACCGGTATTTTTATAGCGCGCCCAGGCCAGCCCGTGGCCGATCCCCTCGGGCTCTTCGGCGCGGCGGTGCCACCAGCTGGAACGCTTCACCACGGCGTCTAGCAGGGCCAGTGCGCGCGGGTCGTCCAGATGCCGCTTTCGAAAGGCCAGCGCATCTTGACCGGATAGATGGGCCAGCTCGTCCATGAAAGACTCGATAGCAAACACATTGGCATAAGCCCCCAGTGCACGCATGGCTGAGGTCCGCAGCGGCGCCACCGTCAAGCGGTGGTTGAGCACCTTCAAATGCGGCAATGTGTAGGCCGGCACGGCATTGCGCTCAGCCCCGCCGCCCGCCGCCAGCGGTGGGTTGATGGGCAGCGGCAGCGGCGTTGCGTCGGCGCGCTCACTGGCTGCCAACAAAGCCGGCGTGAGGGCGCGGCCGGGGCGCGAGCTGTAGCCATTGGCCCACAACTCGTGATGCCAGTGGGTGATCTGGCCCGTCGCGTCGCATCGGGCCTTGAGCATGGCACGGTGTGCCGAACCCAAAGGGCTGTGCGTCAACTCGTCGGCACGCGACCACAGCACGCGCACCGGCTGGCCGGGACAGCGCAAGGCCATCAGCACGGCATCAAAAGCCACATCGTCAGCGCCGTTGTGGCCATAGCAGCCGGAACCCTCGACGTGGTGAATCAGGATGTAGGCTTTGGCCACCGGCACAGCTTCTTTAGCGAGGGCCTTGACGATATCGTCGCGCAAATTGTGAATGCCCTGGCTGTGCGTCCAGACCTGCAGTTGGCGGCCGTCCCACTGCGCCAGTGCGCACGAAGGGCCGACGGAGGCATGCGCCAGATAAGGCTTGAGGTAAACCGCCTCATGATGCAGGCCGTCAGCGGGCCATTCGGCATCACCCCGCTCCACCGTCACCGTGGTCTGGTGAGGGGCGGAGGTCAGGAAACTGCCCAGATCGTGCATGTCGGGCAAGGGCGCGCCGGCGCGCCACTCAACCAGGCCGGCCAAGCGGGTAGCTGCCGCATCGGCATCGCGCTCTGAGTCCGCCACCACGGCCACAAAGCGGCCGTCGGCCCACCAGCGTGCACCCGCCGGCAGCGCGACCGCCGCCGCATCGGGCAGGCGGGCCAATGTGGCATCTGGCGTAGCGGGTCGCAGCACGCGCCCATGCAGCATGCCGGGCAGCCGCAGATCATGAATGAAGCGGGCCTGGCCAAACACTTTGTCGGCCAGGTCCAGCCGCGGTGTGCTTGCCTGTCCCAGCAGGCGACGCTCAGCCGCCGCCTTGGGGCGCGCAGTGCCCGCACACTCGATGTCCAGGTTGATACCCCGCAACAGCGTCGCGTAGTCACCAAGGTCAAGCCCTTGCGCCGATCGAAAGCGCCCATGGCTCACTGTGATCGTGTGGGCCGGCTGGCCTGCCATCGCTGCGGCGCGCAGCAAGGCCATCGCCCGCACCTCGGCGCAAGCTTGGCGCAATGCGCTGCCGCTGTCTTGCACCGACAGGCTGCCGGAGGTCATGCCTTCATCGGGGCCGCGTCCGGTGCTGGCGCTGCACACATGCACAGCCGACAGCGGCATGTCCAACTCTTCAGCAGCCAGCAGTTGCAAAGCGGTCAGGATGCCCTGGCCGAGCTCGACCTTGCCGGTGAACACCTGCACCAGGCCTGGCTCGCCAAAGGCCAGCCACTGCGACAGACGGCGGTTGGTATGCAGACTGCCCGGCAATGGGGCTTGGCCGTCCTGACGGTCAACGATGAAACCGCGGGGCTGAGGCGTTGAAACATTGGTCATAGAGTCTGTTGGCCCGGTAACGAAAGCTCAGTACGGCATACTGCAATAGGAACGCCCACTGAAATTTAAGGTGAAGCAAGGCCGGTTGCTTGTCTGCATTCACCACTTTGGTGATGGTGGAAAAGTTTTTTCATTCTAAATTCAACTCGAGCCGGGTCCAATACTGAATGCGTCCATCGCCATACCAAGATGAAATGGACACGGATCGGGTAAACCCTCGCTGCAACAGCCCGGTTTAAATGGAGAGCGGCACAACCTGTAAGGTGATGCGCTACACGCTACAATAAAACCAATGATCAGAAGCTTCCGACACAAAGGTCTGCAGCGTTTTTTTGAGACCGGCAGCAAGGCGGGTATTCAGGCCGCGCATGCAGCCCGTTTACGCCTTCAGTTGGCAGCACTTGATCAGGCGGTAAAGCCGGAAGACCTGTCTGCTCCGGCGTGGGCGTTGCACCCCTTGAAGGGTGACCTGAAAGGCCATTGGGCGATTACCGTCAACGGAAACTGGCGCATGGTGTTTGCGTTCGAAGGAACGGACGCTGTGCTTGTAGATTACCGCGACTACCATTGAGGCGCATATGACACGCATGCACAATCCCCCGCACCCCGGGGAAGTCCTTCGGGAATATTTGGGTGAAGTCACTGTGACCGAGGCCGCGGTGAAGCTGGGCGTTAATCGCGTCACGCTGTCCCGCGTGGTCACACAATCGGCAGGTATTTCTGCTGACATGGCCTGCCGGCTGGCGCAGGCCTTTGGCACCAGCCCCGAGCTTTGGGCCGGCATGCAGATGCAGTACGACCTTTACCAGGCTGGCAAAGTGAAGCGCCCAAAGATTGAGCGGCTGGTGGCTTGACTGATCAAGCCAGCGCCCGTCAAGCCTAAGGCTTAGTACATCAAGCCCCCAGAAGCGACAAGTCCACCTGCGGCGCGTCAAAGATCTGCTGGATCATGGCCAGCATGGCTTGGGCGCGCGGCCTGGCCAGGCCGCCGTGCTGGCAGTTGGCAAAGAACTTGGTTTGCAGATCGGCGTCGCTCAGCGGATGGTCTGCGCCGCCCTTGAAGTAGCCCTGCCGCGCCTCCATCACGCTGCCGTTTTGTAGGGTGACGCGCAGGTGGCCTGTGAACTGTTTGGGGTAGGGGTTAGCAGGGTCGACCACGTAGCGCACCTTGGCGGCCAGCGCGCGCAGGTCGGCGCGTTGCACCATGGCTTCGGTGTATTCGCCCAGGCCGGCGTTATCTTGCAGCAGGCCGGCGGCAATCGCGTAGGGAATGCTGAACTTGGCGGAATAAGCATTCGGCGGCGACTGCTTGAGTGCCAGCGGCTCCCACAGGCGGTGAACAATGCCTTCGGCGGTTTCGCACTCAATCTGCGCGATGTCAGCCGGCACCAGCCCCTGGCGCAGCAAGTCGCGGGCGCAGTCAATGTAAGGGTGGGCCATGGTGCCACAGGCGTAAGGCTTGAATGCAATCGTGGTCCAGATCCACTGGCTGCCTACGCCCTTGAGCATGGCTTCGAAGTCGCCGCTGTGGGTATTGGCAAAGCCATGAAACAAACCGTGCTCCCCTTCAAACACCGTGGCCGGGCCCTTGAAGCCGGCTTGCGCTAGGCGCACGGCGCGGTAGCCTGATTGCGCTGCCCAGCCGGGGTGCATGCGCTTGGTCCAGGCGCCGTCGGCCAGGTATTCGATGATGCCCGAGGCCATGCTGCCGGCGATGCCGAAGGCGTCCACCAGCTCGTCTTCGCTCAGGCGCAAGGCTGCGCCCAGGCCGGCCACGGCGCCCATCACACCAAAGATGGCAGTCGGGTGAAAGCCGGCTTTGTGCACTTTGGTGGGCGCCACGGCGCACAGGCGGCACATGACTTCAGAGCCCACCGCGATGCCACGCAACAAGTCGGCGCCCGACAGCTTGTGGCGCTGGGCGGCAGCCAGCAAAGCCGGCACGATGACCACGCCGGCATGCACCGGCCCGCCTTCGTAGGTGTCGTCAAAGTCTTCGCCGTGCGCAGCAATGCCGTTGACAAAAGCAGCGGCTTCCACGCCGCAGGTCTGGGCAAAGCCGATCACGTTGCAAGGCCCGTCTTGCTCTACCGAGGCCAGTGCGGCCAGCACATAGTTTTCATGGCGGGCGGCGATGCAAATGCCGGCCACGTCCATCAGCAAGCGTTGGCCGATGGCTCGCGCGGCGGGCGAGCTTTCGGGGCGGGCGGTGACGATGGCTTGCGCCAGGCGACGCGAGACGGTCTGGCTTGGGGCGGTGGATGTGCTCATTGGGCTGCCTTGAAGCCGTTGGATGGTTTGCGGCTGCTTTTCAGGGTGCTGGCGGCGGCAGGGTGCTGGCCGATTTCAAAAACGCTTGGTGGCATGGTGTGTTGGGGGGTGTTCAGGTGGAAAGTGCTGCGAGGTATGGGCACGCAACAAGGTGCGCCGCTGCACTTTACTTGATTTGTGCCTGGCGCTGCGCTCAAGCGCCTTTCAAACCCCGCCGGTACTGCACCGCCTCGCCCACATGGCCGGTTTGCACCTGCGCTGCGCCGGCCAGGTCGGCCACGGTGCGGGCGACTTTGAGGCAGCGGTGAATGCTGCGGCCCGACCAGCCCAGTTTGCCGGCGGCCAGGTTCAAAAACTTGGCAGCTTCGGGCGCCAGGGCGCATTGCGCGTCGATGGCCTGGCCTTGCAGTGCCTGGTTGGCGCTGCCCTGGCGGCTGAAGGCGCGCTCACGCGCGGCGACTACGCGGGCGCGGATGCTGGCGCTGCTTTCGCCCGGCGGCGCGTTGACCAGTTCATGCGCGGCCAACGCGCCCACTTCCACGTGAAGGTCAATGCGGTCCAGCAGCGGGCCGCTGAGCCGGCCCTGGTAGCGCGACACCTGCTCGGGCGAGCAGCGGCAGGCGCGCAGGCTCGAGCCCAGGTAGCCGCAGGGGCAGGGGTTCATGGCGGCAATCAGTTGAAAGCGCGCCGGAAACTCGGCCCGCTGCGCCGCGCGCGAGATGGTGATACTGCCCGACTCCAGCGGTTCGCGCAGAGCTTCAAGGGCGCCGCGTGGAAACTCGGGCAGCTCGTCGAGAAAAAGCACGCCACCGTGCGCCAGCGAGATTTCACCGGGCCGCGGTGGCGAGCCGCCGCCCACCAGCGCCACGGCACTGGCCGTGTGGTGCGGCGCGCAGGTCGGTCGCACGGCCCACCGGTCGATTGAAAAGCGCCCGCCCAGCGAGGCAATGGCCGCGCTTTCCAGGGCTTCTTGCGTGCTCATGGCGGGCAGCAGGCCGGCAAAGCGCTGCGCCAGCATGGACTTACCCGAGCCCGGCGAGCCCGCCAAGAGCAGCGAATGGCCGCCGGCCGCCGCAATCTCCAATGCACGCTTGGCCGCGGCCTGGCCTTTGACGTCGGCCAGGTCCGGGTAGTGGGCCTGGCCCGGCCGGCTGCCGTTGAGTGCGCGGGCCCAGCCTTGGCTTTCGGGCGGGGCTTCGTCGCCGGGCAAAAACTGTTGCACCACGTCCAGCAGGTGGCGGGCGCGGTAGATGCGCACGTCGGGCACCAGCGCCGCTTCTTGTGCGCTGCCTTCGGGTAGCACCAGTTGCGACAAAGCCGCGCCGGGGCTGCCCGGCAGGGCCAGACTCATGGCCAGCGCACCACGCACCGGCCGCAGGTCGCCGCCCAGCGAGAGCTCGCCCGCAAACTCGAAGCCCGCCAGCTTGGCGCCGTCAATCTGGGCGCTGGCCGCCAGAATGCCCAGCGCGATCGGCAGGTCAAAACGCCCCGAGTCCTTGGGCAGGTCGGCCGGCGCCAGGTTGACGGTGATGCGTTTGTTGCCCGGAAACTCCAGCCCGCTGTTCTGGATGGCCGAGCGCACCCGCTCGCGGGCTTCCTTGACTTCGGTCTCTGCCAGCCCGACCAGGGTGAAGCTGGGCAGACCGTTGGCCAGATGAACTTCCACCGTGACCGGTTTGGCCTGCAGACCGAGCAGCGTCCGGCTATGCACTAAAGATAAGCTCATGATGAAACCCGTCCCGGTTGACGCACCATCTCGGCGCGCGCTTGTGCGCACGATTTTGGTGCGCCGCTTCAAAGAGTTATTTAGTATGCACTTTTTGTGCCGGATTCGCTATTTTTATAAGTACAAGGAGGCTGTGTGGAGGTGGCATGTTCTGTGCATTATGGAAACCGGAACTAACCAAACTGGCAGGCGCGGTGCAGCCGCTCCGACTTTTATCCTGGAGAAAAAACGAAAATGAAACTCGTCACAGCCATCATCAAACCGTTCAAGCTGGACGAAGTGCGAGAAGCACTTTCCGGTATTGGCGTGCAGGGCATCACTGTCACTGAAGTTAAAGGATTCGGACGTCAAAAGGGCCACACCGAGCTGTACCGCGGCGCCGAGTATGTGGTCGATTTTTTACCTAAAGTGAAGATCGAGGCCGCCGTTTCCGACGACCTGGTAGAGCGCGTGATTGAAGCCATCGAGGGCGCTGCCCGCACCGGCAAGATCGGTGACGGCAAGGTCTTTGTCTACAACCTCGAGCAGGTCGTGCGCATTCGCACCGGTGAAACCGGCAAAGAAGCGTTGTAAGCCTCAGCCTCCATCCTCATAGAGAACACTGACATGAAAAAACTACTTGCTAGCCTCGCCCTCGGGTTGAGTTTGTTGACTTCCGGCGCCGTCATGGCGCAAGCCCCGGCTGCCGCCCCGGCTGTTGCTGCACCGGCTGAAGCCAAAGCGGCTGACGCTGCTGCGCCGGCCGCTGCCGCTGCCGCCCCGGCCGCAGCGACCCCTGCTGCTGCACCGGCCGCGCCTGCCGCGCCAGTTCTGGTACCCAACAAGGGTGACACCGGCTGGATGATGGTTTCCACCATTTTGGTCATCCTCATGACCATTCCCGGCCTGGCTCTTTTCTACGGCGGCCTGGTGCGCAGCAAAAACATGCTGTCCGTGCTGATGCAGGTCATGGTCACGTTCTCGATGATCGTGGTGCTGTGGTTCATCTACGGTTACAGCCTGGCCTTCACCGAGGGCAATGCCTTCTTTGGCGGCTTTGACCGCTTGATGATGGCCGGTGTCTGGGACAACGCGGCGGGCACTTTCGCCAATGCCGCCACTTTCAGCAAGGGCGTGGTCATTCCTGAGATCGTGTTCGCCGCCTTCCAGGCCACGTTTGCAGGTATCACTTGCGCACTGATCGTCGGCGCTTTTGCGGAGCGCATGAAGTTCTCCGCCGTATTGATGTTCATGGTGATCTGGTTCACCTTCAGCTACGCACCGATCGCTCACATGGTCTGGTTCTGGATGGGCCCTGACGCTTACACGGGCAAAGAAGTGGTGGATGCCATGAACGCCAAAGCCGGCTACATCTGGCAGTCGGGCGCGCTGGACTTTGCCGGTGGCACCGTCGTGCACATCAACGCCGCTGTGGCCGGTCTGGTCGGTGCTTACATGCTGGGCAAGCGCATTGGTTACGGCAAAGAAGCCATGGCCCCTCATAGCCTGACACTGACCATGGTCGGCTCTGCCCTGCTGTGGGTGGGCTGGTTCGGTTTCAACGCCGGCTCTGCACTTGAAGCCAACGGTTTCGCTGCACTGGCCTTCATCAATACCCTGGGTGCCACGGCTGCGGCTGTGCTGGCCTGGTGCGTCGGTGAAGCGCTGATGCGCGGCAAGGCTTCCATGCTGGGCGCAGCCTCGGGTGCGGTCGCCGGCCTGGTGGCCATCACACCGGCAGCGGGCAACGTCGGCATCGGCGGCGGTCTGATCATCGGTTTCATTGCAGGTTTCGCCTGCCTCTGGGGTGTCAATGGTCTGAAGAAAATGCTGGGTGCGGATGACTCGCTGGACGTCTTCGGCGTGCACGGCATCGGCGGTATCCTGGGCGCGCTGCTCACCGGCGTGTTCAATTCGCCAAGCCTGGGCGGCCCCGGCTACGTGGCCGACTGGGTCACAGCCACCGTTGTCACCGCGGCTGATTACTCGATCGCAGCACAGGTCTGGACGCAAGCCAAGGCGGTGTTCATCACAGTCATCTGGTCAGGTGTGGTGTCCTTCATTGCCTACAAAATTGTGGACCTGACCATTGGATTACGCGTGTCTGAAGAAGACGAGCGCGAAGGCCTGGACATCACTTCCCACGGCGAGACAGCCTACAACCGGTGATTTTTTAAACCCTTTTTGGCCGGTACGCTTTGCGCGTTGCCGGTTGATGCAAGCGAGAGAGTCTTTTTGGATGTTCAGCCCGCCGGTGCAAACCGGCGGGCTGTTTTTTTTGCCGCTACAGTGCCTGCATGACTTGGCACGCCGTAACACCTGCACCGAATGAGCTCGGTGAATCCCCTTTCTGGCACCCGCAGGAGGCGCGTCTTTACTGGATTGATATTCCTGGCCGCCTCTTGATGCGCATGGATGAGACCCAAAAGCAGATTGAAAGCTGGCCCCTGTCTGAAGAGCCCGGTTGCATAGCGCCGGCACGAGGCGGCGGGCTGGTGGTGGCGCTGCGCAGCGGCATTTACCGGGCGCCCGTGTGGGGCGGGGAACTTTCGCAGATTGTTCCCGCGCCTTACGACACGGCGACCATGCGCTTTAACGACGGCAAGGCCGACCCGCTGGGGCGTTTTTGGAGCGGCACAATTTTCGAGCCACGCAACGCCAATACGGCGCAACTCTGGTCGCTGGACTGCCGCGGACCGGCTCCGCTGCTGCAGAGCAAGGCCGGCGAAGCCACCACCGGCAACGGCCTGGCCTGGTCGCCCGATGCGCGCACGCTCTACTGGACAGACACCCCCGGCCACACCATCCGCGCCTGGGACTGGGACGCTCAGACCAACACCTTGAGCCGACCGCGCGTTTTTGCCAGCTGGCCGGGCAAGCCTGCGCAATGGCAGCCGGGCCTGCCGGGCAATGGCGGTTATGGCGGGCGACCAGACGGTGCGGCAGTCGATACAGACGGCAATTACTGGGTGGCCATGTTTGAAGGCGGGCGCGTGTTGCAACTGTCCCCTGGCGGCGAGCTGCTCGGGCAGTGGCCTGTGCCGGCGCTGTGTCCGACCATGCCCTGCTTTGGCGGTCATGATTTGAAAACGCTGTACGTCACCAGCGCCAGCCGCCAGCGTCCGGCTGCAGAGCTGGCGGCCCTGCCCGACTCAGGCTGCGTTTTTGCCATGCGCGTGGCGGTGCCGGGCTTAACGGTTCAGTTTTTTGATGGCGGTGATGCGCCGCACTGAGAGCGCAGCCGCTTCAATCTTCACACAAGCGCTGTTCAAAAAATTCAAAACCTATGCGCCCCCCGGCGCGTACCATCGGGGTCATGGCAACAGATAACGCTTTCGGCGCCGACCTGACGGAGCAACTGCGCGCCCAAGTGCAACAGGCCTTGGCCGCCGGCACGCGCTTGCGCTTGCGCGGCGGCGGCAGCAAAGACTTTTACGGGGAAACTTTGAACGGTGCGCTGCTGGAAATGCGTGGCCACCACGGCGTTGTCAGTTACGAGCCCAGCGAGCTGGTGGTGACGGCGCGTACCGGCACGCCGCTGACCGAACTCGAAGCGCTGTTGGCCAGCCAGGGCCAGTGCCTGGCCTTTGAGCCGCCGCATTTCGGCCCGGGCGCCACGGTGGGCGGCATGGTGGCCAGCGGTCTGAGCGGCCCGGCCCGCGCCAGCGTGGGCGCGCTGCGCGATTTCATTCTGGGCGTCAAGATCATCAACGGCCGCGGCGAAGCACTGACCTTTGGTGGCCAGGTCATGAAAAATGTCGCCGGCTATGACGTCTCGCGCCTGATGGCGGGCTCCTTGGGCACGCTGGGCGTGTTGCTGGAGGTCTCGCTCAAAGTCTTGCCGGTGGCCCCCGCCCAAGCCACGCTCTGGCTGACCGGTGTGGGCCAACAGCAGGCGCTGGATTTGCTCAACCGCTGGGGCGGCCAAGCACTGCCCTTGAATGCCAGTTGCTGGGTGCACGAAAGCACTGAGCTGCCGTCGCGCGACGCGTTGTTTGTGCGCTTGCGCGGCGCAGTGGCCGCTGTCGAGGCCGCCTGCCCCCGCTTGTCAGCTGACGCGCTTGCGCTGGGCGCGCAGGTGCAGCGCATGGACGCTGCGCAAGCAGGCGCCGACTGGAACGCCTGTCGCGAACACATGTTGCCGTTTTTCAAAGCGCCGCCGCCCGCTTTGCAAGCGCTTCACACCGAGCTGTGCCTGTGGCGGCTGAGCGTGCCGCAGACCACGCCGGCGCTGGCGTTGCCAGCCGTGGTGTCCTCGCCCCTGATCGAATGGCACGGTGGTTTACGCTGGGTCTGGGCGCCAGCCAGTGCGGCCGCGCTGCTGCGTAACGCGGCGCAAAAAGCAGGCGGTCATGCAACCCTGTTTCGCGCCAGTGCATCGCGCGGCGACGCGGACAAAGCGGGCGGCGTGTTCACCCCGCTGTCGCCGGTGCAGCAAGGCATTCAGCGCGAGCTGCAAAAGCAGTTTGATCCGGCCGGCATTTTCGCCACCGGCCGGCTGGGTGCCGGCTAAGCGATATGCGCCGCTTGCTCCACCTGACCGGACAGCACCGCACGGCCAGTACCAACCGGCTGCTGGGAGCCCTGCTGGCCTTTAATGCGGGCGCCATCAACGCCGGCGGTTTTCTGGTGGTGGGCATGTACACCTCGCACATGACCGGCTTTGCCTCGATGATTTCCGACATGCTGGTGCTGGGCAGCTTCACGGTCGCTATCGGTGCGACGGGTGCCTTGCTGGCCTTTGTGGCCGGTGCTGCGTGCACGGCGGTGTTGGTCAACTGGGCCAGGCAAAACCACTTGCGCAGTGAATACGCCCTGCCCTTGCTGCTGGAGGCCGGCTTGCTGCTGGTGTTCGGTTTGCTGGGCGCTACGCTCAACCGGCAAACGCCTTTTGCCGTGCCGCTGACGGTGCTGGTACTGGCCTTCACCATGGGCTTGCAAAATGCGCTGGTGAGCAAAATATCGGCCTCGCAGATTCGCACCACGCACATGACCGGCGTCATCACCGACATGGGCATTGAGCTGGGCAAGCTGTTTTACTGGAACCAGGGCGCCCGCCCGCCGGAGTTACAGGTGCGGGCCAACCGCATCAAATTACGCCTG
The DNA here is from genome assembly GCA_044357185.1 of Polaromonas sp. GTDB lineage: Bacteria > Pseudomonadota > Gammaproteobacteria > Burkholderiales > Burkholderiaceae_C > Polaromonas. Next base: position 22,722 of record JBIKPY010000006.1, read on the forward strand.
TATGCCATGCTCCTGGGGGCGTTCATGGCGGGGGGCGTGGTGGGCGCTGCCGGCTTCAAGTACCTGGGCTTTGTGTGGGTGCTGCCCATGGCCGGTTTGCTGCTGCTCATGTCATTGCCGCCTTTGTGGTCTGACTGCTTGCGCTACCGGCGACGCCACAGCATGGTCCTACCCTTTTACCGCTGAGAGCTTTTTCATGCAAACCCATCTCGCACCCGAATTCCAAGGCACGGCCGACGGCCTGGCTGCCGAAGCTATTTTGCGCAAGTGCGTGCACTGCGGTTTTTGCACTGCCACCTGCCCGACTTACCAGCTTCTGGGCGACGAGCTCGACGGCCCGCGCGGACGCATTTACCTTATCAAGCAAGTGCTCGAAGGTCAGACGCCCACGCGCAAGACGCAACAGCATCTGGACCGCTGCCTGACCTGCCGCAACTGCGAAAGCACCTGCCCCAGCGGCGTGGACTACGGCCACCTGGTGGACATCGGCCGCAAGCTGGTGGACGAACGCGTGGCACGCCCCGCCGCTGAAAAAGCCCTGCGCTGGGCACTCAAAGAGGGCTTGCCTTCGCCTTTGTTTGCGCCGGCCATGAAGCTCGGCCAGGCCGTGCGTGGACTGTTGCCCGCCAGCCTGAAGAACAAGGTGCCGGCCGCGCAAGACGCCGGTGTGTGGCCTACGCGCACGCATGCGCGCAAGGTGCTGATGCTGGCGGGTTGCGTGCAGCCGGCCATGCAACCGAACATCAACAGTGCCACCGCGCGCGTGCTGGACGCTGCCGGCATCGAGGTGGTGCTGGCCGCCAAAGCAGCTTGCTGCGGTGCGGTGAAGTTCCACCTGAACGACCACGATGGCGCCAAGGCCGAGATGCGCCGCAACATTGACGCGTGGTGGCCGCTCATGCAAGACGGATCCGGGGTTGAGGCCTTGGTGATGAATGCCTCAGGCTGCGGCGTGATGGTCAAAGACTACGGCCATGCATTGCAGGGCGATCCCCTGTACGCAGCCAAAGCGCAGCGCGTGAGTGAACTCACACGCGACCTGAGCGAGCTGCTGCCCGACCTGGTGCCGGCGTTGCGGGCTCGCCTGCAAAGCGCACCGGCGCAGCAAATCACGTTTCACCCGCCCTGCACTTTGCAGCACGGCCAGCAACTGCGCGGCGGCGTTGAAAAGCACCTAGGCGATCTGGGCTTCAAGATCAATGTGGCCAGTTGCGAGGCCCACCTGTGCTGCGGCTCAGCCGGCACCTACTCGGTGTTGCAGCCTGAGCTGTCTTACGCGCTGCGTGACCGCAAACTGGCCAACCTGGCGCAGATGCAGCCGGACACCATCGTCTCAGCCAACATCGGCTGCATCACCCATTTGCAAAGCGGCACCGCCACGCCGGTGCGTCATTGGGTCGAGGTGCTGGACGAGGCGCTGAGCCAGGTCTGAACTCCGCCTGAACTCAGCCTGGCTAGGCTGTATCAGCACGCCACTCGGCACGCGTCATGCTGTAGTGCAGGCCCACGCTGTCGCAGTCGGGGTACACCGCGGTTTTGGCGCTGCGCACATCCACAGCGCGCACCCGCCCGTCCAGCGCAAAGCAGATGTCGATGACTTCCTGCATCAGCGTTTCCTGCAAATTGAAGTGGCGCGAGCCCATCAAGGCAGAGACCTGCGCACGCAAGGCGTCATAGTCCACCGTTTCGGCGATGGTGTCATGCCGGGTGCGGTAGTCCGCATCAAGGGCTAAGCGCAGGTCCAGGCGAAAGGGTTGAGGGCCTGTTTTTTCAAAAGCGTGAATGCCGATAGACACCGGCAATTGCAGTGCGGCCAGTTCAATCCATTTGTCCATCACAAGTCCTTGTTCTCAAAAGCCACGTCGCGCTGGCGCGGCACCAGGTGCTGGCCGCCGTCCACCAGCAACGTCTGGCCGGTGACGGCCAGGGCGTCGTCAAGCATCAGTACCGCCATGGCAATGTCTTGCGGCGTGCTGGACTGGCCGAGTGCGGCGATTTTTTGCGAGCGCTCAAACTCGGCCGGCGTCATGTCGCCGCTGAGCAGGGTCACGCCGGGGCTGATGGCGTTGACGCGCAAATAAGGCGCGCAGCATTGCGCCAGATAGCGGATGCTGGCGCCTGAACCCAGCTTGGCTAGTGTGTACGACAGGTAGTCGATGTTGAGGTTTTCCAGCTTCTGGTCGAGCAGCGTCACCACATGGCCGGACCGCGTGCCTGCTGCTTGGCTGTGTTGCGCAAGGTAGTGCCGGTGCAGCGCCATGGTCAGCTCGACCGGCGCGATGAAGTTGGTTTGAAGGTGCTGCTCAAAGCGCGCCGGCTCAAAACTGTGGGCGTTGTCGTACTCAAACATGGAAGCGTTGTTGACGAGCAGGTGCAACTCGCCCGTCAGGCGCAGCACCGCGTCTACCAAGCCCGTGCGCTGGGCCGTGTCGGCCAGATCGGCCTGAATGATGAAGGCCGCCGCGGCGCCAGCGGCCAGGCAGTCCTCGCGTGTGCGCGCGGCTGCTTTGTCGCTGCCTTTGTAGTGAATCACCACCGTGTCACCGCGGCCGGCCAGCGCCAGGCAGATCTCACGCCCCAGGCGCTGGGCGCCGCCGGTCACCAGACTGACGCGGCTCATGACACGCGCCCCTTGGCATTTGGATTCGTTAGCATCTGACTGTCCGTGTTCATGGTCGTGTTCGTTCGGGTGTGGCTGAGCCAGCCCCAATTACAACACCTGGCGAATCTGCATGGTGTCCGGTGTCGGCCCGGCTGGCTTGGACATTGCTTGTCTTCAAAAGCAAGCACTTAAAGGCTTTGCTAAAGTAAGAAAAACATCACATGATTGCGTAGTTTTTTGTGGTGAAATAGAACTTTAAGTTGATTTTCGTTTAACTCAGTGTCAAAAGTACTTATGGAAAACAGATTCGTAGCATGGTGGCTGGCTGTTGTTTTCACTGCTGGTTTTCCGTCCTGGGCAGCAGCCGCAGACCCGGCCGCTGTTTTGTTGACGGTGACGGGCAATATCCAGCCGGCCAAAAATACGGCCGGCAACAAAGTCACCTTCAACTTTAAAGAGCTCAGCGCAATGCCCGTCACCAGCATCCGCGCCACCACCAACTATTCGGGCAACGCCGAATACACCGGCCCGTTGATGAAAGACGTGCTCGCCAAGGCGGGCATGCCGGCCACGGCCAAGGAGGTCATTTTGGTCGGGCTTGACGGTTACCAGATCCGAGTACCTGTCAGCGACTTCGTGAAGTGGGAGGTGGTGTTGGCCTACACCCAGAACGGCAAACGCCTGGAGATTGAAACCAAGGGCCCCTTGCTCGTCATGTACCCGAACGACAAATACCCTAAAGAGTTGCGCAACCATGCCACCAACATCAAGCAGGTCTGGGCGCTGGTGAGCGTCAAGGTTCAGTAGGTCGCCATAGATGCCAAACATACCGGACAAAATCGAGCAGAAAAAATCGGGGTTTCTGCTCAAGCAGTCACGCCGTTCGATACGGTTCAAACGCTGGCTCACCGTCAGTGCGGCGAGCTCCATTCTGGTTTTGTTTGGCCTGATTGCCTACCAGTTCGCAAGCACCTGGAAGGACTACAACGAACATCTGGGGGCCAGCAGCGCGACTGAAAGCTGGCTGAACCGCAAGCTCATCAGCTACAAAAGCATTGACAGTTACGACATGCTGCTGGCCTTGCGGCGTCTGGAGGCTGCCACCCTGCGCCATGCTGTTGGCAACATGAGCCAGAAGGACCTGTCGGACCAGCGCAAACAAGTCGCTTCCATGTTTGTGCACTTTGCCCCCGGCAGCATCTTCTACAAAGATTTTTTGGTCGACTATCCATCATTCGATCCTGCCTACCAGAGCACCCTCACTTTTTTGAATACGGCGCAAAAGTTCGAAGCCGGGTTACAGACCATCAACGTGGTTCTGGAGAGTGCCGACACTGCGCTGGGCGACTGGATGATGTTCACGCAAGACACGATCCGCGTGGAAATCGAATTGCGCGACGGAATGGAGAGCACCATCATTTCTTTCAGGCCGCTGGCCGAGCGCACCTTCTGGATCATCAGCATTTTGCTGAGCCTGTTTGCGGCCGCCTCGCTGGCCGCCATTTACGCCGGTTGGGGCCTGATCAAGGGCGAGCAAAGACGCTTTTCGCGCTTTGAGCTCCTGGTGTCTTCGGTCGGGCACGACCTGCTGAGCCCGCTGCAGGCTATTCAGGGTGCGGGTAGCCTGCTGGCCACCGAGCTGAGCCCGGAAAAGCGCAAGCGCTTTGCCGGCATCATCCGGCTTTCCTCGCAAACATTGGCGCGGCTGGTCGGTGACATTTTGCAGATTTCGCAAGACAAGTCGCTGGACATCCGACCCCGTGCTGTCCCTCTCGAAGACTTTTTCAGCCAGATCGCCGCCGCTTTTGAAAGCAAGGCGGAGGCCAGAGGCCTGGTCTTCAGGCGAAATTTTCTGTTGCAAGGCGCCGAGGTGAAAGTAGACCCCGAACGCCTGTCGCAGTGCGTTGGCAACTTGCTTGAAAATGCGCTGCGCTACACCGAGCTGGGCTCAGTCACCCTGTATTGCCGGCTGGACCTGCCCGGCGACGAGTTCAGCGCCCCGCAGCTGGTGGTTGAAGTCAGCGACACCGGTATCGGCATACCGATCGAAGACCAAAGCCGGGTGTTCGAGCCTTTCGAGCAAGTCAAGGGCGCCAAGAAGCAGGGCATGGGGCTGGGCCTGTCTATCGTGCGCAGTATCGTGACGGCCATGCATGGCGAGATACGCTTGGAGTCAGTGCATCAGCGCGGCAGCAAGTTCACCATCACGCTGCCGGTTGTGCTGGTGCAAAGCACCATTGCCGAAGCCGCGGCCGATGCGGCACCTGTGCTGCATCCACACTGCCAACCGGTACCGGCCAAACCGGGCGGCGCTGCTATTTTGGTGGTCGATGACGATGAACTGATTCGCATCTCTGTGGTCGAGATCCTGCGGGGCGCAGGTTACAACACTGACGAAGCGCCCTCCGGCGAAGAAGCGCTGACCAAGGTGCTGGCCGGCACTTACCAGGCGGTGGTGAGCGACATTCAAATGGGCGGCATGGACGGCTTTGAGCTGGCCCAAAGCATCCGCCAGCAAAAGCCGGCCCGGCCTTACCTGATTGCCATGACGGCGCACACCCGCAACCTGGGCAGCGGTCCCAAGGCCGCGATGTTTGATGGGTTTTTGGGCAAGCCGTTTTCTGCTGAAAGCTTGCTTGAGCAGCTGGACAAAGCCCGCGGCCGCGCCGGCGATAGCGTGGCGCTCAGCGTTTAAGACGCCGGTTTTTTAGCGCTTGCTTCAGGCGCCAGAGCCGCCAGCAGCGCTGCCAGCACAATCAACCCCCCGCCGGCCAGTGTGCGGGTGCTGAACTCGGCCGCGTCCAGCCAGGCCGAAGAGGCGCTGGCAAACAAAATCTCGGTCAGCATGACCAGTGCCGTGGTGCTGGCGGCCAGCCGCGCTGCACCGTATTGCAGCGCCAGGTTGCCCAGCAAGAAGGCCAGACACAGGCCCAGGGCCGCCGGCACACCGGCCAGCGCAAAGGCCGGTGCCGGCACAATTTGCGCGCTCATGCCGGCCCAGGCTGCGGCACCGGCCATGATGGCGCCACCGGCGAACATGGCCAGCATGCGCGACTCTGCGGGCGTCTGCCCGTGCTTGCGCAGCAACACATTGGTGAGCGCAAAAGCCAGGCCGCCCATCAGTGCCAGCCAGTCAGCGATGCTGGCCGGCACCGGCCACGGCGAGCCGGGTGACTTCAGCACGATCACCACGCCGGCCAGTGCCAGCGCCAGGCGAAAAAGCGAGCCCGCGGTGGGCTTTTCATTGAGCAGCAGCCAGGCAATGAGCACCGACCAGGCGGGCATCAGGTAAAACAGCAGCACCACGCGCACCACATCGCCCACTGTCACGGCCCAATTGAAGCCGACGTTCGTCAGGCCCGAGGCCACCAGCAGCAGCAAGAGGCCGCGGTGTTGCAGCAAGCCGCGCCAGGCCTGCGGCTTCCATACCCACACGCCAATGGCCGCTACCAGGTAAATCATCACCGTTGACCACAGCGGATGCAGGCCCTTGGCCTGAAGCTCGCGCAAAGGCCACCATGAAATACCCCAGACCAGCGCATTGAGCACCAGTGCCAGCACGGCCAGCGTGGGGCGGCTGGCGCCACCCTGAGTTGGCTGCATCAGTGGCTCTTGTCGCTGCGGGCGATGCGGAGCAGGTCTTCGACCTCCTCCTTGTGGTGCACGCAGTTGCTTTGGTGCCAGCGCTGGATGATCCACATGAAGCCGGCCACCACGATGCCAAAGGCGGTGATGGCACCAAAGGCCGACAGGCCCAGGCCGGTGGACAGGCTGTAAAACCCACCCAGCGCCAGAATGCAGGCCTGCTCGTTGAAGTTCTGCACGGCGATCGAGCGGCCGGCACCCATCAGGTTGTGGCCTCGGTGCTGCAAGAGCGCGTTCATGGGCACCACCAGAAAGCCGCCCAGGCCGCCCAGCAGAATCAGGAAAGGCGCAGCCACCCACACGTTGTCAATGAAATTCATCAGGATCACCAACAGGCCCATGCCGATGCCCAGCGGCATCACGCTGGTGGCCTGGTCCAGCCGCATGCGCATGGAGGCCAGCACCGCACCCACGGCAGTGCCGATGGCCACCACGCCCACCAGTGAGGAGGCCTGCGTGGTGCTGTAGCCCAGAGCAGCGGCGCTCCATGCCAGCACGATGTAGCGCAAGTTGCCCGACACACCCCAGAACAGCGTGGTGGTCGCCAGCGAAATCTGGCCCAGCTTGTCGCGCCACAGGGCGGTGTTGCAGCGCCAGAAGTCAGGCAGCAGTTCGAGCTTGTTGCCTGGCATGGGCCGCATTTCGACGCCGGTGCGTGGAATGCGCGTGTTGAACCAGGCTGCCAGTATGTAGACAAAAATCAGGCAGCTGATGGCGGCTTCAGCAGCGGTATCGACGCCGGTCGTGAGACCGGGCATATCAATCTGCAGGAGCGCGGCGGAAATGTTGGCGCCCACCAGCTGGCCGCCCAGCAGCACACCCAAAATGATGGAGGCAATGGTCAGGCCCTCGATCCAGCCGTTCGCCTTGACCAGCTGTGAGGCCGGCAGCAGCTCGGTCAGGATGCCGTACTTGGCAGGCGAGTAAGCGGCAGCGCCCAGGCCCACGATGGCGTAGGCCATCAGCGGGTGCGAGCCGAACAGCATCATCAGGCAACCCACCACCTTGATGGAGTTGCTGATGAACATGACTTGGCCTTTGGGACGGGCGTCAGCCAAAGCGCCCACAAAGGGCGCCAGCACCACGTAAAACAGCGCAAACATGGGCACCAGCGCAGCGGGCTGCCATTTGGGCGCGCCACTGTTGCGCAGCAACTCCACAGCCACCACAAACAGGGCGTTGTCAGCCAGCGAGCTGAAAAACTGCGCCGCCATGATGGTGTAAAAACCGCGCTTCATAAATGATGCGCAATCACGGTCGGGGCGACTTCAGGTAGGGGGGCGGCAGAAAAAAAATAGCAGTTCTCCGTAGCGGTCAGGGTTTATAGCATGCGCGCCGGTGCCAAAATGGCTGCAATTAAAACCTTGACTGTCGCCCCGACCTGGTCTTGGTGATTACCCTTGAGTTTTCTCACATGCCCCGTCCGATTCTGGCAACTGTTCACACTGAGGCACTGCGCCACAACTTGCAAGCATTGCAAGTGGCCGCCGGCGATGCGCGGGTATGGGCTGTCGTCAAAGCCAACGCTTACGGCCACGGCATTGAAAGGGTGTTCGAAGGTTTGCGGGCGGCCGATGGCTTTGCACTGCTCGATCTCAACGAGGCGCAGCGCCTGCGTACTTTGGACTGGCGCGGGCCGATCCTGCTGCTAGAAGGCATTTTTGAAGCGCGCGACCTCGAGTTGTGTTCGCGCCTGGGTCTGTGGCACGTCATTCATTGCAATGAACAGATCGACATGCTGGCTGCCCACAAAACGCAGTTGCCGCAGCGCGTGTTCCTCAAAATGAACAGCGGCATGAACCGGCTGGGCTTCAAGCCCGACCGCTTTCGCGCCGCCTGGACGCGGCTGAACGCACTGCCGCAGGTGGACGAGATTTCGCTCATGACGCACTTCAGTGATGCCGATGGGCCGGCCGGTGTTGCCGCGCAGTTTCAGGCCTTTGAGGCGACCACACACGACCTGCCCGGGGAGCGTACTTTGAGCAACAGCGCAGCCCTGTTGCGCCACGGCGAAGCGCTGGCCGAGCGCTCGGATTGGGTGCGCCCCGGCATCGCGGTCTACGGCAGCGCTGCAGATTTTCCGCAGCACAGCGCCGGCCAGTGGGGCCTGCAGCCGGCCATGACGCTCAGTGCCAAGTTGATCGCTGTGCAGCAACTGGAAACCGGTGACTCGGTGGGCTACGGCGCCACATTCACGGCAGACCGCGCCATGCGCATTGGCGTGGTGGCTTGCGGTTATGCCGACGGCTACCCGCGCCACAGCGGCACCGGTGCGCCTGTGCTGGTGGACGGTGTGCGCACCCGGCTGGTGGGCCGCGTCAGCATGGACATGATTGCGGTGGACCTGAGTCCGGTGCCCGGTGCCGGCATCGGCAGCGAGGTCACACTGTGGGGCACGTCCGCCAGCGGCGCCGTCTTGCCCATCGACGAAGTGGCCGCTGCCGCCGGCACCGTGAGCTACGAGCTGATGTGCGCCGTGGCTGCCCGCGTGCCTTTTGCGGTTTAGGCGGCTTAAGCGGCTTAGGCGGCTAGCACCCGCACCGTCATTCCTGCGCAGGCAGGAATCCATTCCCACACTCAGCGCTTGCGCAGCCCCAGTGCCATCACGGCGCCGACCACCAGCAGCGCGCCGGCCACTTGCACGGGCGCAATCGACTGGTCCAGCAGCAGCCAGGCCAGCGCCAGCGCAAACACCGGCTCCACGTTCATGATGGCGGAATTACCAACCACGCCAAGCTTGGGCAGCAGCGTGAACATGACGGGAAAAGCCGTGCCGTAAAGCACGCTCAAGGCAGCCAGACCCCACCAGCCGATAGCCGCTTGCGGAAAATGAAAGCCGCCTTGCACGCCCACCAGGCAGAGTGCCATCAGACCGGCCATCGACAAGGTGGTGGCGGTGCGCACGCGGCCGTCAATGTCCGCAGCTTCGTGCTGCGTGATCACCAGCGCCAGGCCGAAGGTGCAGGCGGCAGCCAGCGCAAAGCCCACACCGGCGCCAATGCGTGACCATTGAAGAGACGCACCCAGCCCCGATGCGGCGCCCAGCACGTCCAGCGCCAGTGCCAGGCCCAGCAAAATCACCGGCATGGCCAGCAAGAGGGCGCGCTCCGGTGCCTGCCGGTAAATCACGCGGGCCCACAGCGCCGTCCAGATCGGGTAAGTGTTGAAAGCCAGCAGCGCCAGCGCCACGGGCAGACGTGCCACCGACGAATAAAGACACAGGCTTTGCACGCCAACCAACAGGCCGATCAGCGGCAGCATGCGCTTGTGGCGCGGCGTGAAATGCTGCGGAACGCGCTGCACCCACAGGATCACCGCCAGCACCAGCACCGTCACGCCGCTGCGAAAAACCACCGCCGTAGCCACGTCGACCCCGTTGTTGAAGGCCAGGCGGGCGGCCACGTGGTTGGCACCCATCATCAGCGCGATCAGCAGCAAGGTGGCAAAAGCAAGGCCGCTCAGGGCGCGTGGGTTGTTCATGGGCGTGTGTTTCAGACGGCGGGTTGCAAGCCAAGCCATTATTGACTGCACCCCTGTACCCCTGTGAGCCGGCATGACCGGTGGCCGTTATATTCAGTGCATGGCCAAAGACAAAACGATTTACACCTGCAGTGACTGCGGCGGCACCAGCCCCAAGTGGCTGGGCAAATGCCCGCACTGCAACGCCTGGAACACGCTCATCGAGGGCGTGGCTGAAAGCGCCTCGCCCGTCAAAAACCGCTTTGCCTCTCTGGCCAAGGCGTCAGAGCTCACGGCGCTGGCTGACATCGAGGCCACCGACATGGCTTACACGCCCACCGGCCATGACGAGCTCGACCGGGTTTTGGGTGGCGGCATTGTGGAAGGCGGCGTGGTGCTCATAGGCGGCGACCCCGGCATCGGTAAATCAACCCTTTTGCTGCAGGCGCTGGACGCACTGCAACGTGCCGGGCAGAAGACGCTGTATGTGACCGGCGAAGAAAGCGGCGCGCAAGTGGCACTGCGCGCGCGAAGGCTGGGGCTGGACGGCTCGCAGGTCCAGGTGCTGGCCGAAATTCAGCTTGAAAAAATCCTCGCCACCTTGAACGCGCACGCGCCGACGATTGCGGTCATCGACTCGATCCAGACTGTGTACTCCGACCAGCTGACTTCGGCGCCTGGCTCGGTAGCGCAGGTGCGCGAATGCGCCGCGCATCTCACGCGCGCGGCCAAGGCCAGCGGCGTGTGCATCGTGTTGGTCGGCCATGTCACCAAAGAAGGCGCGCTGGCCGGCCCGCGCGTGCTCGAGCACATGGTGGACACCGTGCTGTATTTTGAAGGCGACACGCATTCGAGCTTTAGGCTGGTGCGCGCCATCAAGAACCGCTTCGGCGCGGTCAATGAGATCGGCGTTTTTGCAATGACTGAAAAAGGCCTCAAGGGCGTCAGCAACCCCAGCGCCATCTTTTTGAGCCAGCACAGCGAGCCGGTACCCGGCAGCTGCGTGATGGTCACGCTCGAGGGCACGCGCCCCTTGCTGGTCGAGATCCAGGCGCTGGTGGACAGCGGCGGCCCGAGCCCGCGGCGGCTGTCGGTGGGCCTGGACCGCGACCGGCTGGCCATGCTGCTGGCGGTGCTGCACCGCCATGCTGGTGTGGCCTGTATGGACCAGGACGTGTTTGTCAACGCGGTGGGCGGCGTGCGCATCAGCGAGCCGGCGGCTGACCTGGCCGTCATGCTGGCCATCACCAGCAGCCTGCGCGGCCGGCCTTTGCCCAAGGGCTTTTTTGCCTTTGGCGAAGTCGGTCTGGCCGGCGAGGTGCGGCCGGCGCCGCGCGGCCAGGAGCGCCTTAAAGAAGCTGCCAAGCTGGGTTTCAGTGTGGCCGTTGTCCCCAAAGCGAACGCGCCTAAAAAACCGATCGAAGGCTTGACGATTCATGCCGTCGAGCGTGTTGAAGAGGCCATGGAAGTCGTGCGCAGCCTGGCCTGAGCCGGCAAACTGCCAAAATAAGCATCATGAACCTTCAAAAAATCTGGGTCCCTGTGGCTGGCGCCGCCACCGTGGTACTGGGGTATGTGTACAGCGGCTGGCCCGGCGTGGCCTTGATCGTCGGGGCGCTTGTCATGTGGCTGCTGCTTCACTTCAACCGCATGATGCAAGTGCTCAAACGCGCCGCCAACCGCCCGATTGGCTATATTGAGAGCGCCGTCATGCTCAACGCCAAGCTCAAGCCGCGCGCCACCTTGATGCATGTGGTGGCCATGACGCGCTCGCTCGGTGAACAGCGCAGTCCTAAAGACGTGCAGCCCGAGGTGTTTCGCTGGACCGACACCGGCGGCTCCTATGTAGACTGCACTTTTGCCGGCGGCAAGCTGGTCGGGCATCAACTCACACGGCCCGCAGAAGAAACTCAAGCCCCCGCACACCAGACGCCGCCAGCCCCTTAAAATCCCACTTTCAAGATTGGCGGCAAGATGCGGCTGGTCAATTCATGACTTCAACAGAGACCATAAGGATCAGACCATGTCCACAGTAGCCCCCTCCATGGAAGACCGCGACGGCAAAATCTGGATGGACGGCCAGATGGTCGAATGGCGTGACGCCAAGATCCACGTGCTGACCCACACCCTGCACTACGGCTGCGGCGCCTTTGAAGGTGTGCGCGCTTACAAGACGCCGCAGGGCACGGCGATCTTCCGCCTGGAAGAGCACACCGAGCGCCTGTTCAACAGCGCCAAGATTTTGCGCATGAAGATTCCCTTCACGCAGCAAGAAGTGATGGACGCGCAGCGCGCCGTGGTGCGCGAGAACAAGCTCGAAAGCGGTTACATCCGCCCGCTCACCTGGATCGGCTCTGAAAAGCTGGGCGTCAGCCCCAAGGGCAACAAGATTCACCTGATGGTCGCCGCCTGGACCTGGGGCGCCTACCTGGGCGAAGACGGCATGAAGCGCGGCATCCGCGTCAAGACTTCGAGCTTCACGCGCCACCACGTCAACATCACCATGATTCACGCCAAGGCGGTGAGCAATTACACCAACTCGATTCTGGCCAATATGGAAGCTCTCGACGAGGGTTACGACGAAGCCCTGCTGCTAGACCCGCAAGGCTTTGCCTCTGAAGGCGCCGGCGAAAACCTGTTCATCGTGCGCAAAGGGGTGGTCTACACGCCCGACTCCAGCGCCGGCGCACTCAACGGCATCACGCGCAACACGATTTTTTCGATCTGCAAAGACTTGGGACTAGAGCTCAAAGAAAAACCCATCACGCGCGACGAGATCTACATCGCCGACGAAGCCTTTTTCTCCGGCACGGCGGCTGAAGTCACGCCCATCCGCGAACTCGACCGCATCGAGATCGGCAGCGGCTCGCGCGGCCCCATCACCGAAAAAATCCAGGCGGCGTTCTTTGACATCGTCAATGGCCGCAACCCCAAATATGCCAGCTGGCTGACCCGGGTCTGAGCATGAGCAAAACACCCAAAACCGGTGCCGTGGTCGAACTGCGCGCCAGCGAACTCAACAGCCAGGGCGGCGTTTTTTGCCCCAACCCCAACATGAACCTGCAAAGCAGTCATCCCAAGGTGTATCTGGGGCTGGCCGAGAGCGGACAGGCGCGCTGCCCATATTGCAGCACCCTGTACAAGCTCAAAGAAGGCGAGCACTTCAGCGCCCACCACTGAGCGCCGCCCGGCTCTTCAAGCCGGCAATCAGCGTCCAGCGGGCGGTGCGGCATGGCGCGAAGCCAGCCACACCAGCAGCAGCACCGGCACGCCCAGCAGGGCTGTGCCTATAAAGAAAGTCGGGTAATCGTACGCGTCGACAAAAGCGCCTGAGTAGCCGGCCAGAAACTTGGGCAGCAGCAGCATCATGGAGCTGAACAACGCGTACTGGGTGGCAGAGTAGTTCACGTTCGTCAGGCCCGACAGGTAGGCGATGAAGGCCGCCGAGGCAATGCCGCTGGCCAGGTTGTCGGCCGAGATCACCCACACCAAAGCCGTCAGGTCGTGGCCGCGCGTGCCCAGCCAGGCAAACAGCAGGTTGCTGCCAGCGCTGAGCACGGCGCCCAACATCAGCACCCGCATCACGCCCAGGCGCATGGCCAGCGCACCACCCACAAAAGCGCCCACCAGCGTCATGATCACGCCATAGACTTTGGTGACAGCCGCCACCTCGTCTTTGGTGAAACCCATGTCCACGTAAAACGGATTGGCCATGATGCCCATCACCACGTCGCTGATGCGGTAGACCGCGATCAGCATCAGGATGAGCACGGCCTGGCGGCCGTAGCGCCGCAGAAAATCGGCAAAGGGCTCGATCAGCGCACCCTGCAGCCATTCGGCGGCATTGCGCGCACGCTGCATCTCAACGGCCTTCGGCTCGGGCGAAAACAGCACCGTCACCATGCCCAGCAGCATCGACGCGGCCATCACCAGGTAAGCGGCTTGCCAGGCGCCGTGCTGGTAGCTGGCCGCGCCCAGCGCGGGCGTGACTTCGGCGCGGGCTGCAATCCACAGCACGCCGGCGCCGGCCCAGATCATGGCGATGCGGTAGCCCGTCTGGTAAGAAGCGGCCAGCGCGGCCTGGCGCTGCGTGTCGGCCGACTCAATACGAAAAGCGTCCAGCGCAATGTCTTGCGTGGCCGAGCCCACAGCCACTGCCAGCGCGCACCAGACCATGGGCAGCAGCGCCTGCTGCGGGTCGGTCAGCGCCATGCCGACCAGCGCCGCCATGATGACGCACTGTGACAGCAGCAGCCAGCTGCGACGCCGGCCCAGCCAGCGCGTGAGCAAGGGAATCGGCAAGCGGTCCACCAGCGGCGCCCAGACCCACTTAAAGCCGTAGGCCAGACCCACCCAGCTCAGGTAACCAATCGTGGTGCGGTTGATGCCTGCTTCACGCAGCCAAAAACTCAGCGTGCCAAACACCAGCAGCAGCGGCAGGCCGGCCGAAAAACCCAGCAGCAGCATGCGCAGCGTGGCGGCTTCAAGGTACACGCGCAGGGTCTGGCCCCAGCTCGGGGGCGTGGGCTCTGCCGGGGTGCTGCCGGGGGTGGCGACGGGTTGGCTGACAGGTGGGACCATAAGGGGAATAATACGCGCTGGCTTATCTCCAGCCTACATGAAGACGCATCCCATGACTGCCCTTGAACGCTATGCCACTGCCCTGTTGACCGCTGCCTTGCTGCTGCCTGGCGCAGCGCTGGCGCAGCGTGAGGGTGTTGATGTGGGAGCCAACTCCGGCTTTGCTTCTTTGGTGCCGGCCAAGGATATTGAGCTTTCTGCGGCCAAGCAATACAAAACCCTGTTGGCCGAAGCGGCCAGCAAAAACGCACTGGCACCGCCCGAGCATCCCCAGCTGCTGCGCTTGCGGCGCATTGCAGACCAGCTGATTCCCTTTGCCAATGAGTGGAACCCGCGCGCCAAATCCTGGCAATGGGAGGTCAACTTGATTGGCAGCAAACAGATCAATGCTTTTTGCATGCCGGGCGGCAAGATTGTTTTTTACACCGGCATCATCGAGCAGCTCAAGCTGACCGACGATGAGGTGGCGCAAATCATGGGCCACGAAATTGCGCATGCCTTGCGCGAGCATGCGCGTGAGCGCATGGGCAAAAGCACCGCCACCAGCATTGGCGCGGGTGTGGTGTCGCAATTGCTCGGGCTGGGCGATCTGGGGCGTACCGTCACCAACTACGGCGTTCAACTGCTGAACCTGACCTTCAGCCGGTCAGACGAGTCCGAGGCCGATCTGGTCGGGCTGGAGCTGGCAGCGCGCGCCGGCTACGACCCGCAGGCCGGCGTCACCTTGTGGCAAAAAATGTCGGCCAGCAGCAAAGGCGCACCGCCGCAATGGCTGAGCACGCACCCGGCGGGCAACACGCGCATCACGGACATCGAGCGCAATCTGCCGCGCGTCATGCCGCTCTACGAGCGGGCGCGCAAAGGCTGACACTGGCCAAGGGCGCCACTTCAGGCGCCGCATAGAAACCGCGCACGCCAGCTGCGACAAAGCGTCAGTCGCCCCAACCCTGAAGCGAACACCCAAAGCACCCGCAGGCGCTTTGCACAGCACTTGCAAGACATCTTGTACACAAGTATGGATGCTTCAAATTGGTGCAACACACATTAACTGACAGCCCAAATACGGGCAACACACTGCAAGGTTCTAAACCGGAAGCGCCTGACAACGCGTGGCTGTTGCGGACCACCGTGGCGCCCAGTCAGAAAACAACAGGCCCGCAGTCTTTAGCGGGCTTGCGCTTTGCGGTCAAAGACAACATCGATGTTGCAGGCCTGGTGACCAGCGCCGCCTGTCCGGCATTTGCCTTTGAGGCACAAGAAAGCGCACAAGTGGTGCACAAACTGCTCAAGGCCGGTGCAACGCTGGCGGGCAAGACCAATCTGGACCAGTTCGCCTGCGGCCTCAATGGCACGCGCTCGCCGCATGGTCCGGTGCCCAATGCCTTCGACCCCGCTTATGTATCAGGCGGGTCGAGCTCCGGCTCTGCTTATGTGGTGGCCACGGGCCAGGTTGATTTTTCACTCGGCACCGACACCGCCGGCTCCGGCCGCGTGCCGGCCGGGCTTAACAACATCGTCGGCCTCAAGCCCTCACGCGGGCTGATCAGCACGCGCGGCGTGTTGCCGGCTGCGCAAAGCGTGGACTGCGTCTCTATATTTGCGCGCACGGTGGCCACGGCCGCGCAGGTGCTTGAAAGCGCCATCGGGCACGATCCGCTGGACGCGTATTCCAGAGCACTGCAACTGAACGACCAAGCTTTTCCTGCCCGCTTTGTGTTTGGTGTGCCGGAGCAGCTCGAGTTCTTTGGCGACACGCTGGCCGAAGCTGCATTTGCCGAGGCCATCGAGCGCCTGCAAGCCATGGGCGGCACGCCCGTGCGGCTGGACTTTGCGCCTTTCAAGCAAGCGGCGCAATTGCTCTACGGCAGTGCGCTGGTGGACGAGCGTTACGCCGCGATCCGGCCGTTTTTCGACGCGCATGACAAGGATGTGATCGAGCCGGTGCGCAGCATCATTGCCAATGGCAAAAAGTTCAGCGCGGCGGACCTCTTTGACGCGCAGACGCAGCTCAAGCTGCTTGGCCAGCGTGCCGACGCCCTGTGGCTGGGGCTGGACTTGCTGGTGGTGCCGACCGCACCGACCCACTACAGCGTCGCCGCCATGCAAGCCGACCCGGTCGAGCTCAACCGGCGCCTGGGCGAATACACCAACTTCGTCAACCTGCTCGACTACGCGGCCCTGTCGGTGCCCAGCGCTATCCGGCCTGACGGCATGCCTTTCGGCATCACGCTGATCGGCCGCTGCGGCAGCGACTGGCAACTTGCCGAGCTCGGTCAGCGTTATCACCATCTGACCGGACTCACGCAAGGCGCCATGGGCGAGCCGCTGCCAGCGCCCCAGCCGATTGCCGGCCTGAGCCGCCCTGCAGCAGCCAGCGTGCGCGTCGCCGTGGTCGGCGCGCACCTGTCAGGAATGCCGCTCAACAGCCAGCTCATTGAGCGCGGCGCCACGCTGGTGGGCTCCGCAAGCACCGCCCCCGATTACCGCTTTTACGCGCTGCCAGGCAGCACACCGCCCAAGCCGGGCTTGTTGCGCGTGGCGGCCGGCCAGGGCGCGGCCATCGCCCTGGAAATCTGGGACATGCCGCTGGCGCACTACGGCTCATTCGTTGCGCTCATTGCAGCCCCGCTGGGCATAGGCACGCTGCGGCTGGCCGACGGCAGCAGCGTGCAGGGCTTTGTGTGCGAAGCCGAAGGCATGCAAGGCGCGCAAGACATCACGCACCTGGGTGGCTGGCGGGCCTATGTCGCGCTGATGTCGCGCAAGGCTGAGCCCTAGAACCGTTCACTTTTTTTACCTCACTTTTCACCTCACTTTTTATCCCATCCAAGGAGTTTCATCATGACCGCATCAAGCCAGCCCTTCAAATCCGCCGCCTCACGCCGCCTGTTACTCCAAGCCGGCGCTGCCGTGCTGGGCACGCTGGCCATGCCCGCCATCGTGAGGGCGCAGGCGCGTCCGAAAATCCGCATCGGTTATTGGCCAGTAGCCGCCGGCTTGCCGTTTTTTGCGGTCATTGAAAAAGGCTATTTCAAAGAAGCCGGTCTGGATGTCGAGGCCATCAAGTTCGCTGGCGCTCAGCAGGTGATGGAAGCCATGCTCGCCGGCCGCTCGGACGGCAGCTCCAACGGCACCGGTTCGGCCAATCTGGCCATCGGCGAGATTGCCCAGCCCGGCCTGTTCAAAATTTTTGCCACCAACCCGAGCAACGCCAAGTTTGTGCTGGACGAGTTCATCGTGCCCAAAGACAGCCCCGTCAAAACCATGGCCGATCTCAAAGGCAAGAAAGTCGCTTCCGGCCCCGGCATCCAGAACGTCACGCTGGCCAAGACCATGCTCAAGCGTGGGCGTGAATCTCGTATTTCTGCAGTGCCTCGTACGGCAGTGGCGCAAAATTTAACTACCCGTCCAAGCCCGTCAACGCGCAAGCGCGCTGCGACTTGATTCGAACCTTAGGTCACAAAAACAATCACCATCATCCTTCACCATGGTCGAATCCCAAATTATCGAAATTCGAAGCGCCACTCTAAGCGACCTAGACGCGGTCACACAGTTGGTAGCTGGATTCCGAGACTTCCTACAACGATCAGAACCCGCTAACGACGAGCTACGCGCCAGCGTCATCAAATGGCTTGGAAGTGAAGACACTGAAGTCTCGATTGCTCTGTTGAACGGTGTAGCTGTTGGATATGCAAGCACGCTCTATCAGTACTCGCT
This sequence comes from Polaromonas sp., assembly GCA_044357185.1. Lineage (GTDB taxonomy): Bacteria > Pseudomonadota > Gammaproteobacteria > Burkholderiales > Burkholderiaceae_C > Polaromonas. The sequence continues at coordinate 40,726 of JBIKPY010000006.1, forward strand.
TTGGGCAAGCGGAATCAATGCAACCATCTCAGACCTCTTCGTCACGGATAGCGTTCGCAAGTCAGGTGCAGGCAGACGCTTGATTGAGCACGCCCTCGAGGTTGCCGCACGCCGCGGAGCGCGAGCAGCAAATCTGAGCACGAACGAGAGGAACACCGCATCAATCCGAATCTACGAGAGCCTTGGCTTCAACTCCTTTTCTAATCTATGGCAAGGTAGGCAAGTCGCGTACCGCAAATCCATCCCTTAAAACTGCGGCCTAACCCCGGGCTCGGGTCAAAAGCTCATCCAGCGCGTCGGCAATGATTTGTCCCTCTTGCGCCAGTGACCCGACCCTCTCGCCCAATTGATCGACGGCCACCGAAACCGTGTCCAGAGGATTCAGGACAACACGTACACCTTCAACAACAAAAGCGGGGTTCATCCTGGCGCCTATCGTCGGGGTGTTCCGGGGAAGCAGCGTGTCACGCACCAGGGGGACCACCACGCGTCTGCGATAGCCGTCAAACTGCGCAGACTGAACAATCACGACGAAAGGAATCGCGTCGCGCAAGGCCCCCTTGTTGCGATGAACATCGAATTGCGCCATTACAAGGTGGTGTGCTCGTCTGCAAAAGAGCCGACTGCGTCGTGCACCGCATTCCAGTCGGCCACACAGGCATCAGCTTCTTGTTGGCGGTTGCGTTGCGCGCTTTGCTGAGTGGCGACAAACTCAGCAAGCAGAGACTCCATGGTGGCCGACAAGTTGTCGGTGTACGACTTGGCCTGCGTGACGAGAGCCTCATTCATGGTGAGATTGACGGGCCGCTTGCGCGTTGTTGCGTTACGGGTTTCCATTGGCAGACTCCAAAATGGGCAATGCGCACATTATGCGCATAAAGCCTTTTAAGTGCACCATGTGCTTGGGGGCACGAGCCGCCATTCAAGGCGTGAAGTCGTAGCCGACAGTTATGGGCGCATCGGCTTGCAACACGCCGGCTTAGCTTGTCCAGCGCATCAACGACACGAGTAGAACCAAAAAACCTGTACCGAGGTTGATGGAGACCCACCTGCGAATCTGCGCCATGACCGCAGCACCTGCGCTCCACTCGGACGCTGCCACGGCTTGGGCTAGCCTTTTGAAAAGCACGAAGCGGATGTGCATAAAGATTGCCACCATGACAATACCGAGCACCGCCATGATGGTCCATGCCAGCGGCATCTCGAAGCTGCCACCCGACTGCACAACTTGCTTGGCCACCCGGCCCAGCATCCAAACACCGCTGATTAAAGTGAGCAGCGAAGCCACAAGCACCGCTTGGAAGAAGCGGCCAAGAACGTCATGCATCAGCCGCAAGCGGACTGACGCTTCGAGCTGAGCGACTGCCGGTCGCAGAAAGAAGTGGGCAAAGGCCATGCCACCGATCCATAGGACGATGGAAAAAACATGAATAGTCTTAAGGGTTGCGTAGATCATCAGTGAGTCCTTTTTTAGCTTATAGCAGGCTCAGGATCTACGCGCTGCCCCAAGCCCATTTCGCCAGCAAGAGCCCAGCCCTTGCAAACAAGACTACCCCCGACAGCAGCAGCCCGCAGACCAGCGCTATTGCAGGCATCACGACGATCGGTGGCGTCATATGTGCCGGATACCAGTCACTCGCCAATGATCAAAGCGCAAATTCATAGCCCACCGTGATGGGCGCATGGTCTGAAAACCGTTCGTCTTTGTAAATCGCTTCGCTGCGCGCCAGCGCGGCAAAGGCCGCGGTGGCCAGGTGGTAGTCGAGCCGCCAGCCCACGTTCTTGGCGTAGGCCTGGCCGCGGTTACTCCACCAGGTGTAGCAGGCGTCTGTCGCAGTGGGTTGCAACTGACGGTACACATCGACCAGACCGCCGCCTGTTTTGTCTTGGCGCAGCAAGTTGCTCATCCAGTCGCGTTCTTCGGGCAAAAAGCCGCTGTTCTTTTTGTTGCCCTTGAAGTTTTTCAAATCAATTTCCTGGTGCGCGATGTTGATGTCGCCGCACAGCACCACTTCGCGGCCGCCGCTTTTGAGCGCCTGCAGGTGCGGGCGCAGCTCGGCCAGAAATCTAAACTTGGCAGCCTGGCGGTCTTCGCCTGACGAGCCGCTGGGAAAGTAGCAGCTGATGATCGACAGCTTGGACGCCTGCGCGCGGCCGGGGCTGTCAAAGCGCAGCTCCACATAGCGGCCTTCGGCGTCAAATTCGCTGGAGCCGTAACCGACGATGACGTCGCTGGGTTCGTAACGGGTGTACACGCCCACGCCCGAGTAGCCTTTTTTCTCAGCGAACTGAAAGTGGCCGTTGAGGCCGGCCAGTGACTCGAAGCGCCCGGCCATGTCGGGGGCCTGAGCTTTGATCTCCTGCACGCAAATACAATCGGGTTTGGCTTTTTCAAGCCAGGCTTCGACGCCCTTGCTGGTGGCGGAGCGGATGCCGTTGAGGTTGAGGCTGGTGAGTGTGAACAAGGAATTTCCCATGACAACAAGTAAGGCGGCCAACGACATGCTGGCCCAGGAGTTTGTGCAATTCTCGCTGGATTGCGGGGTGCTCAAGTTCGGGGAGTTCAAAACCAAGGCCGGCCGCATGAGCCCCTACTTTTTCAACGCCGGTTTGTTTGACGACGGCGCCAAGCTCGGGCGCCTGGCCGGCTTTTATGCGCAGCGCCTGGTGAGCAGCGGTATCGAGTTCGACATGATCTTTGGCCCCGCCTACAAGGGCATACCTTTGGGTGCAGCGGTGGCCATTGAGCTAGCGCGTCTGGGGCGCAACGTGCCTTTTGCCTACAACCGCAAAGAGGCCAAAGACCACGGCGAAGGCGGCAGCCTGGTGGGCGCGCCGCTCAAAGGGCGTGTGCTGATCATTGACGACGTGATGAGCGCCGGCACCGCTGCGCGCGAGTCAATTGCGCTGATCAAGGCGGCGGGCGCCACGCCGCACGCGGTGGCCATTGCGCTGGATCGCCAGGAAATGGCGACTGAAACCCAGGCCGACGGCAGTACGCGCGACGTGCCTTACAGCGCAGTGCAGTACGTGCGCGAGCAGGTCGGCTTGCAGGTGTGCGCAATTGCAGAACTCAGCGACTTGCTGGCCTACCTGAGCGCGCAACCCGGTAACGCCATGGGCGAGCACCTGGTGCGGGTACAGGCTTACCGCGACCGCTACGGTGTTCAGTAAAGCCCGCGGCCTGAGGCCTAGCTGCCTGCGCCCATCAAAAACTCAGTTTTGCCGATGGCCACGCCGTTGTGGCGCAGGATGGCGTAAGCCGTGGTGATGTGGAAAAACATATTGGGCAGCGCCCAGTTTTTCAGGTAGTCCTCGCCGCTCATGGTACGCGTGGCGGTCTTGCCGGACGGGAAGGTGACTTGCTTGTCTTCCAGGCCGTCGAGTGCGGCTGGCGGCACGGTTTGCAGCCAGGCCAGCGTTTTGTCGATGCGGCCCACTAACGCTTCAAGCGTTTCTTCGGTGTTTTCATACACCGGCGCTTCAAGCCCAGAGACGCGCGCCGCCCACAGCTTGCCGGCGTCGCAGGCAATAGAAATCTGCCTTTTGAAGGGCAGCATGTCCGGCGCCAGCCGGAACTGCACCAGCGCCTGTTCGTCATAGCCGCGCGCCAGCACGTCAGCCTGCGCCTTGGTCAGAAGGTGGCGCAGATTGCCCAGAAACTTCGCAAAAACAGGAAGGCTGGCGGAAGAAAGCGAGATGGTCATGGTGCAGGTTCCTGAGGGTTGAGTTGAAAGCGGAAATTCGTGCTCGGTGATCAGCTGAGTTTTTTCTTGAGCATGTCGTTGACTTGCGCCGGGTTGGCCTTGCCTTTGCTGGCCTTCATGGCCTGACCGACCAGGGCGTTGAAGGCCTTGGCATTGCCGGCTTTGTATTCTTCAACGTTCTTGGCGTTGGCGGCCAGCACTTCATCAATGATGGCTTCGAGCGCGCCGCTGTCGTTCATTTGCTTGAGGCCTTTGGCTTCGATGATGGTGTCAACGTTCTCGGGTTGAACTGGTTCTTCGGCGGCCCAAAATTCTTGAAACAATTTCTTTGCGCTGGCATTAGAAATCGTGTCATCGACGATACGGCTGATGATTTTGGCAAGCGTACTTGCCGGGACGCGAAAAGTCTCCCCATCTTCGCGCACTTCTTGTGCCCTAGGCCCGTCGTCATCTCTAGCGCCATCCGTAAAGAAGCGTCGAACCTCATTGATAACCCAATTGGCAGCCAATTTCGGCTGGCTGCATGAAGCGGAGGTGCGTTCAAAGTAGTCGGCAAAAGTTTTGCGCTGCGTCAGCTGTGCAGCGTCGTATTCCGGCAGGCCATAGTCGCGCACAAACCGCGCCGCCATCACCCAGGGAAGCTCCACCATCTCGGAGCGCACGCGCTCCACCCAGTCGCGGCTGATCACCAGCGGGGGCAGGTCGGGGTCGGGGAAGTAGCGGTAGTCGGCGGCGTCTTCTTTGGTGCGCATGGCGCGAGTCTCGCCCGTGTCGGGGTTGAACAGCACCGTGGCTTGCTGGATCTCGCGGCCCTCTTCAATCTCTTCAATCTGCCAGCGCACCTCATAGTCAATGGCCTGCTGCATGAACTTGAAGCTGTTGAGGTTTTTGATCTCGCGGCGCGTGCCCAGCGCCGCGCCGGGCTTGCGCACCGACACATTCGCGTCGCAGCGAAAGCTGCCCTCTTGCATATTGCCGTCACAAATGCCAATCCAGGTGACGATTTCTTGCAGCTTTTTGGCATAGGCCACGGCCTCGTCGCTGCTTCGCATGTTGGGCTCGGTCACGATCTCCAGCAGCGGTGTGCCGGCACGGTTCAGGTCAATGCCGGACTGCCCAATAAAGTCTTCGTGCAGCGACTTGCCGGCGTCTTCTTCCAAGTGCGCGCGCACCAGGCGCACAGTTTTTTTCTCGTCGCCCAGCATGAAGCTGACCTCGCCGCCCTGCACCACCGGAATCTCAAACTGACTGATCTGGTAGCCCTTGGGCAGGTCGGGGTAAAAGTAGTTTTTGCGCGCGAAGATGCTGCGCTCGGCGATGTGCGAGCCCAGTGCCAGACCAAGCTCGATGGCGCGCTCGACCGCGCCAAGGTTCATCACCGGCAGTGTGCCGGGCAGCGCTAAGTCCACCGCGCAGGCCTGGGTGTTGGGCTCGGCGCCAAAGGCGGTGGGCGCACGGCTGAAAATTTTGCTTTGCGTGGAGAGCTGGGCGTGGGTCTCAAAGCCGATCACCACTTCGTAGCCCTGAACCAGTTTGGCGCTCATGCTGCGGCTCCGGGTTGTTGTTGGTGATGAGCAGTGGCCAATTGGTACTGGTGCGCCACGTTCAGCAGCTTGGCTTCTTGCAAGTAGTTGCCAATGAGCTGCAGCCCCACCGGCATGCCGCCTTCGCCCAGGCCCACGGGCAGGCTCATGCAGGGCAAACCGGCCACGGACGCGGGCAGGGTAAAGATGTCTGCCAGGTAGCTGGCCACCGGGTCGTCGGCTTTGTCGCCCAGCTTCCAGGCGGTGGTGGGTGCCACCGGGCCGGCAATCACGTCGCATTGGGCAAATGCGCTTTGAAAATCATCGGCAATCATGCGGCGGATTTTTTGCGCTTGCAGGTAGTACGCGTCGTAGTAACCGTGCGAGAGCACATAGGCGCCGGTCATGATGCGGCGCTTGACCTCCTGGCCAAAGCCCTCGGCGCGGGACTTTTTGTACATGTCGGTCAGGTCGGCAAAGTCAGCGGCGCGGTGGCCGAATTTGACGCCGTCAAAGCGGCTCAGGTTAGAGCTGGCCTCAGCCGGAGCGATGATGTAATAAACCGGAATGGACAGCTCGGTGCGCGGCAAGGCAATGGGCACCAGTGTGGCGCCTTGCGCTTGCAATTGCGCCAGCGCTGCGTCAATGGCGCTGCGTACATCGGCGGCCAGGCCCTCACCAAAAAACTCTTGGGGCACGCCCACGCGCAGGCCTTTGAGGCTGTGGCCCAGGCCGGCAGAAAAATCTTCTGCCGCCACATCCAGCGACGTTGAATCACGGTCCATATCAGGCCCGCACATGGCTGTTAGCAGCAGCGCGCAATCTTCGGCGCTGCGCGCCATCGGCCCGGCCTGGTCCAGGCTGGAGGCGTAGGCCACCATGCCGTAGCGGCTGGCGCGGCCATAGGTCGGTTTGATGCCGGTGATGCCGCAAAACGCGGCGGGTTGGCGGATGGAGCCGCCGGTGTCGGTGCCGGTGGCGGCAGGTGTCAGGTGCGCGGCCACGGCAGCGGCGCTGCCGCCGGACGACCCGCCGGGCACATGCGCTGTGTTCCAGGGGTTGCTGACCGCGCCATAGGCCGAGTTTTCGTTGGCAGAACCCATGGCGAACTCGTCGCAATTGAGCTTGCCCAAAGTCACCATGCCGGCCTGGCGCAGGCGCGCAACCACGGTGGCGTCAAAGGGTGAGCGGTAGCCGCTGAGCATGCGTGAGCCAGCGGTGGTGGCCAGGTCTTTGGTGACAAAAACGTCTTTGTGTGCAATCGGCACGCCTTCGAGCGGGCCGGCGGTGCCAGCGGCCAGTTTGGCGTCGGATTCACGGGCCTGGGCCAGGGTGACTTCGCTGTTGATGTCTAAAAACGCGTTGTGCGGGTTGCCGCCCAAACGGGCTAAAAAACGGGTGGCGACTTCAACCGCGCTCACTTTTTTGTTTTTTAGCAGGGCCGCGAGCTCGGCCACGCTGTGCTTGTGCAGTTCATCCATGGCTTATTCAATCACTTTCGGAACCAGAAACAGGCCGCGTTCCACGGCCGGTGCGCTGCGCTGGTTGGCCTGGCGGTCGTTGGGCTCGCTGGCCTCGTCGGGGCGCAGGCGCAAATGGATGGGCGGCATGGTGGGCATGGCGTCCAGCGGGTGGGCCATGGGCAGCACGCCGTCGGTGTTGACCTGGCTGATTTGCGTGACGATGTCAAAGAAGGCGTTGATCTGGCCGAGCATTCGCTCGCCCTCTTCGGGCGCAAGCTCCAGGCGGGCCAGGTTGGCGATGCGGGCGATGTCTTGGGGTGTCAGTGCCATGGCTTTGAAAAAAAGGGCTGAAACGGGGTGTAAGTCAGAAGGCTGCAGGTGCGCCACAGCCCTTGTCCTGTGGGCGATGCGTTATTATCCCGCCTTTGGAGTTGTCGCTTGCGCCAGCCAGATAATGGTGCGCTTTCACCCCGGTTTAGGCGCCGGCCGCACGCGCTTAAACCTAAAAAAATTTGATACCTGGTGATCTGGCCTCGAAGTTCGCCAAGACACCCAACTGGACCCAACTATGTTTGAATCTTTCCGCCGGTACTTTTCAACGGATCTGGCGATTGACCTTGGCACTGCCAACACCCTGATTTTTGTTCGTGACCGCGGCATTGTGCTGGACGAGCCTTCGGTGGTTGCCATCCGCCACGAAGGCGGCCCGCAAGGCAAGAAAAGCATCCAGGCCGTGGGCCACGAAGCCAAGGCCATGCTGGGGAAAGTTCCCGGCAACATTGAAGCCATCCGGCCGATGAAAGACGGCGTGATCGCCGACTTCACCGTCACCGAGCAGATGCTCAAGCAGTTCATCAAGATGGTGCATCCGCGCAGCATTTTCCGCCCCAGCCCGCGCATCATCATTTGCGTGCCTTGCGGCTCGACGCAGGTTGAGCGCCGCGCCATCCGTGAAAGCGCCCTGGGCGCCGGCGCCAGTGACGTGTACCTGATCGAAGAGCCCATGGCTGCTGCCATCGGCGCCGGCCTGCCGGTGTCTGAGGCCAGCGGCTCCATGGTGGTAGACATCGGCGGCGGCACCACCGAAGTCGGCGTGATCTCGCTGGGCGGCATGGTCTACAAAGGCAGTGTGCGCGTGGGCGGCGACCGCTTTGACGACGCCATCATCAACTACATCCGCCGCAACTACGGCATGCTGATCGGTGAGCCCACCGCTGAAGCCATCAAGAAAAACATCGGTTCGGCCTTCCCCGGCTCTGAAGTGCGCGAGATGGAAGTCAAGGGCCGCAACCTGTCCGAAGGCGTGCCGCGCAGCTTCACCATCTCCAGCAACGAGATACTTGAGGCGCTGACCGACCCGCTCAACAACATCGTCTCGGCCGTCAAGACCGCGCTCGAACACACGCCGCCCGAACTCGGCGCCGACATCGCCGACCGCGGCATGATGCTGACCGGCGGCGGCGCCTTGCTGCGCGATCTGGACCGCCTGCTGGCCGAAGAAACCGGCCTGCCGGTGCTGGTGGCCGAAGACCCGCTGACCTGCGTGGTTCGCGGTTGCGGCATTGCGCTGGAGCGCATGGAGCGGCTGGGCTCCATCTTCACTTCGGAGTAAGCGCCGCTCGCTGACAACTTTTTTGTAGTGAGCGTATCCAGCCATGCCTTTAGGAACGCTTGACCGCACCCCGCCGCCCTTCTTCAAGCAGGGTGCATCGGCTTTTTCTAAACTGCTTTTGTTCAGCGCCATGGCCCTGTTTTTGATGGTGGCCGATTCCCGTTTTCAAATGACCCAACCGTTGCGGGCGGTGCTGGCGACTGCGCTTTACCCCGTGCAGTGGCTGGCCATGCAGCCGGTACATGCCCTGCGAGCCATGGGCGATTACTTCATCAGCCTGGAGTCAGCGAAAACCGAGTCCCAGGAAGCGTCCACCAAACTTTTGTCGCAGGCGCTTCGCGCCACTCAGGTTGAGCAGCTCACGCTGGAGAACAAGCGCTTGCGCACTTTGCTGGACTTGCGCGAGCAACTCAAGGTGGAGGGCATGGCGGCAGAGGTTTTGTACGACGCGGCCGACCCTTACACGCGCAAAGTGATCATCAGCAAAGGTATGACCTCGGGCATTGCGCTCGGCTCACCTGTGATTGACGAATCGGGCGTGCTTGGGCAGGTCACGCTGGTCCATCCTTTGGTCAGTGAAGTCACCCTCATCATTGACCGTGACCTGGCGATTCCGGTGCTCAATGTGCGCACCGGCGTTCGCAGCCTTGCTTTCGGCGATGCCGCAGGAGGCGGTGGACTGGAGCTGCGTTTCATGGGCAGCAACACAGATGTTTTGCAAGGCGACCTGCTCACCACCAGCGGCGTTGACGGCGTCTACCCGCCGGGTTTGCCCGTGGCCCGCATCGATCGGATAGAGCGCCGCGCCGAAACGGCTTTTGCCCGCATTCATTGCATACCTTTGGCGCTGGTTTCCGGCGTGCGACATGTGGTGGTGCTCACGCCGCAGTCTTCGCAAATTGCACCCCGGCCGCCTGAAGCTGCGCCTGTCGCCCCTGTCAAGAAAGGCGGCCGCTCATGATCATGCGCGGAGGGCAGCAGCTTTTGTTGCCGGCCAGCCCCACCTTCATCTGGGCCAGTCTGTTGACGGCGCTTTTGTTGGACATGCTGCCTTTCGGTCGCAACCCCTGGATGCCCGACTTCATGGCCTTGGTGCTGGTGTTCTGGAATGTGCATCAGCCGCTGCGCATCGGCATTGCGCTGGCCTTTATGTTTGGTTTGGCTGTGGATGTTCACCAGACCGCGCTGCTCGGGCAGCACGCGTTGTCTTACACCACGCTGAGCTTTTTTGCGACCATGATCCATCGGCGGCTGCTGTGGTTTCCGATGTCATCGCAGGCCATACAGGTTTTGCCCTTGTTTTTTGTATCGCACATGGTGGACCTGTGTATTCGCCTGGTCAATGGCGATGCCTTTCCGGGCTGGAGTTTGTTGCTGGCACCTTTGATCGAGGCCTTGTTATGGCCTGTGGTCAGCGTACTTTTGCTGGCACCGCAGCGCCGGGCGCCGGACCCGGATGAGAACCGGCCCCTTTAAAAATATGGCCCCCACGCTTGTCGCTTCGCGTACTGCGCTGCCCCCCGAGGGGGCTGGCCTTGCTCGGGGCGGCCCGGCGCTGCGGCCTGTGGCCCCCACGCTTGTCGCTTTGGCTGTCGCAACATGATTGAGCTGCGCAATATTGAAACGGACCTGAATCGTTTTCGCGACCGGGTGCTGGTGGCGAGCATGGTGATGTTGCTGGCTTTTTTTGTGCTGGCGCTGCGGCTGGTGTATTTGCAGGTTATTCGCTATGACGACTTGAACGAGCAGGCTGAAAGCAATCGCACTGCGATCGTGCCTATCGTGCCCAACCGCGGCTTGATCCTGGACCGCAATGGCGTGGTTCTGGCCACCAATTATTCGGCCTACACCTTGGAGATCATGCCGTCGAAGGTGGCCAATATAGATGCCACCATTGAGGCGCTTGCGCAGTTCATTGACATTCAACCGCGTGACAAACGGCGCTTTAAAAAATTGCGCGAGGACACCAAGAGCTTTGAGTCTTTGCCGATTCGCACGCGCCTGACAGACGAAGAAGTCGCGCGCTTTGCAGCGCAGCGCTTTCGCTTTCCCGGGGTGGACATCAAGGCCCGGCTGTTTCGCAGCTACCCGTATGGTGAGTTGGGCAGCCACGTGGTGGGCTATATAGGCCGTATCAACCAGCGCGAGAAAGAGCGCATCGAAGAAAGCGACGAAGAGGGCAATTACCGCGGCACCGATTACATCGGCAAGCTGGGCGTCGAGCAGAGTTACGAGACGCAGTTGCACGGCATCACCGGCGTCGAGCAGGTGGAAACCTCGGCCGGCGGGCGCGCCATCCGCAAGCTGGCCAGCAGCCCATCTACACCCGGCAACACGGTCATGCTGAGCATTGACATCAAGTTACAAAAGCTGGTGGAGGACATGTTCGGTGACCGGCGCGGCGCGCTGGTGGCCATAGACCCTCGCTCGGGTGAAGTGCTGGCCTTTGTCAGCAAGCCGACGTTTGACCCGAACCTGTTTGTGGACGGCATTGACAACGAAAGCTGGCAGGCGCTGAATGAATCGATCGAGAAACCGCTGCTCAACCGGGCTTTGCGCGGCACCTACCCGCCCGGGTCGACCTATAAACCGTTCATGGCCATGGCCGCGCTGGAGGCCGGCAAGCGAACGGCCGGCACCGTTATCAATGACACCGGCTCCTGGACTTTCGGCGGGCACCAGTTCCGCAGCCACGGGCTACCGCTGGGGCCTGTGGACATGCACCAGAGCATCGTTAAATCCAGCAATGTGTACTACTACTCCCTGGCCAATGAGTTGGGCGTAGAAGCCATCTATGACTTCATGATGCCGCTGGGCTTCGGCCAGATCACCGGCATCGACATCAATGGAGAAGTGCGCGGTGTGTTGCCCAACCAGCAATGGAAGCGCAACAACTACAAAAAGCCGGAGCAACAAAAATGGTACGCCGGCGAGACGATTTCGCTTGGCATCGGCCAGGGTTACAACGCATTCACCATGCTGCAGCTGGCCCAGGCAACGGCTGTGCTGGCCGCCAACGGCATCAAGCACAAGCCCCGCCTGATTCTCGGCACCCAGGACAGCGTCACGCGCGCACTGGTGCCGGCTGTCATTGAGCCGCCTGAAGACCTGAATTACAAGCCCGACAATGTGGAGGTCGTGCGGCGTGCCATGGTGAGTGTCACCCAGGATGGCACTTCGGCCCGTGTCTTTGCCGGCGCCAGCTACCTCAGCGGGGGCAAGACCGGAACAGCCCAGGCTGTGTCAGTCGGCCAAAAAGAAAAGTACAACGCCGCCAAGCTCGAAGAGCATTTGCGCGACCACGCGCTCTACACCGCATTTGCGCCGGCGGATAACCCGCAAATCGCTTTGGCGCTGGTGGTTGAAAACGCAGGCTTCGGTGCTGCCCAGGCCGCCCCCATTGCGCGGCGTGTGTTTGACTATGTTTTGCTTGGGCACTACCCCAATGAAGACGATCTGCAAGCGGTGAAGGCCGGTCAGGCTGCAGCGCCTATGGGCAAGCCGCGTGAAGTTGCCAATGTGAATGTGATGGGAGTCACCGAGCTGCTCCCCGGCGCCCCGGGTGTGGCGCCGGCCAGCTTGTTCACGCCCTCGGGTGCGCCGCAAGCCCGGCCTAAGGCGCCCGGCGTGCCGCTGGCTTCACCTCCTGCCTCATCTGCCTCACCTGCTTTTAGCCCGGCGCGTTAAGCACGCCCTGCTTGTGCGGCGTGCGGCCTTCAGCGCAAGAAGGCGTCGTAGCCGGTCTTCAGGATCAGCGCGCTGACCACCAGAATGAAAACCACACGAACAAATCGCGCGCCATGTTTGAGCGCCATGTGTGTCCCCAGCAAGCTGCCCAGCACGTTGGCCACGGCCAGCGTCAAGGCAATGTGCCACCAGACGTGGCCTTTGTAGGCGAACAATAGCAAGGCCGACAAGTTGGTGGCGGTGTTGACCAGTTTGGCCGACGCTGAGGCATTTAAAAAGTCATAGCCCAGCCAGCGCACAAACAAAAAAACCAAAAAACTGCCGGTGCCCGGGCCGAAGAAGCCATCGTAAAAACCGATCACCAGCCCGATGCAACAGGCCGCCAGTGTTTCCGCGCGGCCGGCAAAGCGCGGCGCATGGTGGTGGCCGAGTTCTTTTTTGGCCAGGGTGTAGATCAACACACCCAGCAATACCAGCGGCAGCAGCTTGCGTAAAAACTGCGGAGAAATTTCAGTGACCAGCCAGGCCCCGGCCATGGAGCCGGCAAAGCCGGCCAGGGCGGCAGGCAGCAAGGCGTGCCAGCGCAAGTCAACCCGACGGGCATATTGCACGGAGGCCACGGCGGTGCCGCAGATGGAGGCCCCTTTGTTAACGCCAAAAAGTGTGGCCGGGTGGGTGCTTGGAAAGGCTGCAAACAGGGCCGGTACCAGCACCAGGCCACCACCGCCGACGATGGCGTCTACAAACCCGGCCAGCAAAGAGGCGGCGGTGACAAAGAAGATTTCCATCCCGATGATTGTCTCAGGCCGCTTGCTGGAGCCGGGCATAAAAAAAGCGCCGGGGTTGCCAGCGCTTTTTCGGGTCCATCGTGTGGACGGCCCGGTCATCTTGTTGCTTAGTTGACTTCTGAGTCTCCCCCACTCCTCGCAAGACGAGAGCTTGTCTCGTTTGCAATGGGATCACTATAGGCGGCTGAACCAATGACCGCATTGGTGCTTTCCCGAGGGCTTATTCGCCGCGGGTGATCCAGGCCGCAGCTTTTTCCGCAATCATCAGGGTGGGTGAATTGGTGTTGCCGCTGGTGATGAGCGGCATCACGCCGGCATCGACCACGCGCAGCCCGCTGATGCCGCGCACCCGCAGGTGCGAGTCCACCACGGCCATCGGGTCGTCCAATTTGCCCATTTTGGTGGTGCCCACCGGGTGAAAAATGGTGGTGGCAATGTCGCCTGCCAGCCGCGTCAGTTCATCGTCGCTCTGGTGCTGAGCGCCGGGGCGGAACTCTTCGGGCTGGTAGGCGGCCAGCGCGCTCTGCCCGACGATGCGCCGCGTCAGGCGCAAAGACTCGACTGCCACCTGCCGGTCTTCGGGCGTGCTCAGGTAGTTCGGGGCAATGGCCGGTGCATCTTCAAAGCGAGAGCTCTTGATACTGACGCTGCCGCGGCTGGTCGGGTTGAGGTTGCAGACGCTGGCGGTGAAAGCGTTGAAGTCGTGCAGCGGCTCGCCAAAGGCGTCCAAGGACAGGGGTTGCACGTGGTACTGAATGTTTGGGTGGGGCCGCTCGGGGCTGGAGCGCGTGAAAGCGCCCAGCTGCGAAGGCGCCATGCTCATCGGACCGGTGCGGGACCAAGCGTATTCCAAACCGATTTTGGCCTTGCCCCAAAGCGAATTGGCCATGGTGTTGAGGGTCACGTTGCGTTTGCCGCCGGTCCCGATTTTGTAGACCGAACGGATCTGCAAATGGTCTTGCAAGTTGGCGCCCACGCCGGGCAGGTCTTGTTTAACTTCAATGCCGTGCTGCTTGAGCAGCGCTGCCGGACCGATGCCCGAGAGTTGCAGGATCTGCGGCGAGCCGATGCTGCCAGCGCACAGCAGCACCTCGCCGCGCAGCCCGCCCGAGTCGCGCGTGGCCAGCGCCTTGACGCGCTCGCTACCGCTCCAGACCTCAACGCCGGTGCAGCGCTGGCTGCCATCCGATTGCTTTTCAATGATCAACTGGCAGACTTGCGCGCTGGTCCACATTTCAAAGTTGGGCCGGCCAAAGCAGGTGGGGCGCAGAAAGGCTTTGGCCGTGTTCCAGCGAAAGCCGCTTTTCTGGTTGACTTCGAAATAGCCCACACCTTCGTTGTCGCCGGTGTTGAAGTCGTCAGTCGCCGGAATTCCGGCTTGCTGCGCCGCCAGCGAGAAGGCGTCCAGAATGTCCCAGCGCAGGCGCTGCTTTTCCACGCGCCATTCGCCGCCGAATTTTTGGGCCAGGCCCTGGCTGCCGGCGTGCTGGCTTTTGTGGCCGTGCAATCGCCGGAAGTTTTCGTTGACCTGGCCCTGCGATGCGTCAAGCTTGTAGTGGTCCTCGTGCATGCGAAAGCTGGCCAGCGCGCTGTCCCAGCGCCAGACATCGTCGCCGGTGAGTTCGGCCCAGCGTTCGTAGTCGCGCGCCTGACCGCGCATGTAGATCATGCCGTTGATGCTGGACGAGCCGCCCAGCGTCTTGCCGCGCGGGTAGCGCAACGAGCGGCCGTTCAGGCCGGGTTCTGACTCGGTCTGGTAGAGCCAGTCGGTGCGGGGGTTCCCGATGCAATGCAGGTAGCCCACCGGAATGTGGATCCAGTGGTAGTCGTCGCGCCGGCCGGCCTCGATCATCAGCACCCGCTTGCTGGCGTTGGCGCTCAGGCGGTTGGCGAGCAGACAACCGGCGGTGCCGCCGCCGATGATGATGTAGTCGAAGGTGGTGTCGCTCATGGTGTTTCGATACTTTCGAAAGTGAAGTCCAGCGCGAGAGATCAGGCGTTGCCGCGTAAAACCGGAAACAGTTTGCTCAGGCCGTCGGCCATCAGTTCCACGGCCAGTGCTGCCAGGACCAGGCCCATCAGCCGGGTCATCACATTAATGCCGGTCTTGCCGAGTGCGCGTGCGATCGGGCCGGCCAGCGAAAAGCACAGCGCTGTGGCCAGCGCCACCACCACGCCGTAGCCGATCAGCGTGGCCATTTGCCAGAAGGTCTTGGCCTTGTCGGCATAAATCACCACGGTGGACATGGTGGCCGGGCCGGTCAGCAGCGGAATGGTCAGCGGCACCACAGCGATGCTGGCGCCTTGCGCGGCGCGTTCTTCGGCGTCATGCAATTCGTCGGAGTTGGTTTTGGTTTGCGGTGTTTCGGCGTTCAGCATGCTCAGTGAGGCAGTCAGCAGCAGCATGCCGCCGCCGACTTGAAAGCTGGCCAGGGAAACGCCGAAAAACTCCAGAATCTGCACGCCCAGCAATGCGCTTGCGGCAATCACCGCAAATGCGCTGCAAGAAGAAATCAGGATCGTGTGGCGACGCTGCTCCGGCGAGAAGCTTTGTGTGTAGTGAATGAAAAATGCCACGCAGGCCAGCGGGTTGACGATGGCCAGCAGCGTCACCAGGGGCTTGAAATCCATCAGCGGCCGCCTGTCACGTCCAGCACGGTGCCGGTGGTGTAGCTGGACTCGGGGCTCATCAGCCAGAGGATGCTGCGGGCGACTTCTTCGGCGCTGCCGGGGCGCTGCATGGGCACCTGCGGCGCCATATCGCGGGCCCGGTCGGGCAGGCCGCCCGAAGCATGAATGTCGGTGTCGATGATGCCGGGCCGCACGGCGTTAACGCGTATACCCTCGGCGGCCACTTCCTTGGCCAGACCGACGGTGAAGCTGTCAATGGCGCCCTTGGCCGCTGCATAGTCCACGTACTGGCCGGGCGCGCCCAGGCGGGCCGCCACGCTGGACAGGTTGACGATTGTGCCGCCTGCGCCGCCGTGCCGCGTGCTCATGCGCCGCACGGCCTCGCGCGCGCAAATAAAGCTGCCATAGACATTGATCTCGAACATGCGCCTAAAGCGCGCCATGCTCATGGCGTCCACGCGCGAGGTCTGGTCCACCACGCCGGCGTTGTTGACCAGTGCTGTCAGGCGGCCTAGCTTGGCATCGACTTTTTCAAACATCGTCAGCACTTGCGCTTCGTCTGCAACGTCAGCTTGAACCGCCATGGCAGTACCGCCGGCTTGACGGATTTGCCGCACGACTTCGTCGGCGGCCAAAGAATTGGCGCTGTAATTGACGGCAACGGCATAACCTTGGCGCGCTGCCAGCAGCGCCGTGGCAGCGCCAATACCGCGCGAAGCGCCAGTGATCAAAACAACAGCTGACATGGGTTTCTCCGGCAACAATGGTGATGCCGGATATAAATGCCGGCAAGGATTCAATGTAACTCACTGCAACACTCCGGAGAGCCCCTTGAGCGCCACCATCGACTACTACTTCAGCCCGCCAAGCCCCTGGACTTACCTGGGCCATGCGCGTTTTACCGACATGGCCCGCCGGGCCGGCGCCAGCATTCGCTTGCTGCCCACGGATTTCGGCAAGGTTTTTGCCGTCTCCGGTGGCCTGCCGCTGGGCCAGCGTGCGCCGCAGCGCCAGGCTTACCGCCTGCTTGAGCTGGCGCGTTTCAGCCAGCATTTGCAGCTGCCCATGCATGTCAAGCCGCGCTTTTTCCCTGTGGCCGGCGACGACGCGGCTTGCCTGATCATTGCGGTAGACCTGTATGACGGCGTGGAGGCGGCGATGCGCTTGAGCGGCGCTGTCTTTGAAGCCGTCTGGCGCGACGAGCGCAATATTGCCGATGCCGCTGTACTGGCCCAATTGCTCAGCGAGCAAGGCTTGAGCGCGCAGCGCCTGCAACAAGCCGGCAGTGCTGAAGTTACCCAGCGCTACCATGCCAATACCCAGCAGGCTATCGACAAGTCCGTGTTCGGGGCGCCGACCTATGTGGTCGATGGCGACATGTTCTGGGGCCAGGACCGGCTTGACTTTGTCGAGCGAAAACTGCTGGCCGACTAAATCCTTTTTCTTTTTTTCAGGAGTGACTCAACATGGGCTCTTTCATTGAACTTACCGCTGCCGATGGTTTCAAGCTGCCGGCCTACTTGGCCGCGCCGGCCGGCCAACCCAAGGGCGCGGTGGTCGTGCTGCAAGAAATTTTCGGCGTCAATTCGCACATCCGCGCGGTCGCAGATGGCTACGGAGCGGCCGGCTACCTGGCGATTGCGCCGGCCACTTTTCACCGCGTTCAGGCGGGTGTCGAGCTGGGCTATACCGAACCCGACTTTGGCCAGGGCTTTGGTCTGAAGGCCGCTGTCGAGGCGCTGCCGGCGCCCGGCGTTTTGCAAGACATTCAGGCGACGATTGACCACGCCCGCCAGGCCAGCGGCGGCAAGGTCGGCATCGTCGGCTATTGCTGGGGCGGCTTGCTGAGCTGGCGTGCAGCCTGCTTGCTCAAGGGCCTGAGCGCAGCGGTTTGCTACTACGGCGGCGGTATGACAGGCCCCGCAGAGTCAGCGCGCCAGCCGGCCTGCCCGGTGCTGGCCCATTTCGGTAAAAAAGACCACTGGATTGCCATGGACACGGTCAATGCATTCGCCGCCGCGCACCCGGAGGTGACGGTGCAGGCCTATGAGGCCGACCATGGTTTCAACTGTGACCAGCGCGGCTCTTACGATGAGCCCGCAGCAACGCTGGCACGCGCGCGCACGCTGGAATTCTTTGGCAGGCACTTGGCCTGACTTGCGGCCTAAAGTTATCGCGCGGTTCTGGCCAGGTACTGCTTGCGCCAGAACACCATCACCACGACGATCACCAGCAGGATCATGGCGCCGAACACCCACCAGAAGCCGTCGGCTGAGTGAATCAGCGGCATGAATTCGAAGTTCATGCCGAAAAAGCCGGTGATCAGGTTCAGCGGCAAAAAGATGGCGGTGAGCGCGGTGAGCGTGCGCATGATGCTGTTGGTACGGTTGCTCTGCGCGCTGAAGTGGATTTGCACCACTGTTTCAGCGGATTGCTCAAGCCGGCGTGCGTGATGCACCACGCGTTGGATGTGTTCAATCACATCGCGCGCCCGCGCCACCAGCTGGTCGCGCCGGGTGTGCGCCAGCTGCGTATCGGCGGCAAACGAGGACATCGGCTGCTCGCGCAATGAATCGAGCCACTCCTGCATGGCGTCATGCTGTTCGTCACACAGGTCTTCCAGAACATGCAGCTGGCTGCGCGCACTCATCAGCGAGCCCCAGTTGATAAAGCGCGAATTGGGTTTGAGCAGCTCAGCTTGCCAGTGCTCTAGTTGTTGGGTGAGTTCCTTGCGCACGTCGATGTAGCTGTCGACCATGGTGTTGACCATGCGCAGCACCAGGTCGGCGGGGCTGGAGGGCATGCGGTTGCGCGACGAGACACTGTCCACGCTGAACTTGGCATCGCTCAGTGCGCGTTCGATGAAGTTCGTGGCGGTGTAGCAGCCGCGCGGGTGCACGCTGATCAGCAGCCGGTCAAACACCACAAACCCCACCGCCTTGGAGTTGATGCGATTGAAGGCGGGCAGGCCGCCGCGAGGTTTGATGTACGGCTCGCCACCCTGCCCGTGGTAGAGCTCGACGGCGGCTTCCTGCTCGCGGTCTAGCCGTGTTTCGAGCGGCGTGGCCAGTCGCCGGAAAATAATCAGGTCGTAAATGGAGGTGTAGTCGTAGTGGGAGCAATGGCCCGCGTTGCCCAGGTCCTGGCTGTGCAGGTCCAGCAGCACGGAGCCGCCCAGTTGCTGGGCTGCAAGCTGCAGCAAGGGCTCCTGGGTCTCGACTTCGGGGCGGTCCAGAAACACCCAGACAAAACCGTCAGACGGCGCCTGCGCAGGCAGGGTGTCTGAAAAGCGCAAGCAGTCGGCGGTGAATTCAACTATTTGCACATGGCTGGCCGGCTAGATGGTGATCAGGCTTTTTGCAGCAAACGCGCTGCGTCAATGGCGAAGTAGGTCAGCACCCCGTCGGCACCGGCACGCTTGAAGGCCAGCAGGCTTTCGAGCATCACGGCGTCGTGGTTGAGCCAGCCGTTTTGTGCTGCGGCTTTGAGCATGGCGTACTCTCCCGACACCTGGTAGGCGAAGGTCGGCACCTTGAACTCGTCTTTGACGCGGCGCACTACGTCCAGGTAGGGCATGCCGGGCTTGACCATCACCATGTCGGCGCCTTCGGCGATGTCCAGCGCCACTTCGCGCAGCGCCTCGTCGGTGTTGCCCGGGTCCATCTGGTAGACCTTTTTGTCGGCCTTGCCCAGGTTGCCGGCCGAGCCGACGGCGTCACGGAAGGGGCCGTAAAAGGCACTGGCGTATTTGGCGCTGTAGGCCATGATGCGGGTGTGAATCAGCCGCCGGCCTTCCAGCGCAGTGCGGATCGCGCCGATGCGCCCGTCCATCATGTCGCTGGGCGCAACGATGTCCACGCCGGCTTCGGCCTGGGTCAGCGCCTGCTCGGTCAGCACGGCCACGGTCTCGTCATTCATGATGTAACCGGTGTCGTCAAGCAGGCCGTCCTGGCCGTGGCTGGTGAAGGGGTCGAGCGCCACGTCGGTCATGACGCCGAGTTCCGGAAAGCGTTTTTTGAGTTCGCGCACAACACGCGGCACCAGGCCTTCGGGGTTCATGGCCTCGCGGCCGTCGGGCGTCTTCAGGGCTGTGTCAATCACCGGGAACAGCGCCATCACCGGGATGCCCAGCTTGACGCATTCTTCGGCCACCGGCAGCAGCAAGTCCAAGCTCAGGCGCTCGACGCCCGGCATGGAGGAAATGGGCACCCGTTGGCGCTGGCCGTCGGTGACGAACACCGGGTAAATCAGGTCGTGTGCGCTCAGGCTGTTTTCACGCACCAGATTGCGTGTGAAGCTGTCGCGACGCAGGCGGCGGGGCCGGCCAAATGGGAAGGGTGCAAAGGAGGTCATGGGCAAATTGTGCCAAAACTCGCGGCCGGGGCCCAGCGCTACACTGCCGGCATGCTCTGGGTCAAATCGTTTCACATCATCTTTGTTGCCAGCTGGTTCGCCGGGCTGTTTTATTTGCCGCGGATTTTTGTGAACCTGGCCATGGTGCCCGAGGGCAGCGTGGCCGAGCGCGAGCGCCTGCTGCTGATGGCTCGCAAACTGCTGCGATTCACTACCGTGCTGGCGGTGCCGGCGCTGGTGCTCGGGCTCTGGCTGTGGTTGGGTTACGGCATCGGCCGCGGTCCGGGCAATGGCTGGATGCACGCCAAACTGCTGGTGGTGTTGCTGGCGCTGGCTTATCACCACCTGTGCGCTCGCATGCTCAAAGATTTTGTGGCTCAGCGCAACACGCGCAGCCATGTCTGGTGGCGCTGGTTCAACGAGCTGCCGGTGCTGATGATGGTCGCGGCTGTGGTGCTGGTGGTGGTCAAGCCCTGGCAGGGCTGATCGACACGCGCCACCCGGAGTTAAACATGGTGGCGCCTGCATGAGCTACGCCCTGCACCGGACCACGGCTTGGCCATTGGCCCTGGCCACTGCGTGCCTGATTGTTTATGCCAGCCTGTACCCTTTTACCGGCTGGCGCGACCAGGGCTTGTCGCCTTTCGTTTTTTTGACTGCAGCCTGGCCGCGCTACTGGACAGGCTTTGATGTCAGCACCAATTTCCTGGGTTACGCCCCTTTGGGTTTTTTGCTCGCGCTGGCAGCGCTGCGCAGCGGCCGGGGGGCCTGGGCCATCAGTCTGGCGAGTCTGTCGGCAGCTTTACTGTCTCTGAGTTTGGAAACATTGCAGGCGCATTTGCCGTCCAGGGTTCCCTCTAATGTTGACTTTGCGCTCAACGCCTCAGGCGCCTGGGCCGGTGCGGTGAGCGCTTCGCTGCTGGAAAAAATGGGCGTGTTGCACCGTTGGAGCGATTTCCGGGCGCGCTGGTTTGAAACCGAAGCGCGAGGCGCTTTGGTTTTGCTGGCCTTGTGGCCACTGGCGTTGCTGTTCCCGGTGTCGGTGCCGCTGGGCCTGGGGCAGATTCTCGAGCGCTTGGAGCCGGCGCTGGCCGCGCTGCTGTTGAATTCGCCTTTTCTCGAATGGCTGCCTGTGCGCGATGTCGAACTCCAGCCCATGGTGCCGGCCACGCAGGTGATTGTGGTGACGCTGGGCGGGCTTATTCCCTGCCTGATCGCTTTTGGCGTGATGCGCGGCTGGGCTCACCGCAGCGCCGCCGTTTTGTGGCTGTTGGCCGGCGGCCTGTATTTCACGGTGCTGTCTGCGGCTCTGAGTTACGGGCCAACACATGCCTGGGCCTGGTTTGACCTGCCTGTGCGCGTTGGTTTCCTAGGTGCTTGGATGCTGGCGATGCTCTCCTTGTGGACGTCCCCGCGCACGGCCACCGTGCTGGCCTTGCTGGCCTTGAGTGTGCAACTGGTCATGCTCAACCAGGCTTCAGCCAGCCCCTATCTGGCGCAGAACCTGCAAGTCTGGGAGCAGGGCCGGTTTATCCGCTTTCACGGACTGGCCCAATGGTTGGGTTGGTTGTGGCCGTTTGCGGCCTTGACCTACGTGATCATGCGTTTGTGCCGGCCTGAAAATGTGCCGGACGACTCGCGCCCGTAAAATCAAGGCATGACTCTTGTGACAACTTCGCCTTCAGATGGCAGTGCAGCGCCGGCATCTTATTACCAGCGCCATGTTTTCTTTTGTTTGAATGAGCGCAGTAACGGCCAGAACGCCTGCGCGCATCACGGGGCGCAAGCCGCGTTTGACCATTGCAAGTCTCGCGTCAAAGACGCCGGCTTGAGCGGCCCCGGGCAGGTGCGCGTTAACAAGGCCGGTTGCTTGGACCGTTGTGCTGCAGGCCCTGTGCTGGTGGTGTACCCGGAGGCGGTCTGGTACAGCTACGTTGATGTGCATGACATTGACGAAATTGTTCAATCGCACCTTCAAAACGGTCAGGTGGTGGAGCGTTTGCTGACGCCGCCGCATCTGGGTCGCTGAAGCCTAGTCTTCACGAACGCCTGGTTTTGAACGCACAAACACAAAAACTCACGATCCAAGGCCAGTCGGGCCGGATCGAAATGGCCCTGGACGAGCCCGCCGTCGCCTCCAAAGGTGTGGCCGTGATTGCCCATCCGCATCCTTTGTTTGGCGGCACCATGGACAACAAGGTGGTGCAAACATTGGCCCGCGCCTTCACCCAGTGTGGCTGGACGGCGGTCCGCTTTAATTTCCGGGGTGTGGGCGGCAGCGAGGGCAGCCATGACGAAGGCCGCGGCGAACTGTTGGACATGCTGTCCGTGGTCCGGTATGCCGCACCGGCCGGGCGATTGGCGCTGGCGGGTTTTTCTTTCGGCGCCTTTGTCACCACACACGCTTTGGCCGCCCTGGAGCAAGAGCGTGAGATCGACAGCCTGGTGCTGGTCGGTACCGCCGCCAGCCGGTTTGCGGTCGCGCCTGTTCCGAGCCAGGCGCTTGCCAAGACCTTGGTGATCCACGGCGAGAGCGACGACACGGTGCCCTTGGCCAATGTGCTCGACTGGGCTCGTCCTCAATTCCTGCCGGTCACGGTGGTGCCGGGAGTGGGTCATTTCTTTCATGGACAATTGCCTTTGTTAAAGAGCCTGGTGGTCCGTCATTTGAGTTAAAGACGTGCCGGCTAGCCGCCCTTTTTTTGAACAGTTACGGCGCGCCTTCTTATTGAAGAAAAAAACACCCATGCCCCGATTCACACGCGTGCTGGCCGCTCTTGCCAGCTTTTTTGTTTTTTTTGCAACGCTGTTGCAGGGTGCCCCGGTGCTGGCCCAGCAAGTTCAGCCGCCAGAGGTGGCGGCGCGTGCTTATCTGGTGCTGGACATCACGGCCAACCAGATTCTGGCGGCCAAAGACATTGACACGCCCATTGAGCCGGCGTCGCTGACAAAGCTGATGACGGCCTATCTGGTATTTGATGCACTCAGAGCCAAAAAAATAGACCTCAAGCAAACCTTGGGGGTGAGCGAGCGCGCCTGGAAAATGCCAGGTTCGCGCATGTTCATCGATCCCAAGATGAAAGTGCCGGTTGAGGATCTGATCAAAGGCATGATCGTGCAGTCAGGCAATGACGCTACGGTGGCCCTGGCAGAGGGCGTGGGCGGCACTGTCGAGCGCTTTGTGCAGATGATGAACGAGCGCGCCAAGATTTTGGACATGAAGTCCACCAGCTTCACCAACCCCGAAGGCTTGACCGAGCCAGGCCACAGCACAACCGCCCGCGATTTGAGCCTGCTGGCAACCCGGCTGCTGCAGGATTTCCCCGACTACACGGGCTACTATGCCCTGAAAAAATACCGCTACCCGGGCACACCTGCAGCCAACGACAGCAACCGAAACTTGTTGCTGTTTCGCGACCCTTCAGTCGACGGCCTCAAAACCGGCCACACAGCTGCAGCGGGTTTTTGCATGATCGCCACCGCCAAGCGGGAGGTTCCCGGTCTGGGCGCTCAGGGGGCGCAGGGAAATCGCCGCCTTATGGCCATTGTGCTGGGCGCCGCCAGCGAAAACGCCCGGGCCACCGAGGCGCAAAAACTGCTTAATTGGGGCTATACCGCGTTTGAAGTGGTCAAGCTGTTTGACGCAGCGCAACCGGTGGTGTCCCCCCCGGTCTGGAAGGGTAAGTCCAATGTAGTCAATCTGGGCCGTCCTGAAGCCATCGTGGTGGCGGTACCGGCGGGCAGCGGCGCCAAGCTCAAAACGCAGGTGGTCCGGCCCAACCCCTTGGTCGCCCCGTTCCGGCGCGGCCAGGCGATCGGCACGCTCAGGGTCACCGCGGCCAATGATGCTGTGCTGGCCGAAGTGCCTTTGCTGGCGCTGGAAGCTGTCGACGAGGCTGGCGTCCTGGGGCGGGCCTGGGACTCGATCCGCCTTTGGATCAAGTAAAGGCCGCTTGATTGGGCGGCGGCAAGCCCTGGATTTGCGCGCCTCATTCCGGCCTGCTACACTCATAGGCTTTTCCGGAAATTCCGGAGGGATTTACGTTTTTCCGGTTTTTCACGTGCCAGGCACGGCCTGACCGGGTCAGTTAGATATCAGACGTTGAGGGACGTTTTTAAATGCCAACCATTAACCAGCTAGTGCGTCAGGGGCGCGAAGTCGAGAAAGTCAACTCGAAAAGCCCCGCGATGCAAAACTCTCCGCAGCGCCGCGGCGTGTGCACCCGTGTGTACACCACGACGCCAAAGAAACCAAACTCTGCCTTGCGTAAAGTCGCCAAAGTGCGCCTGACCAACGGTTTTGAGATCATCTCCTACATCGGCGGCGAAGGCCACAACCTGCAGGAACACAGCGTGGTGCTGGTTCGTGGCGGTCGTGTCAAGGACTTGCCCGGTGTTCGTTACCACATCGTGCGCGGTTCGCTCGACTTGCAAGGCGTGAAAGACCGCAAGCAGTCACGCTCCAAGTACGGCGCGAAAAAGCCAAAGGCCAAATAAGCCCGGCCGGCTCGGCCTGCGAAAGCAGTGTCCGCGCCAGAAGCGCTTGCAAATGGTTTGCAAACGACTTCAAAACAAGGTGCTCCCTTCGTCCCGGCAGGGCGTTGAGAGCGAAGTGACCCAAGCGCAAATAGTTGTGCCGGTCGAGTAAGTGAGAGTTTTTTAACTCTCGCGGCGTTTCCCCAGGTCTGCCTGGTGTGATGCCAACTGAAGCAAAGAGGTGAAAAAATGCCACGTCGTCGCGAAGTCCCTAAACGTGAAATTCTTCCTGATCCAAAATTTGGCGATGTCGATCTCGCCAAGTTCATGAACGTGATCATGCAAGGCGGTAAAAAAGCCGTCGCCGAGCGCATCATTTATGGCGCGCTCGACTTTATCGAGAAAAAGAACCCCGGCAAAGACCCGCTCGAGGCTTTCCACATGGCCATCGGCAACATCAAGCCCATGGTTGAAGTGAAGTCCCGTCGTGTCGGCGGTGCCAACTACCAGGTGCCGGTTGAAGTTCGCCCTGTGCGCCGTATGGCTTTGGCCATGCGCTGGCTCAAAGAAGCTGCCAAAAAGCGTGGTGAAAAATCCATGTCTTTGCGTCTGGCCAATGAGCTAATGGAAGCAACCGAAGGCCGTGGCGGCGCCATGAAAAAGCGTGACGAAGTTCACCGCATGGCCGAAGCCAACAAGGCCTTCAGCCACTTCCGCTTCTAAAGTCGATGTGCGTGTTGGCTGCAGGAATTTGAGGCGTTGACAGCTGGCCCCCGGCGCACTGTGTGCCGGGCCCGCAAAGCTCTAGCCCCAATGCCTGCCGGCTGTCACTGCAAAGTGCCGACGGCACTCGCGCAGTGAAAACATGCGCCATGTTTTTAGTTATCTCTTGTTCGTTTGGTGAACTGAAAGAAATTTATGTCCCGCGCTACACCCATTAAAAACTACCGCAACATCGGTATTTCCGCGCACATTGACGCCGGCAAAACCACCACGACCGAGCGCATTTTGTTTTACACCGGCGTGAGCCACAAAATTGGTGAAGTTCATGATGGTGCTGCCACCATGGACTGGATGGAGCAAGAGCAAGAGCGTGGCATCACGATCACCTCGGCGGCCACCACCTGCTTTTGGAAGGGCATGGACTCGTCCTACCCTGAGCACCGCATCAACATCATTGACACCCCGGGCCACGTTGACTTCACCATCGAAGTCGAGCGCTCGATGCGTGTGCTTGACGGCGCTTGCATGGTTTACTGCGCAGTGGGTGGCGTGCAGCCGCAGTCCGAGACCGTCTGGCGCCAGGCCAACAAGTACAAAGTGCCCCGTCTGGCCTTTGTGAACAAGATGGACCGCACGGGTGCCAACTTCTTCAAGGTTGTCGAAGGCATGAAGCTGCGCCTCAAAGCCAGCCCCGTGCCCATGGTGATCCCCATCGGCGCTGAAGAAAGCTTTACCGGCGTGGTCGATCTGATCATGATGAAAGCCATCATCTGGGACGAGGCTTCGCAGGGTATGAAGTTCGAGTACCGCGAAATCCCTCCGGAATTGCTGGCGTCTGCCAAAGAGTGGCGCGAAAAGATGGTTGAGGCCGCCGCCGAAGCCAACGAAGAGCTGATGAACAAATACCTCGAAGAAGGTGACCTGTCTGAGGCGGAAATTAAATTCGGCATCCGCACCCGTACCATCGCCAGCGAAATCCAGCCCATGTACTGCGGCTCGGCTTTCAAGAACAAGGGTGTTCAGCGCATGCTGGACGCCGTGATCGACTTCATGCCGGCCCCTATCGACATCCCGCCTGTTTCTGGCACGGACGATGACGAAGCACCGGTGAGCCGCAATGCGGACGACGGCGAGAAATTCTCGGCCCTGGCATTCAAGTTGATGACCGACCCGTTTGTGGGTCAGCTCACTTTCGTGCGCGTTTACTCGGGCGTTCTGAAAAAGGGCGACACCGTTTACAACCCGATCAAGGGCAAGAAAGAGCGTATCGGCCGTATCGTTCAGATGCACGCCAATGAGCGCCAGGAAGTCAGCGAAATTGTGGCCGGCGACATTGCAGCCTGCGTGGGTCTGAAAGACGTGACGACGGGCGAAACCTTGTGCGATCCGGACGCCATCATCATGCTCGAGCGCATGGTGTTCCCTGAGCCTGTGATTGCGCAGGCTGTCGAGCCCAAAACCAAAGCTGACCAGGAAAAAATGGGTATCGCCTTGCAGCGTCTGGCTGCAGAAGACCCGTCTTTCCGCGTCAAGACCGACGAAGAATCCGGTCAGACCATCATCGCCGGCATGGGCGAGTTGCACCTCGAGATCATCGTTGACCGCATGAAGCGCGAGTTCGGCGTTGAGGCCAACGTCGGCAAGCCGCAAGTGGCTTACCGCGAGACCATCCGCAAGACCGTGGAAGATGCCGAAGGCAAGTTCGTGCGTCAGTCCGGCGGTAAGGGTCAGTACGGCCACGTGGTGCTGAAGATCGAACCCAACGAGCCTGGCAAGGGCATTGAATTCATTGACGCCATCAAGGGCGGTGTGGTGCCGCGCGAATACATTCCTGCGGTTGAAAAAGGCATTCATGAAGCCGTCACCACAGGCGTTTTGGCCGGCTACCCTGTGGTGGACGTCAAAGTCACACTGCACTTCGGTTCGTACCACGACGTGGACTCGAACGAGTTGGCCTTCAAGATGGCTGCTATCTTCGGCTTCAAAGAAGGCTGCCGCAAGGCCGGCCCGGTGATTCTGGAGCCGATGATGGCCGTAGAAGTCGAAACACCTGAAGACTACGCAGGTAACGTGATGGGCGATTTGTCTTCACGCCGCGGCATGGTCCAAGGCATGGAAGACATGATCGGCGGCGGCAAGGCCATCAAGGCCGAAGTGCCTCTGTCGGAAATGTTCGGCTACTCGACCACACTGCGATCTGCAACGCAAGGCCGTGCCACGTACTCCATGGAGTTCAAGCACTACGCTGAAGCACCACGCAACGTCTCTGAAGCCATCATGGCTGCCCGCGCCAAGTAAATTTTCCTTGTCTGCGATTGTGTGCCCCCCGCTGCCCGTGGCGGGGGAATCAGCAACACAGTGCAGACGTTAAACCTGTCACGTGGCACGTTCTTTATCTGGAGTAAATCATGGCAAAAGAAAAATTCGCACGAACCAAGCCCCACGTCAACGTTGGCACGATCGGCCACGTCGACCATGGCAAGACCACATTGACAGCTGCCATCACGACTGTGTTGGCAGCTAAATTCGGCGGTACCGCCAAGGGCTACGACCAAATTGACGCGGCGCCTGAAGAAAAAGCACGCGGCATCACGATCAACACCGCTCACGTGGAATACGAGACAGCCAACCGCCACTACGCGCACGTGGACTGCC